>JBDSYA010000106.1:0-10380 GCA_039925865.1 Ignavibacteria bacterium
TTTACAAATCAGTTAACCAATTGATTAAAATAAAAAATTCTTTACAAACTTAAATGAGTTTTATTAATGCCGTTTACATATTCTTATAATTGCTAATTGAATTTTTATTACATATTTTCAAAGAAAATAAAGGAGGTCTAAAATGAAAACTCTAAAAGAACTTTTAGGAGACAGACCGTTGCATTTTGTAAAATCCGGAATGAGTATTCTGGCGACAGCAAAATTCATGGGCTTGCATAATATCGGAGCAGTCCCGGTCCTTGAACAGTCGGAAAAACTTACACTCAAAGGGATTTTTTCTGAAAGAGACCTTATGCGGCGGTGCATCGCCAAGGATATGGATCTTGTTAATACTATTGTAGATGAAGTGATGACAAAAAAAGTGATAGTAATAGAATCACACGACAGTCCGGATTACTGCCTGCAGATAATGAAGCAGGAAAATATCCGTCATGTTCCGGTTATCGACGGAAAAGACCTTATAGGAATGGTATCGATAAGGGATCTAATGCTGTATGACCTGACAGAGAAAGAAGAAAAGATACAACTTCTTAATTCTTATATACAATTTAACGGATGAATTTTTATGACCGGAAGAGAAATAGAAGTTTTAGAAAAAGCGATAGATATATTAAAAGAAAATTTAAATCCTGATAAGATTATTTTATTTGGGTCCAGGGCTAATGGTAAACACGGAAAGAATGCTGATTTTGATTTAGCCGTTGACATAGTGAAGCCGGATAACAGAACAAGAAGGTTAATAACTGAAAAAATTGATGAAGAAACCGGGTTGTACAGTTTTGATATTGTCTATTTAAGTTCTGTTGATAAAAACTTTAAAGATCTGGTGTTGAAGACCGGAAAGATACTCTATGAAAGATGATTTGAAAGTAGCATTACACAGCTTTAACAATGCTTTGACTTCTTTGGAACAGGGACTTAAAGAAGCAAAAAGAGAACTAGAAAAAGACGGGGTTATACAAAGATTTGAATTTACTTTCGAATTAATGTGGAAGAGTCTGAAAATATTTCTTTATGACGAAGGCATCGAATGTAAATCTCCGCGAGATTGCTTAAGAAAAGCTTTTAAATATGGTATTATTAAAAATGAAGAAATTGTTTTAGATATGTTGATTGACAGAAATAACTCAACTCACATTTATAATAAGGACGAATCCGAAGAAATATTTCAAAGAATAAAAAGTGATTATATCACTGAGTTAAAAAAGATCTATAAAAAAATAAAATAAACGATTTGAATCTTCAGGTTGGCTAACTTGTTATCAATTCCGGTTTTACAAATGCAATTTTAAATTTTATTATGAATTTTAAAGAAATAAAAACGCTGGGCCAGCTAAAGAGCTCAGGCTATAAAGTGCTTTCTGTTAAAGATGAAATTAGAAATAATCTTATAAAAAAAGTTTCCAAAAAAGAACCTATATTTGAAGGGATTATCGGATATGATAAAACGGTTATTCCGTCGATCGTAAATTCACTTCTTGCAAAGCACGACATTATACTTCTCGGACTAAGAGGACAGGCAAAAACAAAGATCGCCCGTCTTATCCCGACCTTACTGGATGAATATATACCGATTGTTAAGGGTTCAGAGATCAACGACAATCCATTAAATCCAATTTCAAAATTTGCAGTTGACCGGATCAGTGAACAAGGTGACAACACAGAAATAGAATGGATCTCACGTGATCAGAGGTACAGTGAAAAACTTGCAACACCGGATGTAAATATTGCAGATCTAATCGGTGACATTGATCCTATTAAAGCGGCAAATCAGCGGCTTCACTATTCACATGAAGGTGCAATTCATTTTGGGATTATTCCAAGGACAAACAGGGGAGTGTTTGTAATCAATGAACTTCCCGATCTTCAGCCGAGAATACAGGTCGGGCTTTTGAATATCATGCAGGAAAAAGATATACAGATAAGAGGCTTCAATATCAGAATTCCACTTGATGTGCTGATGATCTTTACAGCAAATCCTGAAGATTATACAAACCGCGGGAATATAATTACTCCACTGAAGGACAGGATCGATTCACAGATCATAACCCATTATCCAAAAGAACTGGAAGACGGTATCAAGATCACTGAGACTTATTCCTGGACAGACCGTGACAAGAAAAAGAAACTCGTCATACCATATTATTTCAGAGAGATAATTGAAATGACTGCAATACAGGCAAGATTAAGTGAATATGTTGATCAGAAATCAGGAGTCAGTGCACGACTTACTATTTCATCCATTGAAAATCTGATCAGTAATGCAGAGAGACGTGCTATCATCAATAATGATGATATGATAATGCCGAGAATGTGCGACGCTCTTTCAATAATTCCGGGAATTACAGGTAAGGTGGAGCTTGTATTTGAAGGTGAGCAGGAAGGGGCAACTAAAGTTGCAAGGGCACTGGTGTCAAAATCTGTCCGAGAAATATACAAGAAGTATTTTCCCGATCCTCTGATGAAAAGAAAGAAGGTTACATCGGAGAAAGAAGTGAAGGATCCATATTCAGAAATTGTCGAATGGTTTCAGTATGGAGGTAAGGTCAATGTGAAAGATGATATGACATTCAAGGAATATTATACTGAGCTTAAAAAAGTTGACGGGCTTGAAAAATTTGTGAAAAAATTTCCGCAGTATTACGAAAGTGAGCAGGAGCTGGCTTCTCTGATGGAATTTGTGCTGGACGGTCTTCACCAGAATTCAAAAATTGCAAAAGCCGAAATAGATATGCAGGTTATTTATAAAGATCTTGTCGGAAGTATGTTTACTCAGGGTGAAAGCGGGAGTTATGGCGGATTTGAAGATGATTATTACCGGTAATTTTTTTAAAACTTCGCACCATTCCACTGAGTCATTCAGTTTACAATTAGTGTACAATAGATGTTAAACGGTTTGAAATGATTTCAGCTAATATTAATGTATGCGTAGAATGTTTAAGATAAAAGCATTCATTTTATATTTTAAAATTACCATTCAGCTTTACAGATTTATTATATTTTTTTAATCAACCTTTTTCCGTAAAATGATAATTCATGAAGAAATATTTTTTCATATACATTATTATACTTACAGGGAATATTTGCCTTTCACAGACTTTCAGTGATTCGCTCAATATAAAAACCATTCCGGATACAACTATCCTTCAACCTACAGAAATTACAGACACTAACAGGGTGGCTGAATCTGATGTTGATGCAATAATTTATTATTCTTCTAAAGACTCACTTGTTTATGATCTGAAAAATAAAAAAGTCTTTTTATATAATGAAGCGAAGCTGACCTATAAAGACCTTAAACTTGACGCCGGAAGAATTACAATTGATCAGGAACTGCTGTTGCTCGAAGCATACGGAATACCGGATTCAGTAAAAGAAGGAAAGTTTATTCAGACTCCGCTTATGTTTCAGGGATCGGATAAATATGAAGGTGCCCGTCTTACATATAATTTCAAAACACAGCAGGGTAGTGTTTCCATGGGTTTCAGTGAGGCAGAAGTAGGATACTATTTCGGAGATAAGATAAAAAAAGTAACGAGTGATGTGCTGTTCATTAAAAACGGAATTTATACAACTTCTACAGACAGGGAAGATCCTGAATATTATTTCCTTTCTCCAAAAATGAAAGTGATCCCAAATGATAAAGTAATTGCACAGTCAGTCTTTCTTTACATTGAAGGTGTTCCGCTTTTCTGGCTGCCGTTCGCAATTTTTCCTAATAAATCAGGAAGATCATCAGGGCTTATCCCTCCTACATTTGGAGATGATGCAAGCTATGGTAAGTATATTTCAAAGCTGGGGTATTTTTGGGCAATAAATAATTTTACCGACCTCGCACTAACCGGAAGTTTCTTTACAAAAGGCAGAATAGATATTTACGGAAGATTCAGATATGCTTCAAAATATAATTTCACAGGAAGTATTGACGGAGGCTATTCAAGGATAAGAGTTGGTGAAACTACAGATGTAGGTACTAACAGATCGGATGCATGGGGGCTTAATGTTTATCACAATCACCAAATAAATCCCACTTCCAGACTCGATGCTAATCTTGGATTTGTCAGCAGTAAGAATTTTTACAATGTCACTACAAATTCATTGCCGGAACTTCTGCTTCAGAATGTTTTATCTAATCTTACTTATTCAAAAATCTGGGAAGGCACTCCATATTCATTTAACCTTAATTATTTCAGAGATCAAAATCTTCAGACCGGTGACGTCACCGAACGTGTTCCATTGGTGAATTTTATGATTTCACAGACCTTCCCTTTTGAATCCAAACTATCAAAATCATATAATAAAAAATTCTATGAATACTTAAATTTTTCTTACAACGGAAGCCTTCTAAGCAACAGAGTCAAACGAACTCTGAAAACCAACTTAAACCTTGACAGTACATACAACGACTGGCGATCAGGATTAAGACATTTTGTCGGAATTGGATTAACTCCGAAATTTGAGTTCATTAATATTGCTCCGTTTTTTAATTACAATGAAATCTGGTATCATAAATATGTCAATAAAACTTTCAATCCTTCTGACAGCTCTGTGACAACAACAGACATTAACGGTTTCAAGGCATTGAGATATTTTACTACGGGTGTAAGTTTTTCTACTAATTTTGTTGGAATCTTTACGCCGAAAATTTTTAATGTTACGGGAATCAGGCATAAGATTACACCCTCAATTGTATATAATTTCCAGCCGGACTTTTCAAAACCATCTTATGGATATTATAACACATACCGGAATGCCTCAGGTCAGGAAATTAAATATTCGATTTTTGAAAAGGAAGTTTTCGGAAGCGCCCCGTCAAATGAATCGCAATCGCTGTCGTTTAATTTAGGAAATGTATTTGAAATGAAAACGAGAGTAAATGATTCAACAGAAAATAAGTTTCAGTTACTTAATTTTGATGCGGGAATAAATTATAATTTTGCTGCGGACTCACTGAAATTCTCTGAACTCGGGACAAGCTTCCGGACAAACATCGGCAGTTTTCTCAATATTTCGGGAGGTGCGTCTTTTAATTTATATAAGTACGACCGGGTCTCTGATACAAGAATTAATAAATTCCTGATAGATACGGATGGAAAACTTGCCAACCTTACAAATTTTAATTTGAGCATGACAACATCTTTTGACTTTGGATTTTCAAACAGAAAAACCCGTGTAACAGAAGCTGATACACTTGCCAAAATAGATTCTGTTACAAACCCAAGAGACTACAAGGACATTAGAACAAATAAAATAGATGAAGTTTCGTTTGATATTCCTTTTACAGGAGGACTTGGATTTTATTATGCCGAATCCCGGCCTACACCATTATTAGCGAACAGGATTTCGAATTTAACCGGAAATATTGCATTTAACTTAACGGACAAATGGAGGTTTACATTTTCAACAAGTTATGATGTAATTAACAAACAAATCACTGCGCCTTACATAACGGCTTACAGGGATCTGAATTCCTGGGAACTGAACTTTAACTGGTATCCCACTGGAATTTACAGAGGATTCTCACTGGAAATACGCATCAAAGCACCACAGCTTAGAGATATTAAAGTAACCAAGCAAACAAACTCAAGAGGAGTTTTCAATTGATTCAAAAATATTCGGGAGCCGGCAATAAATTTATTATGATGAATAATCTTGATAATAAAATTGCTGATCATGAAAAAACTGTTCTCGATCTCACATCCGATGTAATTAATCATGACGCTGACGGAGTCATCTTTGTTGAAAAATCCAACACTTCAGATTTTAAAATGAATTATTTTAATAAAGATGGCACCGGTGATGCGCTTTGCGGTAACGGATTAAGATGTACAGTAAAATTTATAAATGATAATCTGATTTCAGAAAAAAAAGATCTTAAAATTGAAGCTGTAAATAAAATTTATTATTGCAAGGCATCTGACGATGATCAGATTTCTGTTTTATTTCCTCCGCCAACAATCATCAAATCAAATTTCAAACTCAAGGTGCATTTTCAGGATTGGTGGGAATTACTTAACTGCTCATATGTAGAGTGCGGATCTCCGCATATTGTAGTTTTTATTGATGAGATACAAAAACCCAGGATCAGCAGTCTGGATGAAATTAATATTAATGAGTGGGGAAGAAATATCAGGATGCATAAAGACCTTTTGCCTGACGGCGCAAATGTAAACTTTGTGAAAGTACTTTCTAAAGAAAGAGGTGAAATTGAGATCAGAAGTTATGAACGGGGAGTCGAAGGTGAAACTCTTGCATGCGGAACAGGCGCGCTTTCTTCTGCATTGATTTTTTACCTGATAGTCAATGAAGCCAATCCTGTACAGGTATTAACCCGGTCTAAAGAATATCTTACTATAGAGTTTAATATTGGTGAAGAAAATTTACTTGGAATAACAATGACAGGTAATGCCTGCAGATACAAATAAAATAAGGGTGCTGAAATTTCTTTCAGCACCCTTATTTAAATCTAAATATAAAAACTTCTTACAATATTGTATAGATTAGGCTGACATTGCTTGAAAGTCTTTTTTCACCAAAGTGCGGCTTTTCATAATTACCTGTAAGTGCAAGTGAAATATAATTTTCAAGATAGAATCTCATACCTGCAAATCCTCTGTGATCAGCCACAGCAATATCTCTTTGATCTGAAACTCTTCTGAAGTTAACATTATAACCTGCAACTAATTGAATCTTATTAGTTAATGTAAACGAATAATCCATTGCTCCCTGACCTTCGAAAAGCTTAAATCCCATTGAATCTAAAGGCGTATTAGCCGCTGCAGAAAGATTAATTTGTTGTCTGAGATCGATTGGATAAGAATATCTTCCTAATAAATTCAATGTAGCAGGAGGAGTTTTAAGTGTTTTGTTTCTTGTCAAAAATTCATAACCCACTCCAACTCTGACGTCACCGCCATATAAACGCTGTGTAACAAATTGATTAGTTCCTGATATAACCTGTCTTATCCGAAAGTAACCGAAAGCACTAAGGTCTGTAGATTTTGAAGCTCCTGAATTTACAACTTCTTTCATAATTGCTTCGATCAACTTTGCTTCAGAGATATCTTTATACCTGTCTCTGTATTCACTCTCTCTGTCTAAAATTTCTGCGATTCTTAACATTGTCCCTTTAGGCATATACTTTGTTGTAATACCCGATCTTCTAAGCTCCTGGTCGATTCTGATTGCTTTGAACATTGGAGTAGCATCCAGAAATCTACCATAACCCAAACCACCAATTACAGATGCCGAAGGTCTGTCTTCCACCGAATCAGTTCTTGCTCTGAGATAGTTGGAATTTAAACCTGCAAATCCAAAAAAGCCTGTTGTATTTGCAAAATATTTCCTTACATCTGTTGACAGATCATAACCAACTCTGACCGTATCATTAAATTTTCCGCTGGTGAAAGCATTAACATCAATATTCCATGCAAATGGCAGTGAGGAATAAAATTGAGTATAATCACCGTCTAATCTGAATTCATTGTTTGTTACTGAATCACCTGTTTGTGACCAATTGTGAAATCCACTAAGCAAGAGTTTTCTTGCATTACTTACTGAAACTTTGTAATCTGTAATCTTTACATTCTGAGCATAACCTACAGAAGTAATGAATAACAAAATAAATAAGTATTTTAAAATTTTCATTTAATTTCCTTTCCAGTTAATTTTTAAATATCAGCAATATATAGAAAATTAGAATCAATTCTAATGTAAAATTTTAAGTGTCCATTGAAAAAGTTTTCTTATGTCCAATTAAAATGAACCAATAAGTTTTAATTTTTTTTTCAATCTTTTATTAAAACTATTTATAAAATTACGATAACAATATAATTACCTAAAAGGACCTGATAAGAGTAGTGAATTGAACTTAACTTATTCTTCCTTGTACTTCAGGCATCTGATAAATTTTTCCTTTGTGTCTTAGGAGATACAATACTAATTTATGAACTGAAAAAATTTAATTAAATCATTTGAGCAAAAGAAAATTAGTTGTTATTGGAGCGGGACCGGGAGGTTATGCAGCAGCCTTTTTAGCCGCTGATCTTGGAATAAGTGTCACATTAATTGACAATGAAAAAAATCCGGGAGGTGTTTGTTTATACAGAGGCTGCATTCCTTCAAAAGCTTTGCTTCACGCCGCAAAGGTTATCTCAGAATCTGCAGAAGCAAAATACTTCGGAGTGGAATTTCCGAAACCAAAGATAAAGATCGATAAGATGAGAGAGTGGAAGGACGGTATTGTTGAAAAACTTACTAGCGGACTTGGACAGTTGACCAAACAGAGAAAAGTTGACTATGTTCAGGGAAAGGCCAAATTCATTAATGCAGAAAGCCTGGAAATTATTAAAGAAAATGGTGAAAAGGAAATATTGGAATTTGAAAATGCTATAATCTCGACAGGTTCTGTTCCTTCTAAAATTCCGGGGCTATCCATTGATTCACCAAAGTTTCTTGATTCTACAACAGCCTTAGAAATAAAAGACATTCCTCAAACCATGCTCGTCATTGGAGGAGGTTACATTGGACTTGAACTCGGAACAGTCTACTCTTCATTGGGTACAAAAATAACAGTAGTTGAAATGCTTCCACGCATTCTTTCAGGTGCAGACAGTGATCTTGTATCTGTATTATCAAAATCCGTGGAGAGTATGTTTGAATCAATAATGCTGAATACTAAAGTCGTAGAAATGAAAGAAGAAAAAAAAGGAATCAAAGTTGTGTTTGAAGATAAAGATTTGAAAACATCCGAAAAAATTTTTGATAAAGTTTTGATGTCAATCGGAAGGAAGCCAAATTCAAAAGATCTTGGTCTGGAGAATACTAAAGTTGAGAGAGATGACAAAGGTTTTATCAAAGTTGATAATCAAATGAGAACTTCTGAGAAGGGAATTTTTGCAATAGGCGATGTAGCAGGTGAGCCAATGCTTGCTCATAAAGCCTCTCATGAAGGAAGGACAGCGGTTGAAATTATTGCAGGACATGATATAATATTTGATCCAAAATCTATTCCCGCCGTTGTATTCACCGATCCGGAGGTGGCTTGGTGCGGTTTAACGGAGTCTGAAGCAAAAAAACAAAACATAAATATTACGGTTGCAAAATTTCCATGGGCGGCATCGGGAAGAGCAATGACTCTTGGTAGAATTGATGGACTGACCAAACTTATTATAGACACTGAAACAGAAAGAATTCTTGGTGTTGGAATTGTTGGTCCGGGGGCAGGTGATCTGATCGCAGAAGGAGTTTTAGCAATTGAAATGAATGCAAACGCAACTGATCTTAAGCTTTCAATTCATCCTCATCCTACTTTGACCGAAACGTTAATGGAGTCGGCGGAAGTGTTCTTTGGACAGAGTACTCATATATACAGACCGAAGAGATAAATTAGTTGTTAGTTGTTTAAAAGTTATGGAATGAAAAAGATTATGTTGAACGAAAATAAAAGTTTCGAGAAAGAATTTCTTTTTAAATCTTCACGAAGTGGCGGCAAAGGTGGGCAGAACGTGAATAAACTTGAAACAAAGATCGAACTTACACTGGATATAATTAATTCTGATATACTGACTGAGGATGAAAAGAAAAAAATTTTAATAAAACTTCAGAACAGGATCGATAAGAATGGGATATTGAGATTGACTTCACAAACTGAACGGTCTCAATTTATGAATAAAGTTAAGGTAATAAAAAAATTTTATTCGCTGATTGACAAAGCATTGGAAGAAGAAAAAATCCGTACTAAAACAAAACCTTCAAAATCTTCTGAAGAAAAAAGAATTCAAAGCAAGAAAATAACTTCAGTAAAGAAAGTTTTAAGAAAAATTAACTCTAAAGATCTTTCTGACTGATATGCCTATAGAATCATCAACATGGGATTTTCAAGAACCTCTGAAATCCATCGTAAAAATCTTGCCGCGTCTGCCCCGTCAATAATTCTATGATCATATGTTAATGCTAACGGCAGAATAAATTTTGATTCGAATTTTTCGTTGATCAATACTGCTTCATAACCTGCCCTTGAAACTCCTAAAATTGCAACCTGAGGAGAATATACTATAGGCGTAAAACTTGTTCCGCCAATTCCGCCAAGATTGGAAATAGTAAAATTACCACCATCCATATCCTCAAGTGATATTTTTTTGTTACGTGCCTTTTCAGCAAGTTCATTCGTTTCAGAGGAGATCTCTGTAATATTTTTTTTATCGGTATTCTTTATTACCGGAACCAGCAATCCTCTGTCCGTATCAACAGCAACTCCAATGTTATAATATTTTTTGTAAATGATTTCTTTATTTGCAAAATCAATGCTCGCATTAAACTGAGGAAACTTTTTTAAGGCTGCGGTACAGATCTTAACGA
>JBDSYA010000107.1:0-4887 GCA_039925865.1 Ignavibacteria bacterium
TTTCATAACCGCCGTCACCAAAAAATTTCAGAAGGTCAATTGATATTGGAATTGGAATTATAACCTGCTGGCCGACACCGGGCACGCTTATATTAGAAACCGAACCATTAACAATATTCTTGTTGTCGATCAACAGTCTCCAGTCAAGTTGTTTTATTAATGAATTGGTTTCTGTAGAACCACCAGGTGAATCCGGATTTTTAGCGATAAGATTTACATTAAATCTGGCGGGCATCTGTCCCGTGGCAAACGCTGCAATTAAAGCTGCGCCGTCCAATATATTAATGTCTCTCAGTGATCCGACATTTTTAAGTTTAACTCCTGCGAGATAAAAGTTGTCAACAGTTCCTAATTTGAATTTTAGGCGTTCTGCATTTCTTAGAGTCTCAGTTACCGCGCTACACCCAAATTGAAATGTAAGACTTAAAATGAACAGGCTTAGTAATAAAAATTTAGTTTTCATAATATTAGATTTTTAATTATGCAAAATGTTTAGACTAAATTTAATTATAATTACTTTACAATCCCACTCATAAATAAAAAAACCCTCTTGTTTCCAGGAAGGTTTACGATATTTCAAAATTACAACTATGACTACAGACTTATGGCTTGCAGAGAGAGAGGGATTCGAACCCCCGGAAACGTTGCCGCTTCAACGGTTTTCAAGACCGCCGCATTCAACCACTCTGCCATCTCTCTCTGTTTCAACATTTGAAATTACGAATTATGAACTACAATTTAAAGACAACTTTTTAAATCTTCACCTAAATCTTTTCGTTGATTCTAAGTAACCGGCATCTTTTCTCCATTAATATTTTTACCAAAATTATTTTGGTTAGCATTATGGATTTTCACTCAATTCATAATTTCAATCATTTAATTCTTAATATGGTATAGCTATATTATTCATACCATACCATATTAGAGTAACCATTAGAGTAAACTAAAGAAATGAGTTTTCTAAACAAAGAAATACAAGTAAGAATTGATAAGAAGCTGAATGAATTGGCAAAGTTGAGACCAATTCAATCTTCTTTGGTTAATAAACTGCGTGAACAGTTTGCGCTGGAGATGACTTATAATTCCAATGCCATCGAAGGTAATTCGTTGACTCAAAAAGAAACTTTTCTCGTAATCAACGAAGGACTTACCATTAAAGGTAAATCTTTCAAAGACCATCTTGAAGTAAAAGATCATTATGAAGCGCTAGAATATTTACATGAATTTATGCGAAAAGACAAGAAACAAACTTTTACCGAAGTTACTTTAAGAGCATTTCATCACTTGGTTTTAAGAGAAACGGAATCTAAAGAAGCAGGGAAATACAGAACCGGTAATGTCATTATAACCGGCTCGGCGCACAATCCTCCCGAAGCATATGAAGTGCCTGCTAAAATGCGTGAACTTTTTGAATGGATAAGAAGGAATAAAAATAAAATTCATATTATTGAAATGTCTGCTATCGTTCATCACAAAATTTCTTTCATTCATCCGTTTGCCGATGGAAACGGACGGACAGCGCGTCTAATTATGAATTTATTATTAATGCAAAAAGGTTTTCCGATGGTTGTAATTTTGAATAATGACAGAAAAAAATATTACGATACATTATCAAAAGCAGATAAAGGAGAATATGTTTCATTTGTAAGATTCATTGCACAGGCAGCCGAACGCTCATTGAATATTTACTTAAAAGCACTTGCACCTGCAAAATTGAAATCCAAAAAATTCTTCCCGCTATCGCAAATAGCAAAACAAACTCCTTATTCCGAAAAATATCTTAATTTGCTTTCCCGGCTGGGAAAGATCGAAGCTCATAAAGAAGGACGCAACTGGGTTACTTCACTTGACGCTATAAAAAAGTATCGTGAGGAGAGGGAAAGAAAGCGGTGAAGTACAAGTTAAAGATTTAATATAACTACCAAGTTTTATTTAAATTTTTGGAAAGTACAATTAATGTTTATGCAGTACGTACAATGATAATTTTAAAAACTCGACGAGAATATTTTAATCAAATCAGATAAGGTCTCAAATCTTTTAAATTTTTATATGTTTTGTTAAAATTATATAATATACTTTTGCCAATATAAAAAATTTAAATAACAAGGAGAAGTTATGCCTTTACTAACAGTAATAATTGTTCTGATCGTGGTTGGAGTTTTGCTTTGGCTAATCAATACTTACATTCCAATGGACAGAAAGATAAAATCCATTTTGAATATAGTTGTTGTTATTGTAGTGATCTTGTGGCTGTTAAATGCATTTGGAGTCATAGGTTCAGTATCAAATCTTAAAGTTGGAAATTAGCGGTTTCTGATTTTTGTCCGCTAAATTTACTGAGTATTGTTAATTCCGTCTTTAAAAGAGGATTTGATTTGACTTTATGAATGGATTTCAAATAGTAAATAGAAAGGAAGAACTATATCGTTTTTTAAATTTACTCTGCTCAAGTCAGCGATTAAAAAACTTATTTAAAGATCTAAAATCTTAAATCTAATCCCTCTTATCTCATCAATAAAATTCTCAAGCTTAAAAATCCCGATTCGGGTTCTTCTCAATTCTTTCAAATATCCTCCCACACCAAGCCGTTCACCAAAGTCATTTGCTATAGTTCGTATATAAGTACCTTTACTGCTGGATATTCTGAAAAATAACTCTTTATCATTTAATTTCTTTACTTCAAAATCCGAAACACAAATTTTTCTTAATGACCTCTCTATCTCCTGACCCTGACGTGCCATTTTGTATAAAGGCTTTCCTTTATGCTTGATCGCTGAATACATTGGAGGCAATTGTTCAATGTCACCTAAAAAACTTTTTCGAACCTTCTCAATATCTTCATTTGAAATGTTAACCGACTCCTTAATATTTTCCTCTTCATTTTCAGTATCAAAGCTTTTAGTTGTAGCACCGATCCTGATTATTCCTTCATACTCTTTATCATACTCTATAAATTCATTTATTTTTTTCGTCATCTTGTCTGAACAAAGTATTAAGAGCCCGGTCGCTTTCGGATCGAGAGTTCCCGAATGGCCCGCCTTTTTTATATTAAAACTTTTTTTAAATATTCTTACTATATCAAAGCTTGTGAAGTCCAAAGGTTTGTCGATCAGAAAAATTTTACCGGCGGGAGGTTCCTGAGAAATTAAATTCGGAATTTCGTTTGTAGTTTCTTGCAAGTTTTTTTACAGTAACTCTAAAACTTATTATAATTTTCAATTTGTTATGTGAAACTGATCGATTTCATTTCCATACTCAGATTATTCCGGATCTGTTTTAATTTTATTGAGAAGTTTCTGGATCTTATCGGAATATTCAATTGTATCATCATGATAAAAAATAATATCCGGCATATACTTAAGAATGATTAGCTTTGCCAGAAGAAATCGAATATGCCTTTTTCTGCCATTGATCCTTTCAAGACATTTATCTACAGGCTCTGTATTTCCAAGAAAGCTAAGGTAAATCTTGGCAAGTTTCAGGTCAGGAGACATCATTACTTTAGAAATTGTTACAAGCCCCAGTCCTCCTATCTCTGAAAGATCCTTAGACATGGCAGTGTTTAATCGGTGCTTAATTTCTTCGGCAACTTTTTCTGTTCTTATGGACATGAAAAATATTTCTTCTTATAAATTTAAGAACTATTATGTTATCAGATGAGATTAGATTAGAAAATTCACAGATTATTCGATCTTAAATTCCAACCGGCAGCTCACTAATACTATTGTATAATTATTGAGTTACTAACTTACGTTTTGTTTCAACTATCTTGTAACCTTCTATTATATCGGAAACTTTTATGTCGTTGAAATTTTCAAGACCTATACCGCATTCATATCCTGACTCTACATCACGCACATCATCTTTTATTCTCTTCAGCGAAGAAATAGTTCCGTCAAAGATCACAAAACCTTCCCTCAGTAATCTTACCTTATTGTTCCTGTTTATTTTCCCGTCAAGAACATAACATCCTGCAATGTTTCCAAATTTAGGCACTTTGAAAACCTGCCTGACTTCAATTGTTGCTGTTACCTCTTCTGATATGTCCGGAGCAAGCATTCCTTCAAGTGCATGCTTTACTTCATCTATCAGATTATAAATTATATTATAAAGTCTTACATCAATGTTATTTTTTTCGGCAAGCTTTCTTGCATTAAGATTTGGCCTGACATTAAAACCGATCACAATAGCTCCGGAAGCTTCAGCAAGAAGTATATCTGATTCACTGATCGCTCCGACCGCTTTATGAATTACAAGAACTTTGGTTTCACTAGTAGTAAGCTTATGCAGCGAATCCGCAAGCGCTTCAGCCGAACCGTCTGTATCAGCCTTAAGAATGATCTTAAGCTCAACTTGCTTGCCTTCCTGAATTTGTTTTGAAATGTCATCAAGTGTTACAAATTTCACCTGTCTGAAATCCTGTTCACGTTTTAGCTGCTGCCGCTTTAAAGAAATTGATTTTGTATCTCTTTCAGATTCAAGCACAACAAATGTATCACCGGCCTGCGGAACTCCGTCAAAGCCTAACAACACAACGGGCGTTGATGGTTTTGCATCATCCATCTTATGTTCACGCTCATCAAACATTGCTCTTACTTTCCCGCTGAAAATTCCTGCAACAAAAGTATCTCCGATTTTAAGTGTTCCCTTTTGAACAAGCACAGTTGCCATCGGCCCTTTACCTTTATCAAGCTTTGCCTCAAGCACAACGCCTCTAGCTTCTTTATCAGGATTGGCTTTTAGCTCAAGCACCTCAGATTCAACAAGGATCTTTTCAAGCAATACATCTATATTCTTTCCGTGTTTTGCAGATATTTCGACACACTGAAATTTTCCTCCCCATTCCTCAACAAGAATATCTTTTTCAGAAAGCTGCTGTTTGATCCT
>JBDSYA010000108.1:0-2647 GCA_039925865.1 Ignavibacteria bacterium
CAGCGCAACTGCCGGCATTTTATTCTCCACTGCCGCATCAACGAGACCGCCAACTGTTGAGATGGCATCTAATAAAGAATAGTGAGTGTGATTATGAAGGTGGATGTATTCAGACATTATTACGAGTTAATTGAAAATTTTCAGAACAATAATGAAGTGAATGAATATATTTAAAAAGTATTTTAAAAGTAACTTACATTTTCTTTGTTAAGGGAAACACCTTGGTACACGACAAATTTTTTGCAGCGAAAATTTCTCACAGATAATCATCGCAGATTAGCGCAAACATTATCTTTTTATTTAATATTAAAGCCCGTTACTTCATTTCAAATGCTATTGCCTGAAATCCAATTAATATATCAGCATCCATAAATTTCCAAAAGGAGCATGCGAAAATGATAAGTTCTGAGAATTATAGTCATATGAAGTTAAATTAAGTAATTTTTATCAAAAAAATACACCTACAATATTCGACAAATCGAAAATCCTGTCCTGAGAATTTTATTAGAAAATATTCGAAAACAGATTCGAAATCAACTTTCCGGTAGATATTAGTATGTTATTAAGGGAATTATTTTAATAAAACTCCTTACAAAACTGAAAAAGAAATCTTTGCTTTGATACTATTACATTTCTATATTGTATAAAATTGTATAAAAATATTCAAGCCCTCTTATGAAAAATAAAACTTCTATTACAATATTACTGAGCTTCAGCCTGATATTTTTATCCTTTAATAAAATTAATGACGATCCGCGAAATAGTAACGGTGATTCAAATCTTCCTTATCAGATCTCAGCTGTAATTGATTCAAAAAAAATGGAAGGCAATAATATCAGAACATGGTACAGGAATAACGGAAGTTTTAACAGAGATCCTGCTACCGGAAACTCAGGATTCGAATGGCCGAAAGGTTCAAATAAATTTGCAAGATATGCTTCGGGTTTATGGATAGGTGCAGTAGTTGGTGATGATACATTAATTGCTCTTGCCGAATTTGACTATGAATATCTTCCCGGATATATTGATAACAATGGCGTTCCGCAAGGCAAGGATGATCCCGCTTACCGAGTTTACAGTATAAAAAAAGGCGACAGTACAAGTTCCGAATATCTTAATTGGCCTGTTAATCAGGGAGCTTATGTTGATGCAAACGGGAAACCTCTATTGATAGGAAGCCAGACAATGTTTTATTCTAACACTGATGGTTATCCGGAATCGCATGGAAATAATGCCGGAAGCACTGATCCCCTGAAAGCACAAATACTTCAGACCAATTGGTCCATCACACAACCATACGGTAGTTTCAATGATATCATTTTTACTGAATACAGAATCATAAACAGAGGAAGTCTTCCGTGGACGAAATGTTATTTTGCACAATGGACGGATGATGATCTGGGTTCGGCAACTGATGATGCAGTTGGGTGCGATACAGTTTTGAATTTAGGGTTCACATATAATTTCACGAATAATGACGCATCTTATGGATCGTCACCACCTGCCGTTGGATTTTTATTTATCCGCGGAGCGCAAGTATATAGTTTGGGAGATACTTTAAAATATTTTAATCCTCCGGGAAGTAATAATTTAATTGTAAAACCAAACTATAAAAATTTAGGGTTATCAGTATTTAATACTTATACAGGAGGAAATCCCGTAATTGGTGATCCAAGCAATTTTAGGGAAACATATTTAAATCTGCAGGGGAAACGAAGAGACGGTACCTCTTGGGTAACTCCTGCAGGTATGATAACAAACTTTGCTTTTTCAGGAGATCCTGAATCAAACACAGGATGGCTCTTAGCAGGTGGAGATGACAGAAGATTTTTGCAATGCACGGGTCCGGTTATTGTTAATCCGGGAGATACACAATCAATGTTAGTTGCCCAGATTATCGCAAGAGGTTCAAACAATTTAAACAGCGTCACTAAGCTAAAACAAAGTGCAAGAATTGCACAGAGATTTTTCGATAATAATTTTGATGTACTTGTTTCACCGCCTACTCCAAAGGTTTCTGCATACGCACCGGGCAACGGTAAAATTTATTTATCCTGGAATGACAGCGCTGAAAAGGTAATGCTTCAAAATAAATTATCCGGAGGGGTTTATAAATTTCAGGGATACAATATTTACCAGATAAGACCAAACAATATTAGTCCGTCAGCAAGTGATACTATTCTGATAAAAACTTTTGATATACAGGATGGCGTAAAGAATATTATCGACAGTGTTTATCTGAATGAATATGAAGGTGTAATATACGGTATCGTTCAGAGAGGCAGTGATAACGGCATTTCGCGGTATTTAGTGATCGATAGAGATTCACTTGCTCAGAGAGAATTTATTAACGGCACTGAATACAAATTTTCAGTAACTGCATATTATTATGATCCGTTAGGTGGGCTTATCACACTTCCTAAAGTTATTAAATCCGCAATTAGCGAAAACATTATTAAAGTCATTCCTCAAAATATCACTCCCGGTACACAAATAAGTTATGAATACGGCGATACAATAAATACTGATCAAAGAGACCTTGGAGTAATGCCTATTGTATTCAGACCATTTGAATTAATGAATGCCACCTATACGTCAACGTTCGGTCAAAGGGGAATTGATACTTCATGGACTCTGACAAAAAATG
>JBDSYA010000109.1:0-6894 GCA_039925865.1 Ignavibacteria bacterium
ACTGAGGTAAGAAATAAATATTTAAAGATCATAAAAAACCCGCTAATCAAAGATGAGAAAAAAGCTCTAACCTATGAATCGCGCATATTGTATTGCCTGATATTATTTATTTATTACCAGGCTGAGAATGATGATGAAATGACTTTGAATTTCATCGGTGAAACTAATTGAACAAATTAAAAAAAACGATTTCAGGATACCGGAGTTTTCACGTGAACATATCCTTGCGATGGGTGGTCATCTTTCAGCATCATACAATCTAGGGCTATATAAAAAAAGCTTTGAGATGATAAAGGCTATGCGAAATTATAATGTAAGCAGTATAGAACTCCGCTAGTATATTTTTTTCAGCACATACCTTATCGAAATTCTTATCAATATACATTCATGCCGGTTTAAGGAAGGTTTATCGATGATCGGCTCGATTGAAAAAGGTTTGAAAAAATACGGATCAAAAGTTCCTGAATCTACTGAGATCATCTTATATGAAAAGTTATTTTACCTTTATTTTGTTGTCGGGGATTTTTCAAATGCATTGAAATGGAATAATAAGATTTTAAATCTTAATCAGAAAGTAAGGATGGATATATATTCCAATACACTGATCTGTAATCTTTTAATTCATTATGAGCTGAACAATATTGAGCTTCTGAGATATGCATTAATAAACACTTATAGATTTTTTTATAAAAATAAAAGACTTTATAAATTTGAAGAAGTGGTTTTAAAATATATCCGAAAATTATCGGTCAGTGATAATCTTAAGTATGAATTTTCCATTTTAAAAAAAGAGCTCCGGGAATTGAGTAAGGATGCTTATGAAAGAGTTCCTCTTGAATATTTTGATTATATATGCTGGCTCGACAGTAAAATTAATAATAAGACCTTTGTTGAAGTGAAGATAGCAGAATTTCAAAAAAAATAAAACGTAAGTCCGAGCTTGCAAATATAATTAAAAGATTTACTTCCTGTATAAAAACATTATAAATTTTTAATTAATGAATTAAAAAATAGTATGGAAGAAATGTATTCTCGAACGGGAAAGAATATGAAGTTTATCAGCAGTATGAGTTACACTGGGGCGAGCAGAGTCAGAAGATGCATATTTACGGCGAGCTGCTCGTTGCAATGTTTATTGATCAGCTTAAATATATTTTTGATAAAAACATAAAAGAAAAATTACTGAAGAAAACGGAAGAGCTTCTCTTGCCATGGCGGTTGAGGCTGAAGAAAAAAGTGTTAATAAGATATAGTGAAATACCGAAAATATAAGAAATTACAGAGCTGATAAACTTCCTAAGTCTTATTCACTGCGATTCAAAGATTTTAAGATATTAATTGAGATTTCGGAAGTTTTTGTTCTTATTTAAATTAGTGATCACAATTAAAATTTTTCTTAACCATAAAAAACGTCTTGGACAATAGTGGTTTTAAGTTAAAATATCAACGAATATTATGTTTTAAAGAATTTTTATAAATTTATAACAAAAACCAATATGAATTTCTATTTTATTACAGGCGCAAGCAGAGGGATAGGCAAGGCTCTCTCGGAATTGCTCTTAGAAAATAATGAGAACTTTATTTACGGACTTTCGAGATCAAATGAAATTGTTAATAAAAATTACAGATATATTAAAACAGATTTGAAGGACCTTGAAAAAGTTAAAGCATTTAATTTTCCTGAACTCGAAGATGCGGAATCAATAGTCTTAATAAACAACTCTGCATCTAAAAGCGAGGTCTCGCATCTTGGAAACAGATCTTCAGATAATATGATAGAAAATTTTAATGTGAATTTAATCAGTCCGGCTTTGTTAATGAATAATTTTTTAAAAAAGTATCAATCATATGAGTGTAAAAGGATGATTATGAACATCAGTTCCGGAGCAGCATTCAAACCCATGGAATCATGGTCAACTTATTGCGCAACAAAAGCCGGATTAGCAATGATTAGCGAAGTAGCCGGCATGGAACAAAAGCTGAACCATTCAGAAAATCCTGTGAATGTATTTAATGTTTCGCCCGGGATTGTTGACACTCAAATGCAAACTGACCTGAGAAAAATAGCACCTAAAGATTTTAGCATGGTAGGAACTTTCATTGAATATCATGAAAAACATCAGCTTGCTAAACCGGCGGAAGTAGCCCGGAAATTAAATATGATAATTCAATATCCCGAAAAGTTTGAGAAAGTTGTGATTGATATAAGAGATCAGGTCTTTAATGTCTGAGAATCAGTATTCAAAGTTGTAAAATTATATCACTCACAGAAATTATAACGTTTATCAAAAACGTTTTTCAAAGTAATCAATTGTTTAAAATGTAATATGCAATAGAATTTGAAGCATTATTGTCTGCAATTGAATAATCACTTAGCAATAATAGGTAATGATGCAGTTAACTTTACCTCAGGCTTTCATGTAACAGATCTTACCGGAGATACAAATTAATTGAGCCGGATAAATAAATAAAGCCGGAGGAATTTCTTCCGCCGGCTTTTAAATTGAATGTTTGTCTATATCAAAAAATGTCAAACATGGTACTAAGTACTATTTGATTAACAGCATTTTCTTAGTTAAAGAAAAATTATTTGATGTAATTGCATAAAAGTAAATTCCGCTTGAAAGGTTATTTGCATTAAAATTTACTGTATAATAACCTGCAGACTGAAATTCGTTAACAAGTGATGCAACTTCTCTTCCTGATACATCAAATATTTTTAAAGTAGTATTCCCATCAACCGGCAAACCATAATTTATGTTTGTTGTCGGATTGAATGGATTTGGATAATTCTGAAGTAAAGCATATTCAGAAGGGATCTGGCTGAGTGTGGAATTATTCGAAATCAGATCATCAGTCTGTATCTCTATATTTTGCACCTCGGATATTTTATTATCTGCATACGAAAATATTTTTGTGAATGGATTCTCAGGTCCTACTCTCCACTTCAACCCTATATCATTTGTTGAAAATGTTTCCTGTGAAGCCTGTATCCGGACTCGTGCAATCAGGGTTCCGGGGTATTCATTTGATATCAAAGGAAGATTGTCTTTTGATGGAATAGAATTGACCGCAAACCGAAGAACACTTCCTGCTATAGACGGATTTCTTGGAATAAGGCCTTCCGGTAATTCGGATTTGACTATTGTGCAGGTTAGATTTTTATTTATTGCGTCCTTATCTCTACCTGCAAATTTGGAATCGATGTCAAAAAAATATTGTCCCATGATGTATTTAAGAGCTGATTCTTTTGAGCCAATGTTCTGTAAGTTGATATCAAATTCCAAAATATTTTTGGATACTAAATTCATATTCT
The DNA here is from genome assembly GCA_039925865.1 of Ignavibacteria bacterium. Lineage (GTDB taxonomy): Bacteria > Bacteroidota > Ignavibacteria > Tepidaquicellales > Tepidaquicellaceae > JBDSYA01. Next base: position 3,317 of record JBDSYA010000109.1, read on the forward strand.
GAATTGTCAGCTTATAATTTGAATCACCCGCAAAGCCATTATTATTCGAGATTATAATACACAAAAAAATTGCTAATATTTTTATATTTGATTTCATTTTGATATTATTATAAGTTAATTAAAATTATTATGGTCTCATTACAGTAACGAAATTCGAAGCATTATTATCTGCTATTGCGTAGTCGCTGCCATCGACAAAGTTATCTCCGGTAAGATCAGTGACAACGTAGCCGGAAAGAAAGTCAGCGGCATCATTATCTATTGTACCAACGTCAGTCCCATCGACGATTCCATCCTGATTTACATCACCACTATAAATGCAAAACTTTGTTCCTCTCAGAATCATATTACTTCCATATGCCTTTGTAATAAGGTCAGTGAAATCATAATTCATTGCACTTCCGACTGAATAAACCTGACCGCTTGATTTACTCCATGTCTCAATTGAGTTTCTGTGCTGCATTTCTATGTAATATGTACCCGATGAAGCATTTGCGAAAAGAAAACTTCCTGAGAAGGTCAATGAATCAATCACTGATTTCGCTGAATCAACAACATTGTATGGTGCTGTATTATTTCTAAGGTAAGCTCTGACTGTATCTCTCATGTTTAATCTGTTAGCTCCGACATTATAAAATCCCTGGACGATAATTTTTATTTGAGATGCAACCGGAGGCACCCTAGTCCAGATGTATGTCCTTCCTGATCCAGGAAAAACCGTATTGCTTAACAAAGATGTTGAATTATTTAGTGTTCCTGCAGAAGAAACTGCCCAATTTAAAGATACAGAGTTGGTTCTGTTATTGTAATCAGTATTGATCGATCCTCTTAAACCCACCTGTGCAAACAGACTAATTGTAGTTTCGTCCATATTACCATAGACAACATTAATTGCACCTGTAGTTTCAAATAGCTTAATCTGAAAATTGAAATTATCATTAACTCCGATTATTAAATATTGCCTGAAGTTTTTAAATTGTATTGTATGAACTCTGAATGGCGCTGCGCCCTGAGTTGATCTCACAATACTTCCGGCAGATATTTGTACGACCAAACCAGCTGTCGGAATTGCTGCAGCTTTTGACATTGTTATAGTTCCGGCCCCTGTATTAAATGCGGTTATATATGTATCGGCAGGAATTGCTGTAGCCGCTGTTATGTGCGCGCCAACTACTACACCTTTAAAATTCGCAACGTTTGTTAAAACAAAACTGCTCGTGGAAGTGTTTGCAGTTGTTCCAAACAACCCAATAAGATTCAGGCCCAATGCACTGACCGCTCCGCTATAAGTTTCGGATGAAGAAATAGGACCGTAATTAGATATTCCCGGTGCTGTTGTTCCGAAAGTAATAAATCCATTTGAGTTGATCATAAAATCTGAATAATTGACGCCATTAAATTTGAAAATAAACGGAATACGGTTTGGACCATAGTTCACATCATTTAGCTGATATGGGTCGATACTTGTGTGAGAGGCTATCGCTACGACTGTATCACCGGGCAATTCATTGTAAACTCCTAATGAGCTTGAGAAAGTGTAACTGGTAGCAACCTGAGCAAATAAATTTATTTTTGTTAAAAGAAGGGTAATTGCTAAAAAGAATAAAATAAGTTTTTTCATTGTTATCTTTTTTTAAAAGTTTTTAAAAGTTTTTAAAAGTTTTGTGGAAACTCTTTTTTTCTCCTTTCATAAAGATGGTCTCTTCTGAATAATATCTTCCTAAAAAACCGTAATAATCACAATGAACCTTTTAAATCGAGTCTCCTTTCAGTTTGCGTTAATGAAATTAGCTACTTTAATAGTGGGTATTAATGTAACTACTCTTAATTTTTTCTTGCTTAATAAATTCTTTAAAATATTTTTTAAGAAAGTTGGGCGAATTCAAATGAGATGCGTGTGATGACAAAGGGGGATGATGAATTATTGATATCCGGCTGTGTCTCATAGTGCTATCATTCTCTTATTCATTCTGTCCAAATTTTTAAATTTTGAAATATTTTAAAAACAACTTTAACATATAAAATTTATTCAATGATTTCATTAACTCATTTAGATAATTGACAAAAATACATTTTACACTATAACTATAGTTACACAACTTTAGAAAAAAGTTACATCATTCACACATTATATTAAAATCAGCAGTGGTTTAAGTAAAATTTATTTTTATGAATTTTTATATATACAAATTTAAATAGAACGTTTTTTTAAATTTATAATCACTATATTTAGCTGGAAGAAAATTTATGATTTATATCAGCTGATAGCTGATTAGAACGTACCCCAACGTTATTTCCGATTTATTCTCCGGTATTCAAAACTGTATGGTTCCGGCTGTTTCATACAATTTTTCGTTTAGATAGAAAAACTACAATTAAAGGTAGGCTTATTAATGAAGATATTTATTAAGTATATGGTCAGCATTCGGTGTAAAATGATTGTTAAATCAGAGCTGAAGAGATTAGGCCTTCATTATTCTAAAGTAGACCTGGGTGAGACGGAAATTTTAGAACTAATTACGAAGCACCAACGGGATCAGCTTCAAATTGCTTTAAAAAGGTCCGGGCTGGAATTAATGGATGATAAAAAAAGTGTAATTATAGAAAAAATAAAAAACGTTATTGTCGAAATGATACATTACACTGAGGAACCGCTTAAAATTAATTTTTCGAAATACTTAAGTGACAAACTCAACTATGACTATACTTACCTTTCAAATTTGTTCACAGAAGTACAGGGGACCACGATTGAAAAATTCATAATCTTTCATAAAATTGAGAGAGTGAAAGAATTAATAGTATATGATGAACTTAACCTTTCAGAAATTTCTTTCCAAATGCATTACAGCAGTGTTGCCCACCTCTCAAACCAGTTTAAAAGAATAACAGGACTTACACCTTCCCATTTCAAAAAACTTAAGCAAAAAAGAATTACTAATCTGGAAGATCTAAAATAATTTTCGTTATATAGCCAGTGATCGTAAATAATTTTAAGTATGTGTAAATATTGTAACTTTTTTATTAAATTGTATAACACAATTTTATCTTAAGGTTATTATTTTACTCAGTCGGAATGTAAAGTAAAAAAATTTTCTTAAATCCGACTTAGTCAGATTGCCGTTATTAATCTTATTACTTTATTTTATGCTTCGAAATTAGAACTTTCCTTTGTTGTAAAAGAATTGTGCTGTATATTTAAAAACCGTAAATAAATTGTTATAATATATGAGCGACCAGGAAATTGAAAAAGCATTATGCCTGAATATTTCAGAAAAAATTGACTATAGCCCTAAATCAATGAGATGTCAAACTATTATTAAAAAAAATACCGGAAATATAACCGCTATGTCTTTTGACGCAGGGGAAGGGTTAAAAAAGAAGACATTGCCTTTTGACATTTTTGCGCACGTCATTGATGGTGCTGCAGAAATTCTTATCGATGATGTTTCTTACTGCCTTGAAAACGGTCAGAGTATAGTTATTCCTGCACACTCCTCTCATGAGTTTAAAGCAAATGAACGTTTTAAAATGATCGTGTCAATTATAAAAAGTGGGTATGAGTAGCCTGTAGAATTTTC
>JBDSYA010000110.1:0-4984 GCA_039925865.1 Ignavibacteria bacterium
AGCGTTTTCGGATAAAGTAAAATTGTAAACAGAAATGTCACATCCGTCCAAAACGATATTCGATTTTACCTCTAAGTCTCAAAGACTCCAATAAAAATTGTTCAAATTTATATCACTTTGATTCTTCGAGTCTTTGAGGTAAAGTTTTTCATTAGTTATAAGACACTTTCTTGCCAAGGCTGGGTTTGGGCAAGGTTGAAATGAAAAAGCGATCCAATAATTTAATTAGAGATCATAATTAAAATTTTTCAGAATAATAAAATACGTTTTGGACGGATGTGCAGAAATGTAAATCTCTTTTATACTTATTAGAGTTTGTTTTAACACAAAGTTCACAAAGGGTTTAACACAAAGTACATAAAGAAAATATTCTATAACATTGTTTAAATTCTTTGGAAGCCTGCTGAATTCTTTCGTACAGTGATTTCAGAAAGCGTTCTCGATATGATTTATTTCCGCCCGGCCCTCATTTAAAAATATACTGATCACATCTATCCTGTAAACATGGTCAGCATATTTTTCATTTTCTGAAATAAAACCCATTGCTGCTTTCTTTATCTGATTTTGCTTAGTCAATGTTACTGACTCTTCCGGTTCACCAAATTTCTTATTTCTCCGAGTTTTTACCTCAACAAACAACAGAATTTTATTTCCTTCATCTTCGAATATAAGGTCTATCTCCGCACGGTCATAACGGTAATTATTTTTAATGAAAATTAATTTCTTATCTGATAAAAATTGCTTTGCAATTAATTCACCATTCGATCCAAGGCGGTTTTTATACACACACTTCATCCTGAAATAAGCTATAGTTGGCATTATACTTTTTCATGAAGCTTTTCCTGTGAATTTCAGAAACACCGTGCGATCTGATCTTCAGATAATGTTCGGGTGTAGCATAACCTTTATGTTTGTGAAAGTTATATTCAGGATATCTTAAGTGATATCCACGCATAATATTATCTCTTGTCACCTTTGCAAGAATCGAGGCGCACGAGATTTGAAAAATTTTAAGATCGCCTTCAATTACTGTTTTATGATTAATTTGCAGGTGGTAGTTATCAGGAAGGCGAAAGTAGTTTCCGTCTATGAGGAAAATGTCGGGTTTTACAGTCAGGGTAATCAGCGCAGAATACATAGCTTTCATAGTAGCCTGAAGAATATTTATATCGTCTATCTGAAAGTGGTCAATCTCAATGATTTTATATTCAATACATTTGTCGGTAATTTTATGAAACAAACATTCTCTTTCATATTCGGTGAGAATTTTTGAATCTTTTACATTTTTAATGAGAAAGCCTTCTTCAAATACAACTGCGGCTGCGACAACAGGACCCGCTAATGGTCCTCTTCCAGCTTCATCAATTCCGCAAATAAGCATAAGGTTTTTGTTTTAAAATATTGTAAATATTAAAAAATTGAAACAGTAAATTAAATTATATATCAATAATATTTTATAATATTTTCAATGAGGTTTTATTCTGTTGCTCATTCAGTCATTTCAGATCATTTCAGTCATAAATTTGCGAAATCTTCCTTGATAAAATTCATTAGTATTGGTATTTTAACCGGCTAAAATTAAATTCCCATAATATTTCCATTAACAAATGCTTGACGACTTAACAAATAAACTTGAAGGCGTTTTAAAAAAAATTCGCGGTCAGGGAAAAATTTCAGAAGGCAATATAGATGAATCACTCCGTGAGATAAGGCGTGTTTTGTTTGATGCTGACGTCAATTATAAAGTTGTTACAAAATTTATAAACGATGTAAAAGAAAAGTCTCTTGGTCAGAATGTACTGACAAGTATAACTCCCGGTCAATTAATAGTTAAGATCATTAATGACGAACTTATTAAATTAATGGGTTCGGAAAAAGCTGAGATTAATTTATCAGACAGAATTCCATCAGTCATAATGCTTGTTGGCCTCCAGGGTTCAGGTAAAACAACATTTGCAGCCAAGCTTGCAAAGTATTTGAAATCAAAAGGAAGAAATCCTCTTCTTGCTGCTTGTGATGTGTACAGGCCTGCTGCTATTGAGCAATTGAAAATTCTCGGCAGGCAAATTAATATTCCCGTTTATTCCGATAATAATGAGAAAGATCCTTTAAATATTTCCAAAGCTGCAATTGAATATGCTAAACAGAATGCAAGAGATACATTAATAATAGATACAGCGGGACGTCTTGCCATAGATGAAGAAATGATGAATGAAGTTTCAAGAATAAAAGAAGCTTTGAAGCCTGAAGAAATATTGTTTGTAGTAGATTCTATGACAGGTCAGGATGCAGTTAATACAGCAAAGGCATTTCATGATAAATTAGATTATGACGGCGTAATTTTAACAAAACTGGATGGAGATACAAGAGGCGGAGCGGCCTTATCAATAAAAGCTGTGGTAAATGTTCCGATTAAATTTTCGGGAATCGGGGAAAAGCTTGATGCTATTGAACAGTTTCATCCGGACAGAATGGCGTCACGGATTTTAGGAATGGGTGATATAGTTTCGTTTGTGGAAAAAGCGCAGACGGAATTTGACATGACGGAAAGCGGTAAGCTTGAGGAGAAATTCAGAAAAAATAAATTTGACTATAATGATTTTCTGTCATATCTTAATCAGATAAAGAAAATGGGTTCATTGTCCAGTCTGATATCAATGATACCTGGAGCAAATAAAATGTTAAAGACACAGGATGTTGACGATTCGGTATTGCCTAAAATTGAATCAGTGATTCTGTCGATGACAATAAAAGAAAGAGAAAATCCGAATTTGCTAAATGGTTCGAGAAGAAGAAGGATCGCAAACGGCAGCGGCAGTTCAATTCAGCATGTTAACAGGGTTGTCAAACAATTCGAAGATATGCAGAAAATGATGAAACAATTCAGCAAGGATAAAGGCAGGGGTCTTATGAAGAAGATGAAACTTCCCGCTAACATGATGAAAGAATTTAAAATGTAGTATATAAGAATCATAAAATAAAAATTAAATAAAAATAAAAGGAGCAATTAACAAAAATTGGTTAAACTAAGATTAAGAAGAATGGGAAAAACTCATTATCCGGTATATAAGATAGTTGCAGCGGATTCCCGTTTTCCGAGAGACGGAAGATTTATTGAAGCAGTTGGTACATATAATCCTAATATTGATCCAATGCAGGTAACATTAAAAGAAAGCAGAGTAATGTACTGGCTTAACGTTGGTGCTCAGCCTACAGATACCGTAAGGAATCTTCTGAAGAGTGAAGGTCTTATGCTAAAATTTCATCTTGAGAAAAAAGGCAATACTGCTGAATCAGTTGATGCTGAAATTCAAAAATTTCTGTCAGGCAAAGATTCCAAAACATTGATAGCAAAGGAAAAGAAAGTAAGAAGAAAGCTTAACAAAAAAGTAAAGGCAGAAGAGTCAAAAGCAAAAAGTGATGCTCCTAAAGCAGAAGTACAACCGGCAGGATAAGAGTTATTTATAACTATATTCAATTCAATATTCTTAATTTAAAGAGGAGCTCCCAAATGAAAGAATTTATTGAATTCATTGCTAAAAATCTTGTAGATAAACCGGAAGCAGTCAGAGTAGAAGAAATCCTGGAATCTGACAACCGGGTTAAATACATACTTGAGGTTGATGACAACGAAACAGGAAAAGTAATAGGAAAAATGGGAAGGACTGCCAAAGCAATAAGGACATTACTTTCAGCAGTTGCGTCCAAACAGGGTAAAAGAGCTTTGATGGAAATACCGGATAAGTTAAAAAAAGAAAACTGATTTTAAACATTCTTGTTAGATCAAAAAAACTTTATATCGATCGGTAAAATTGTAAAGCCGATCGGGATAAAAGGAAATCTAAAGGTAATTTATTTTACTGATTTTCCTGAGAGATTTAATAAACTTGATAAAATCAAATTATTCGATGAAACAAAGGATGAATTTGTCATAAACAAGATCAATAACGAATTTGATTTTGTAATCTCCGATGTCAGGCTATTTGATAAATATGTCAACATGAGATTTGAAGGTTATGACAACATCAATATTTCTAAAGAACTTGTTCCACTGGTATTAATGATCCATGAAAATGACCGGGTCAAATTAACGGAAGGCTATTATGTATATGAGTTAACAGGACTGGATGTTTATGATAAAGATAAGTTTATTGGGAAGGTTGGGAAGATCACTAATTATGGAAGCGGAGATTTATTGAGTATAACAGAAAATGGTAAAGAAATTCTCATACCATACAAAAATGAGTTTGTTACGAATATTAATATTAAGAGTAAGAGAATTGATGTTGATCTGATAGAAGGATTTTTAGAATAGGAGACTGAAGATTATGAGATTTGATATAATTACAGCGAATGCAAATATACTTGATTGTTCTTTAAAAAATGGATTAGTATCGAGGGCAATTTCTAAAGGTTACTTAGATGTGAACCTTTACAGTTTAAGAGATTATGCAGACGGGAAATATAAGCAGATAGATGATCTTCCGTATGGAGGAGGTTCCGGAATGATATTAAAACCTGAGCCGGTTTTCAGATGTGTTAAAGAGTTAAAAGAAAGACATGAATATGATGAGGTGATTTATTTTTCACCGCAAGGGAAAAAGCTGGATCAAAAAACTTCAAATGATCTGTCTTTAAAAAAAAGTTTTATTATTATTTGCGGTCACTACAAAGGTATAGATGAAAGGGTAATTTCCAAACTTGTGACAAAAGAAATTTCCATCGGAGATTATGTATTATCCTGCGGCGACATTGCTGCATACGTTTTTATTGATTCGGTAGCAAGGCTGATTCCCGGAGTTTTAGGAGACGGAGAGTCTGCCATAACAGATTCATTCCAGGTTGAAACGGGTTTTGATTATCCTCAGTACACGAGGCCTGAAATTTATGAAAAACTTAAAGTACCGCCGGTCTTATTATCAGGTAATCACAAAGAGATAAATCTGTGGCGGGAAAAGAAAGCTAAAGCAAAATACAAAAAATT
>JBDSYA010000111.1:0-11077 GCA_039925865.1 Ignavibacteria bacterium
ATGCCTGAATAACAATACCTAAATTTTCAAAATCTTTTTTAGCTTCTTCAAAGATCCTGATTGTAAGATCAGTTACTGAAGAGTCTTCCATATCAATTCTTACAAAGCAATTAATTTCTTTTGCTCTTACAAGTATCTCCTTTACCATGCTTTTGCAAAAATCATAATCTATCTGAAGTCCTAGCATTGTGAGCTTAATCGAAAGATTACATTGTAAGTTGTTATTTTTGATTGCATCTAAAACACTTATGTTCTCATCTTTTGATTTTATGGCTTCCTTTTTATCGGAGATGGATTCTCCGAGTACATCTACAGTTGCCATCAGTTTCTTTTCATTTAGAAGCTTAACCGTTTTTACGGCATCTGAAAGCTTATCACCTGCTATATACTTATTTGCAAAGACCTTTACAACGCCCTTAGGTAATATTTGAATTGATGGAACAAGTATTTTATTGATAAATTTCATAACTCATTATTTTTTATAAGTCTTCAATGCTCTTTCTTCCCATGAATCCATCGTTAATCCCATGCCAGAATTCAAGATCATTTTCACCGGACAAATAACATAAATAAACTTCCTCACCATTTTCTCTTATATGGGGAAAGTCAATAAGACCGTTGTCTATACCTTTGATTATAATACCTCTTTTAATAATTTCATCAACGGATTTTATAAGCTCTTCCAGATCTGCAGGATATTTTCCCGTACCGTTTGGACCCATTCCTCCAAAATACTGGTGTCTGTGAATGTCATATCCCGATTTATTTAAAGAATCTTTAAGCTTAACAATCCTGAATAACTGAAGTTTAATCTCCGAAAGTAATTCTTTGGCTTCTTTTATGGTGAAATGTTTAGAATGAATCATCACAATTTATTTTCAACAAAATAATAAACATTATATGTTTTAGATAGATTTTTATTATAGGATAAAAAAAAAAGACATCCGTATTTTCACGGATGTCTGACTAATGAAAGGAACTATGTTACTTCCCCTTTTTTATTAACCCTAATTTCTCTAAATCTCGCTATGAAAATTCTTATAGCTTTTTTAAATTTTTATTATTAAGTTACACAGGATTTTAAAACATCCCTGAATCCCCTCCTTTCCCTAAGAGGGGATTTCACAAGAAGACCCAACCCTCATTAAATCTTACTTGTTTATCAAGGACGTAATTATTTTAAAAGCATCATTTTTCTTGTCTCACTGAATTCCCCTGCCTGTAAACTGTAAACATAAATTCCGCTTGGCAAGCTACCGGCATTGAACTCCAGCGTATTAGAACCTTTTACCATATACTTATTATCCACTAATGTTGAGACCGACTCTCCGTTCATATTGTAAACTTTCAATGTAACATTTGAAGTCTGAGGAATATTAAATGTAATAAGTGTTGATGGATTAAACGGATTCGGAAAATTTTGCATCAGAATGAATTTACTTTCTTTTTCCGAATCTTTATAACCTTGTGACTTATTTATATTGTGCCGGATCCTTTCTACTTTAATTGTCAGAATTTCCTGCCCCTTATTACCCGTCAAAATATTTGAAGCTTCAACAACCGTGGCTTCATAAGGAACATCTTCAGAATTATCGATATCATTTGGATATGCCATTATTTTAATTCCATCAGTACTTTCAAGGGGTTTTTTAGTAATTCTAAATGACCCCTCATTTTGTATTGCTACGGTTTCTATTATTCTTCCTTCACCTTTGCCGTCATAAATAATTACACGGATATTTCCTTCTTCTACAGGAGTAAAGTTGTCTGAATATACCACTTTACCATATATAAATTCTGTGGAAAGCGATTCAGCAAATGAAGTATTAAATATAAATGCAACAATTACTGCATTAATGGATCTTATTAAAATTTTAAAATTTGTTTTCTTCATTTCCTGTTCCCTCCTGACAAAGGTTGTTTTATTTTATTGATTAATGAGTATGGGTGATTTTTGCTTTTTTGTTTTTATGATATTGTTAAATTCCATTGATGGTGCTTTTTTCAGATCATCGATCTTATATGAACTACGCCAGTAATAATTAAACAGATCTATCATTTTTTTTGCAAAAGATTCATTCTTTATAATAATATCAGCATTGTTGTGTCGGGGAACAAGTTTATCCAGGATTTTTATAAACACAATTTTTTTATCGAATATGGTCATGTTTGGTAATTCTGAACTTGATATCCTGACCTGTTCTCCGGAGCTTTCAAATCTCCTGCATATTCTTAAAAGATCTTCAAATGTTGCATCCTGTCTTGAGCTATCCTTTATAATCTTAAAATTATGACTGGCTTCATAAACTGATTTTATAACTCCGCCTTTCTTAAAAAAGTCGTTTGCATCTGATTCTAGCTCCTCCGAAACATATCCTTCAAGTCTGATCATGAATAGTATTTCGTGGTTTGCAGAGTTAAACAATTCAATGAACTTTTCCTGTCTATGCCTGTTGAAGCCCCGTATTAACTCAATGTTTACATTCTTGTTTTCCGAGGATTCTTCTGACTTATGTAATGTCTCAAATTCTTTAAACGTTTCTTTAATATTACTGATCTTAGAACGGTTATTCTCTTCGATCTCATTTTCAATTTTATCTGCAATAACTCTTGGATCGATCATCTCATACTTTAGTATAGTATTTGTTTCGATCTCATTGCAAAATCCTCTTGCGGCAAATGATTTTAAAATTTCGTAAACTGCTGTTCTTCTGATATTTGCTTTTTCTGCAATCTCTGAAGCACTTAATGCAGAACCTTTTAATAAAACTAAAAATATCTTAGACTCATACTCTTTGAAACCAATTTGCTGTAACTTATATATAAGTTCTTTGGATTGCAATATTGTTGTCTTTTAGAATTAATGCAATATTGCAATAAATATTTTATTTTGTCAAGAACTAATTTTATGACCTTTTTTAATTTTTTTTATCAAAATAATTATATCCAAATCTGAATTAATCCAAAACACTCTTAACCAATATTGTATTTTTTTTTTCAATTGTGATTTACCTTACAACTACATTTACCATTTTATTTTTAACGGTAATAATTTTTATTATTTCTTTTTCTGAGATATGCTTTTTGACATTTTCATTATCCAATGCTTCTTCTTCCAAAATTTTTTCATCGGCATCAAACTCAATCTCCTTCTTTGCTCTAACCTTTCCGTTAACCTGAAATATCACTGTTGCTGTATTTTCTTTGATAAGATCTTCATCAAAGGCTGGCCAGGGCTCATTTTGCACAATATTGCTTTTTCCTAATCTCTCCCATAACTCTTCTGAGATATGCGGAGCAAAAGGAGATAAGATCAGAATTATTTTTTCAATTATATTTTTATTTATCTTTTCCGCTTTGTATAATTCATTGATGATGATCATCATTGATGAAATTGATGTGTTAAATTTCATATCGCCGTCATCAATATCTTCCGTCACTTTTTTTATAGTCTTATGAAGTAGTTTATTCATTCTTTCGTCTTCTTCATCAACTACAATATTAGATTTTATCAAGCCTGTATTTTCATCGATTATTAATCTCCATACTCTGTTAAGAAATCTGTTAAGACCTTCAATTCCTTTTGTGCTCCATGGCTTGGTAGCTTCAAGCGGTCCCATGAACATTTCAAATAATCGCATCGAGTCAGCGCCGAATTCTTTAATCACATCATCAGGATTAATGACGTTACCACGGGATTTACTCATCTTTACACCATCCTCTCCAAGTATCATTCCCTGGTTGAACAGCTTTGTGAATGGTTCATTATTTGAAACATATCCTAAATCGAATAAAATTTTATACCAGAATCGCGCATAAATTAAATGCAGTACGGAATGCTCAGCACCTCCAATATAAAGATCAACAGGCATCCAGTATTTTTCTTTTTCTGAATCACAAAATGTTTGATCATTAAACGGATCGAGATATCTCATGTAATACCAGCAAGAGCCTGCCCATTGCGGCATCGTGTTCGTTTCTCTCCTGGCTTTTCTTCCTGATTCTTTATCAACTGTATTTACCCATGATTCTATATTTGCAAGCGGAGATTCACCGGTTCCGCTCTGCTTATATGAATCAATTTCCGGAAGTATTAACGGTAATTCACTTTCATCCAGTGATTTGTAGGTGCCGTCTTCAAAATGATTAATTGGAAACGGCTCACCCCAGAATCTTTGCCTCGAGAATAACCAATCTCTGAGTTTATAACTTACGGTTTTTTTACCAATGCCATTTTCTTCGATCCACAAGTTTATTTTTTCTATTGCTTCATGTGAGTTGAGTCCGTTCAAAAAATCTGAATTGATGACACGTCCTTCACCGCAAAAACATTCTTCGCCCTGTTTTGTCTTCTCAATAAATCGATTAACCTGAACTTCATCACTGAATTCATCCGGAACTACAACAGGAATAATTCCAAGTCCGAGCTTTTTTGCAAATTCATTATCTCTTTCATCATGGCCGGGTACACCCATGATAGCGCCGGTGCCGTAGCTCACCAGCACATAATCAGAGATCAATATAGGAATCTCTTTTTGATTAACCGGGTTTATTGCAAATGCTCCTGTAAACTCTCCTGTTTTTTCTTTTGATAACTCCGCTCTTTCCAGATCTGATTTTCTCTCAGCTTTTCCTATATATTCTTTAACTCGGGTATTATTTGTTTTTTCGGTGATTTGTTTTACCAATACATGCTCGGGAGCAAGTATTAAATATGTGACTCCAAAAATTGTGTCCGGCCTGGTAGTAAAAACTTCAATATAATTTTCATCTTTTGATCTTAAACTTTTCACTTTGAACTTTACTGACGCGCCTTCACTTCTTCCTATCCAGTTACGCTGCAGTTCTTTTATACTGTTTGGCCAGTCAAGTTGGTCAAGATCTCTCAGCATTCTTTCCGCATATTTTGTAATTCTCAGATTCCATTGTTTCATGTTTCTCCTGACTATCGTAAAACCTTTTTCTATCTGTTCAGGTACTTCTTCATTCGAAAAAACTGTCCCCAGCTCCGGACACCAATTAACAGGAACATCCGCAAGGTATGCGAGTCTCTGAGAATTAATAAATTCATATTTCTCTTTTTCATTCAGTCCTTCAGGGATTTTTAATTCGGAAATCGGCTTAGCCTTATTTTCTTTTTCATCATAATATGAATTAAATATTTTCAGGAATATCCATTGTGTCCATTTAAAATAATTTTCATCTGATGTATCTATCTCCCTGTCCCAGTCATAAGAAAATCCAAGCGACTTCAATTGACTTTTAAACCTGCTTACCGATTCAGCCGTTCGGATCTTAGGATGAATTCCGGTTTTCATTGCATACTGTTCTGTCTGTAAACCAAATGCATCCCAGCCCAGCGGATGCATCACATTAAATCCCTTCATTCTCTTGAACCTGGCAATAATATCTGTTGCTGTGTAACCTTCGGGATGCCCTACATGCAGGCCGTCGCCGCTTGTATAGGGCAGCATATCAAGGACATAGTATTTTGGTTTCGATCTGTCGAGATCTTTTAAATCAGGAGTTTTGAAAGATTTATTTTCTTCCCAATACTTTTGCCATTTTTTTTCTATTTCGGTAAAGTTGTATTTCAAATTTTATGTCAGTTTATTTTAATTAATCATTTTTCTCTAATGAAATACTTTGCAATCGAACAGACTGCTTATATATTTTTGAATATTTACAATAACTTTCTTATCCGTATTTTATTTGAATATTTCCAGGACTTTATTTAGTTCGCTGTCGGAAGCTTTCGGACCCATCTGCGTTGTGATATATCCCTGATACTTATCAAAGAATACATTTTTGCCCGCGTGCATTTCTTTGAATTTTACATCAAGACCGTGCAAAGGATAAAGTTTTATATGTGCGTGATTGATACCCATTCCTTCCATTACCAATGCCGTTCTTTCAACACCAAGTTTTTGATCTATCAGTTTACTTATCTTTTTCGCTGCAAGAAAAAATCTTGAATATATTTCGTCATCCATTTCTGCTGTGTATGAATCATAATGTTCCCTTGTTAACACAAGTACCATCCCGTTTGTATTTGGATACAGATCTAATATGGCAATGAATTCCTCATCTTCATAAATTTTATAAGATGAAATTTCACCTGCAGAAACTTTACAAAAAATACAATCATCATTCATTTTTAAAAATACAGTAATTATAATATATATTCAGCGGAGAATTAATTGAGTTATCAGATTACATATTACAGTGATTAACTGACACCTAACCATTGAAGCAGGGCTGTTAAAATCATATCCGTTCAAACGATGGGGTTTAATAAAATGAAAATTTTTAGTTGCAATTTGGTATGCTTTCTTTTGAAGAAGATCATTTCTCTGCTTTGGAAGGAGGGAATTAAGCTTAGAATTCTTATTTTTTATAAAAGGAATCGAAAATGAATTTAGTATTTCATTGTGGGCATTAATATTTGTGCAGCAAAGCGCTCATTCTTTCACAATGTCGCCGCTGAGTAATTTAGTATATTTAATTTTTTTATTTAGAAACTTTTTTTCAAAGAACTCATATGATAATGATGAAACAATTACCACCAATACTAATACAAGAGGATAAAGTATAAAATTTGACAGCATGTTTAGCATTTGCAATATTTTAATGCAGAACACAATTACAATTATATGATACATATATAAGCCATATGATATTTTCCCCAAATAATTTGTTACATTATTTTCCATAGAAAAAATTCTTCGTTTATTTGAGGCGAAATTGCATATTAAAATTCCAAACAAAACAGAATAAAATTCATAATGCAAATAAGGGAAATGATATGCCTTATAAATTAAAATGACTGTCAGCAATAATGTTGCCCATTGAAATAATTTATTGAATAATATTTTCTTAATGAACAGATTAATTGAAGAATCCTGATAGATTATAAGTGCAAATATTCCGCCAATCGCCATACTGTCTATCGGCGTTGATTCCCAGAAGCCATCAAATACATTTCTATATTCACCTGCCGGAATTAAACGTGAGGCGAAAAACTTTATAAATAAATATATGGATATGACTCCCGACAAAAGGAGCCATTTGTTCTTTATCTTTTTATTCAGAAATGGCCAAACCAAATAAAATTGTTCTTCAGCTCCGATAGACCATGTCTGAGATGCATAAGGTATAAGTCCATATAATGTAAGAACCAAATTTGGCAGGAAAAAAATATAAAATATTATTTTATAAAAAAGATTATCAAAAACAAAATTTTTTTCAAATCCCGGAATTGTAAAAAAATCTATAAAAGGAAAAATAAAAAGAGATATGATTATGATCAGATAATATAATGGCCAAATTCTCAGAATTCTTCTTACATAAAAATCTTTTATGCTAATTGTTTTTGTAATCTCTTGTTCTTTAAATAACAAATAAGAAATTAAGAATCCGCTTAACACAAAGAACAATACTACACCAAGTTTTCCAAATATTGAAATTGTACTGTCAGAGTAATAAGGAAGATTAAGGTATTGTTTTAATTTTTCTGTATGAAAAATGATAACAAGATATGCAGCTATAAACCGAATAGCGTTTAAATTTTCAAAATAAATTCTGGAAGGCAGTAAATTTTTTATCTCTTCATTTTTCAACATCTGCTTCGGATTATAATCAATCTGTTTGATCGGGATTTTATAGATGTTAATAGATTTAAGATTGAAAGAAGTTTTTTCTTAGCGTTAAAATTTATGGAACGGTGTGAGAGTTCTTGTTATTTTACGGAACAAATTTGTCTTTCCATAATGTAAAGTTCAATTCGATTTCCTTGCCGTCTTTCTAACAGATAACTGTTAATAATTTCGCAGATTCCTTTGAGGTAATATACACACTGATCTTTCATTGTTAAAATTGTATCTCGTTAAAATATCTTAAAATATCATTCAATCACTTATTAAATTGAAAATAGGAATTAATAAATTTATATTAATTTCATATTATGAATTTAGAAGAAAATTACTCTGAAGTTAAAGGAAAAATCCGGGAAATTTGTAAAAGGATAGGGAGAGATCCTGAAGAAATTAACCTGATCGCTGTAAGCAAAACTTTTCAGATCACCGGAATTATGGAACTGAATCAGGCAGGCCAAATCGATTTTGGAGAAAACAGGATAAGAGAGCTACGCGATAAATATTACAATATATCATTTCAGTACAGCGGCAACATTCAATGGCATATGATCGGACATCTGCAGACCAATAAGGTTAAAGATGTAATTGCATTTATTCATATGATACATTCAGTTGATTCCCTAAAGCTTGCCGAAGAAATAAGTGTGAATGCCAAGAAGATAAATAAAATAATTGATATTCTTATACAGGTTAACACGAGCGGTGAAGAGCAAAAGCAGGGAATTTCAGTATCAGAAACCAAAGAACTATGCAGCGGGATTTCGTTACTGAAAAATGTCAGGATAAAAGGATTGATGACAATGGCTAAATTAACTGAAGACAAAGATGAGATCAGGAAAAGTTTTAAAGATCTTAAAGTTCTTTTTGATAACCTCAGGAAAGATCATCAGGACATGAGTTACCTTTCAATGGGAATGACAAATGATTATGAAATTGCGCTTGAAGAAGGTTCCAATATGCTGAGAATAGGAAGTGCGATATTCGGAGAAAGAAAAATCCAGTAATAAATTTTTACGACTTGTAACGGATAAAATTACAAATATAAATTATGAGCATCATCTCACCTAAAGATATAAAGAAGACGGATTTCAGAAAAGTTTTTCGCGGATATGATATGGCGGAAGTTGATGCATTCCTTGAAACTGTCAGCCTGCGATACGAAAGACTTTACGACGATAACTCAGTCTTAACCGACAAAGTAAAGGTCCTCGCCTCAGATGTTGATGTATATAAGGAAAACGAAAGTACTTTACAAAGAGCAATCGTCAAAGCACAAGACCTTGCTGAAGAAGTCATTGCCAATTCCAAGAAACGCGCTGATAATATTGTGAGAGAGGCAGAGCTTAATTCTCAAAAAATAATGCAGGAAGTTGAAAGAGATGTGTTAGGTAAGAAACAGGAGCTTGAAGAGATCAAATTCAGAAACGACAAACTTGTCGAAGATGTAAAATTATTTTTTCTTGAGAAGCTTAATGAAATGGATGAATTTATAAAAAACAGAAATGTATACACAATGGAGCTTGCAAAAAAGCATGATAACTATGAAGAAAAGTTACCGGAAGATTCTGATGAAGAAAATCCGCTGAAAAAAATCTCTATCAACACTGCAAAGACAAATTTTTCAGAATAAATGTAAGAGATGACTGAAAGGCATGAAGAATCAGTAATTTATCTCAGATCAAGTCAACAGGAACATTATTCAACTGCAATAATATTAGGTACCGGGCTTGGAGGACTTGTAAAAGATATAGATATTAAATCGGCAATAGACTATTCTGAAATTCCAAACTTTCCAGTTTCTACTGTAGAATCACATTCAGGTAAACTTATATTCGGTACTCTTTCAGGTAAGAATATTATCGCAATGCAGGGAAGATTTCATTACTATGAAGGTTATTCAATGAATGATGTTACATTCCCTATTCACATTTTAAAAGAACTGGGTGTAAATAATCTCGTAGTGTCTAATGCCTGCGGTTCAATTAATCCTGCTTTCAAAAAAACAGAGCTGATGATAATGACATCGCATATTAATTTTTTATTTGACACTCCTCTTATTGTAGACAAAAAACTGAGTCTTACCGGAGGCCATAAACTTTATTCCAAAAGACTTATAAGGTTGGCGGAAGAGACTGCGCTTGAAAATGAGATCGCCATACAAAAAGGTACGTATGTGCCGGTTCAGGGTCCAAACCTGGAAACAGTTGCAGAATACAGAATGATTAGAAAAATTGGCGGCGATACTGTAGGCATGTCAACTATACCCGAAGTGCTGATCGCAAATGAACTGGGAATTGAAGTTCTTGGACTTTCAATAATTACGGATGAAGGTTTTCCGGATACACTTAAAGTTGCGGAGTTAAAACATATTCTCGAAGCAGCAAGTGTTGCAGAACCAAATCTCACATTGCTCATAAGGAAACTTGTTGAAAAATTGAATTAAGTTTTGAGATCTGTGTCGTCCGGGAAAAATAAATTCTACAAATGTTTTTATCAATCGCCAATAAATAAATAACGAAATTTACAATTCAACAAAATTATGACGGAGCAATCAGAAAAAATTTTAAATTCAGCCGGATATATTAAAAGTAAATTCCCGGAAAATTATAAACCTTTAACAGCAATAATTACGGAAAAAGGTTTTGAAATTCTAAAGGGTAAAAAAGTACTTGATGAAGTTGATGCGGAGATAATTGCGGATACAAATACAGATAATGCAAATGACAGGCTGAAAATAGTTTTTGCGAAAATCGACGATACTGATATTTTAATTTGTAACGGAAGACATCATTATTTTGACGGGATCTCCATGAGAAATATCGGTCATATGATTTATGTTTTAAGATACCTTGGAATAAAAAACATAATTTCAATCGATGAGGTAGGTCATCTGAACCCAAGATTTAGCTGCGGTGAAACGGCATTAGTTTATGATCACATTAATCTTGCCGGAGATAATCCTCTGATCGGAGTTAATGACGATGAACTCGGTATAAGATTTCCCGACATGAGTAATGCTTATGATAAAGAGCTGTTTAAAAAAGTTTACAAAGTGCTTCAGGAAAAAATGATAAGGATAAATGAATCCGTTTATCTGGGAACCATCGGCCCTCAAAGTGAGACAGACGCAGAAGCCAGATTTTACAGGGAGATTGGCTCAGATGTAGTTGGTTATTCAATGGTTCCGGAAAATATTACAAGCGTTCATGCAGGATTAAAATTTATTGGAATAGGACTGATAACTAGAAATTTAGTAGCCGATAAAATGATGGAAGATGAAAGAAGTGATAAGCTGAGAATTAAAGATCAAAAAGACAGTCTGGTAAAAGCTTCTAAAGAACTCGAGAAGATTTTGCAGAAAGTCATTAAATCATTATAGATCATTATAGATGTTGAAAACAAAATTTGTTTTTGTTTACCTG
>JBDSYA010000112.1:0-5815 GCA_039925865.1 Ignavibacteria bacterium
GGAGAAATTTCCCGATGCTTATGAAGACTTGTTAAGAAAGCCTGCATTTATTTTTTTCAGAGCGATTAAAGAAAGATCATAAATGAAAGTCGGGTATTTACAATTTAAGCCTGAGTTTGGTAAACCCGTGGAAAATATTTCCAGCATTAGAAATTTAATTTCTGATAAACAGTTTGATCTGCTTGTTCTTCCCGAACTTGCAAACTCGGGTTATCTGTTTTCAAATAAAAATGAAATGTATGAATTATCAGAAGAAATTGATAATGGAAATTTTTGTAATGAATTGAAAAAGATCTGCTCAGAAAAAAATAGTTTTATAATTTCCGGAATATGCGAGAGAGATGATAAAATTTTCTACAATTCTTCAGTATTGATTAGTCCGGATGGAAATATTAAAGTTTATAGGAAACTGCATTTATTTGATGATGAGAAGAAGTGGTTTACACGGGGAAATTTGGATCTGGAAGTTTATGAGATCAGCGGCAAAGGTTATGAAAAAGTGAAAATAGGGATGATGATATGCTTTGACTGGATATTTCCGGAAACTGCCCGGACACTTGCACTTAAAGGTGCTCAGATAATATGTCATCCTTCAAACCTTGTTATGCACTATTGTCAGAACGCTATGTTTACAAGAGCCCTGGAAAATCATGTGTTCACTATTACTGCAAATCGTATTGGAAAAGATGTCAGGCCCGACAGCGAAATTTCTTTTACCGGTGAAAGTGTAATCATTGATCCGAAAGGTCAGTATCTTTACAGAGGTTCCAAAGTTGATGAGGAAGTTATAATTATAGATATTGATCCTTCAGAAGCATTGAATAAAAAAATTAACTTCAACAACGATCTGTTCGGGGACAGGAGAAAAACTTTTTATAAAAATTAAAATAATATTATGGATAATAAAATTTTAACAATTGTTGGAATGGGTCCGGGCGTAAGCTATTCAGTTGCACAGAGATTTGCCAAAGATGGTTTTAAGATCGCTATGATCGCAAGGAATAAACAAAGACTGGATGATTATAAGGATGAGTTTGAAAAAATGAATTTTGAAGTTCAGGGATTCCCTGCTGATGCAGAGGATGAAAGTTCGCTGATAAGCACGTTTGAGAAAATACATGAGACTTTTGGTAAAACTGAAGTTCTTTTATATAATGCTTTTTCAATGAGAGTTGCAAAGCCGGCTGAACTTAATTATGAAGACTTTATAAAGGATTTTAAAATAAATGTTGCAGGAGCGTTAGTGTCCTCGCAGCAGGTTCTTCCGTCAATGATCGAAAAAAAAGAAGGTGCGATTTTGTTCACCGGCGGCGGAACTGGTCTTGAGCCCATGCCTGCATACTCATCGCTGGGTATTGGGAAAGCAGGTATTCGCAATCTGTGCTTCAGCATGTTTAAAGATTTAAAATCAAAATGTATTCATGTGGCAACTGTTACTATAACAGGATTTGTAAAACCCGGTACTAAATGGGATCCCGATCTTATCGCTGAGGAGTTTTGGAAATTATATCAGCAAAAGCCCGGTGAGTTTGAGAGAGAAATTCAGATCTGATCAAACAATAAAATTTAATGCAATATTTTACTCCTTCATGGTGCAATGATAGAAAATAATATATTAGTGATACAATGTTTCAATTGATGAGCCGATTAATGTTTACACAAAACTTAAGTAGGGCAGTTTAATGGTTATTCCCGATACTCAGCAACTGATAGAAAAAAATTCCAATTAAAAGATTAGCTGATGAAATTAAATCACTTTTTGATTTCAAATAAATAGTTTTTATCTTGAAGTTGTAAATTTATAAAAATACGTTACTGAAAATTTTAATATGAGATTACAATCTTCTGATACAAATCCAAAAGCTGAAACCTTGCTCATCGAAATGATAAGAGAACTAAATACTTCTCAAAGGATATCAAAAGCCCTATCCCTGTCTTCTTCAATAATTAATCTTTCTAAGAGAGCCATAGAACGTGCCAATCCAAATAAAGACAAGTCAGAACTTGATTTGCTTTTTGTAAAATTACATTATGGTAATGAACTTGCCGATAAGCTTAAACTTTTTCTTCAAAACACACATAAGTTGAAATGTAAAGGAAAATAATCAATTTATCATGATCGTTTACCAGGAAAATCTTGACAATATCAATCCCCAAATGTTAAATAACTTTTTTCAAGGATGGATAAGTTTTCCTTCACAGGAAAAACATTTTGAGCTTTTACAAAAAAGTTCTTATAAAATAATTGCAGTTGATAGGGAAAAAAATATAGTAGCAGGATTTATTACTGCAATCAGCGATGGTGTGCTATCGGCATACATACCGTTTCTGGAAGTAATTCCTGACTATAAAAATCATGGAATAGGAAGCGAATTGGTAACGAGGATGTTTGAAAAGCTAAAAGATTGTTACATGATAGATATTTTGTGTGATGAAGACGTTCAGGGATTTTATGAAAAGTTGGGAATGAAAAAAAGTACAGGCATGATCATAAGAAATTATAAGAAGCAGTCCGGTGAATAAAAGCAGTGAAAGGATATTAGTTATCGGCTGTCCCGGAAGCGGGAAGAGTACATTTTCAAAAAACCTCGGCAGTATTCTTAATATCGAAGTAATACATTTAGATAAATATTTTCATAAACCCGGCTGGGTGGAAAGTACTAAAGAAGAATGGAATGAAACTGTGAAGAAATTAATTGCAAAAGACAAATGGATTATGGATGGAAATTACACAAACACTCTCGGAATAAGGGCTCAACGGGCAGATGAAATTTTATTTTTTGATTATTCATCCCTGTTTTGTATTTACAGAATTTTCAAAAGAATTTTAAAAACAAAACTAAATTTACAAGTCAGGGATGATATGGCGGAAGGGTGTTCTGAAAAATGGTTTGATTGGGAGTTCGTTAAGTTTACATGGAATTTCTATGAAAAGGGCAGGATTTCAAATTTTAAAATACTGGATGAATTAAACTTCAATAAAAAAAATTTAAAAGTTTTTAAAAATGCCGGAGAAGCAAAACTCTACATTAAGAATTTAAATTATAATGTTAATTAATATAAATGAAGATTTACGGTTGGAGCCGGTGAATGAATACACACACAGGAATTGTTTGAACTTACAGATGCCAAATTGATTTATTGTTTATTTAACTTATAATAAAGTACAGGTGCTCCGCTCTGATCAACAATTTCCAGTAAAGCATATTCCACTTCTCCAAAATAAAAACTTACTATAACAGTATATTACATTAAAAAAATTTCTTCAACAATTTAAATAAAGAATGGAAACAAAGTATTACTTAGTATTAATAGTGAAAGTTTTTTGAAATAGGATTGAACAAACCCTATTTTAATCTTACGTTTGTAAAAATTATTTAAGATGAAAACTATTACAGCTACAAAAGCAAGAAATAATATTTATAAACTAATAGATGAAACTGCAGAAGAAAGTAAACCAATTCAAATTACCGGAAAAAGAAAAAAACGCAGTTTTGATATCGGAAGATGACTGGAATGCGATTCAGGAAACGTTATATTTAGTTTCAATTCCGGGAATGAGAGAATCGCTTTTGAAAGGTATGAAAGAACCTGTTGATAAGTGTTCTGACAAACTCAAATGGTAAATGGGAATAACTTATTCTAAAAAAAGTTTGATGCTTTTGTATAACAGAAAAGTAAAACTTTTATTGATTATTTTTACAATTCATATACTGCACAATTCTGCAATGTACTTAGCTGTAATTGAACATTGATAACTGATAATTGATAATTGATAATTGATAATTGATAATTGATAATTGATAATTAGCTACATATACTCAAGCTTCACATTATCAGTCAAAGGATGCGATTGACAAGTAAGTATATAACCTTCTTCAACTTCAGAATCTGACAAGCCTTCTCTCTCGTCCATTCTGACTTTTCCTGAATAAAGTTTTGCGCGACATGTTGTACAAATTCCGCTCTTACATGAAAACGGCGGATCAAGATCAGCTTTAATAGCTGAATTCAGAATATTATCTCCCGGATTCACATTGACAAAATGCTCTTCCCCATCCAGTAATATATGCACTTTCCTTTCTTTTGTCTCATCCTGATCATCAGTCACGGGAATAAATTCTTCAGCATGAACAGGTGCAGTAAAATATTCAATATGAATTTTCTTCTGATCAATACCCTGTCCCACTAAATCAATTTTTATTTTGTCCATCATCTCAACAGGTCCGCAAATGAAATATTCCGCTTCCTTTGGCTTGCCACCGGTATTATCCTTAATAAGCTTAAGAAGATCAGCACCGTTTATCATACCATTTAAGCCACTCCAGGTATCTGAAGAATTAATAATTGTAAAAAATAATTTAAATCTTTCAGGATGAATACTTTGAAGTTTTATTAATTCATCTCTGAAAATTATTCCTTCTTCATCTGTGCTGCCATAATAAAGTATAACTTTACTTTTAGGTTCAACATGAAGAACGGATTTCATTATTGACGTAAGAGGTGTAATGCCGCTTCCTCCGCCGATCAAAAAATAAATTTTTTCATTTGCAGGATCAAGCTCAGTGAAAAATTTTCCGTTAGGCGGAAAAACCATTAGAGTATCACCCTCTTTCAGATCATTATATAAATAATTCGAAACAATTCCGTTTAAAATTTTTTTGGAAGCTATAGTAAAATTGTTTTCATAATATGGACTGGAGCAAAGTGAATATTCTCTTCTGTATTTTTCACCATTTATATTTGCTTCAATTGAAATGAACTGACCATGAGTATATTTGAAAATATCTTTCATCTCAGCGGGTATGGCAAAATCTATCGCGACAGCATCTTTGTTGAGTTTGACAAGTTTAGAAACTTTAAGCGGATGTAATTTTAAAGACATTGATAAGTTAAAAATTTTATATGTTAAATAAAAACCTTTCCGAAGAATTCAGGAAAGGTCTGTTGAAATTGTATAGATTAAATATTAAAGAAAGCCAAGCTCCAGTTTAGCGACCTCTGACATCATGGTCTGGCTCCATGGCGGATCAAAAGTAAGCTGTACTTTGCAGTCATTTACCATAGGATGATCTTTTACTTTTTGTTCGATCTCTCCGGGGAGAATTCCGGCCACAGGACATGAAGGGGAAGTTAATGTCATAACTATTAGAACATCATTATTTGTAGCAACTATAATATCGTAAATCAAACCCAGTTCCCAAACATCAACAGGTATCTCAGGATCATAACATGATTTTAAAACTTTTATAACTTCCTCTTTCACTTCTTCAGGAGATTGAATACTTTTCTCTTTTGTATTTTCAGAATTCTGTTCTTCGGACTTAATTTGTAAGTTTTCAGCAGAAATGCTTTTGTTTTCTGTTTGTGAACTTTCAGCTGTAACTATTTGAGGAATCCCGGCTTTCTCCGTTAAATCTTTTTCGACATTCATAACGGTAAAAAGTTTTTTGATTTTAGTTAACATTTTGTCCTGTATAATTTTTGGCATAATTTTTCATATAGTTTATCATGGAGTTTAATCCGTTTGCTCTGTTGGGTGAGAGATGCTCTTTCATTCCTATCTTATCAAGAAATTCAAGCTTTGCGTTTACGATATCATCAGGCTTTTGATCGGATAACACGCCTATGAGTAAAGCTATCAGACCTTTTGTAATAATAGCATCACTATCTGCTTTGTAGATCAGCCTGCCTTCTTGAAATTCCGGCTTTAACCAAACCTGAGACTGGCAGCCTCTTACTTTAAATTCATCGGTTTTAAATTTTTCATCTATCAAAGGAAGATTTTTACCAAGCTCAATAATATATTCATACT
>JBDSYA010000113.1:0-5721 GCA_039925865.1 Ignavibacteria bacterium
GTAATTACCGGCGGTTCAACACTTGACTGTATTACAATCTTAGGACCAAATGATATCTACGCAGGCGGGCTTAAATCAGTTGGTGCACCTGGTCCCTCACAAGGAACTCTTGTAATGCACTGGAATGGTTCAAGCTGGAATATTGAAGACACTCCAAATCAATCCGATAACAGGACAAACAGGATCACTAATATGAAAGCTCTGAATTCAAATGATATTTGGGCTGTGGGTTACTCACGAAGACTCACTGAGAACTTCAAGGCAATGGTGCTTCATAAATCGGGTTCGAGCTGGAGTATAGTACCCGTTCCGCAACCGGGTGATGAAAATTTTTTGTACAGCATTGATATTATATCATCTGTTGATATCTGGGCTTCGGGTTATTATAATGATGGCGGTACTTTACACTCATTATTTTTACATTATGATGGAAGTTCCTGGACGGTTGTAACAAGTCCGGGCGGAGGATTTGGAACGAAGCATAATTCATCCAGCGACATCTGGTCGACAGGATCCGAATTTGTTCATTATGAAGGAAGTACCTGGAGTTTGGTAAGTGCAGACATTCCAGCCGGCGGCAGCATGGGAAGCACAACAAGAATTTCATCTACTGATATGTGGGCAGTGGGAAGATCTGATGATGGAAGTATTTTCAAAACTTTGACAATGCATTATGGCAATCCAACTGTTATTTTAAATCCTTCCTCTACAATACAGAATTATGAGCTTTCTCAAAACTATCCAAATCCATTCAACCCGGAAACTACAATTAAATTTTCTATACCAAATTCATCAAAGGTTATTCTGAAAATTTATAGTAACAGTGGGGAGGAGCTGGAAGAAATACTTAATGAAAATCTTAAGGCAGGAACACATGAATTTAAATGGAGTGCAGTTCATTTACCAAGCGGGGTTTATTATTATGAGATTCACGCAGGTGAATTTACTGAAACTAAGAAGATGTTATTGATAAAATAAAATATATCCAAATTTACAAACCAAAAAATTTAAAAAACGAAAGCTCTAAAAAGAGGTATGGTATGAAGAGAACTCCAGAGGTATCCTTACCAAATCATCAATTCGGTGGATTGAACCCTTTAGTCTCATGCTCAATTTTGATTATTTTTTTAATTTCAATAACGAATTGAATAATAGAGAAGATTAACTCACTTCAAAACAAAAAAATGTTCAATCGGAAGCACCAATTGAACATTGATAATTCAAATTGATAATTGAATGAAGTGCGACCTGGGGGGCTCGAACCCCCGACCTAATGATTAAGAGTCATTTGAATAAGTTGAATATTTTCAAAAATTCAAGCTTTTTTTTGATACTTATTAGTGTACTTATTAGTGATAAATTACTGATTTACTAATCCTTTCTCGTGAGAATTGGAAAGGAAATTAATATGTTTCTCTCTAACGCAAACAAGTTTAAAACCTACCGTCTTTATTTTGTTAGTCCAATAACTAATAAAATGACTTCTCTTAGCTGCCGTACAAAACTGAAAGGTGAAGCTACTAAATTTCTCCAAAACTTTAAATTCGAAAATTCTCAAAAGCCTCAGATTGATAAATCTTATTTAAAATTATCTGATGTGAGAGAGCGAATTATCTCACATTACAAGATGAACAATGCTCACAATACATTTCTTAGCTATAGGAATAGTTTTGATAGTCTTATGAGGGTCATTGCCAATAAACCGATCTCAAGTATAGGTAAATCAGATATTGAGGATTTCAAAAACAAGAGAAGTAAAGAAGTTAATCTGATCTCAACTAATATTGATATTCGAAACATTAAAGCAATGTTTAATAAGATGATAGAATTTGAATTGTTAGAATTTTCAAAGGTATCATCTGTAAAACAATTCAAGATTGAAAAGAGAAAAATGTTGGCAATCGATTCAGTGGATATTGTTAATATACTAAATAATATAAAGGACTTACAACTCAAACAAATAGTAAGATTTACATTACTTACTGCAAGCAGGATTTCTGAAGTTCTAAATGTAAGGATTAAAGATATCGATTTTGAAAATGAGATAGTAAATATATATCAGCAAAAGACTAATTGCTATAAGACTATTCCACTAACTAAGGGACTTTTCGAATTGATAAACGAAATTATTAATTCTGGAAACGACCAAAATATTCTGACATTGGCTAACAAACAAAGTTATTTGTTTCATAACAGAATTAAGAATAAATCTGATTTAAAATTAAGAGGAGATACGGTAAGCAAACAATTTAAAAGGATTCTAAAAAAATTGAATTTAAGCAATGATTTCAAATTTCATTCATTACGGCACAGCTCAATAACTGAACTAATTAAAAATAATGTTCCTTTAAATATTGTGAAAGAAATTGCTGGGCATAAATCAATTACAACTACAATGATCTATTCACATATAAAGAGTAGTGATTTGAAGCAAGCAATAGGATCTTTATCTTTTTGACATTTGATAAGCTTAAAGTTTTTACATTCTTGATAAATTCGTCATAATTTTCTGCGTACGGCATAACAACAAAACTCATGGGTTGAGAACTTCACTAAGTAAGTCCTCATCCGTCGAAACTATGATAGAATATTTATAGTTTTTATAAATTATTTCAATAGAATTATTCTTTTCACTTCCTTAAATTGCCCGCCTTGTAATCTATAAAAATAAACTCAGCTCGGTAAATTTTTTCCGACAAGTTCTTATTGTATACAATGCTCTCGCAGGGGTAGTGACTACACTGGTTAATGAAATGCTCACACCTGGAGGTTATGAAGTAGTGATCTGTAGTGATCTCATTTTGAAGTTATTTTAAAATTAGAGATGACTTTTGAAAGAACGGCGGGAAAATTAGGGTTGGATTTTGCAATTCAAATTTTCTTAGAAGTGATTTGTGATTCGTAATGGTTATAAAGAATTGGAGGATGCAAGGATTGGAGGAGATTTATTTTATGGTGCATTTTGGAGATGGGCAGGAGGAGCCCCCTGTTTTAAAATTCATAAAAGATAAGATTAGTAATTAATTCACTCTACTCTTGAGTCATAAAAGCGTATCTTCACTTCTGCTTAAATAACGAATTTAATTAAATTTGCAGTCTTTATAGTATCTGTCGCTCCTCATTAATAACAAATCATGGCAAAAATATTTTTAGATAGTACTAATTCAAACGATTGAAAGACAATATTAGAAATGAAATTTTAAAGCTCGTTGAAGGAATTGCTTCATTCGATAATTTGGAACGGGCACAAATTGACGACACTATTCGGTGGATAAAAAGTGGTGCGGAATTATTTCGTATAAAAAAACCAGATATTCCGTTAAAACATTTAGTTGCATACTTTATTATTTATGATCCGAAGACAAATAAGATCCTTCTTGTAGACCATAAAAAAGCGAATCTTTGGCTTCCTGCAGGTGGTCACGTAGAAATAAACGAACACCCAAAAGCTACAATACAAAGAGAAATTGTTGAGGAGTTGAAAATTGAAGCTGTGTTTTTATATCAGGAAATCTTTTTCTTAACCCAGGCAGAAACAGTGGGATCTACTGCCGGACACACTGACGTTAGCTTGTGGTACGTACTTGAACACGATTCAAACCAACTTTTAAAATATGACAAAGAAGAATTTAATGGTTATAAATGGTACAACTTAGTCGAGATATTGGAAATACCAATTGAAAAACTTGATCCACACCTTCATAGATTTATAAAAAAGTGGATGTTAATACATAATCAATCCTGCTGAACATTACGAGGCAATAACACAAAAAATATAATTTAATCCCGAGCCTGATGTAGCTTGGGATTTTTCTTTATTGCTTCTGAATAAGATGACATGTAAAGAGTTTGAAATATGGTTTAAGATAGTAGTCTTTCTTTTGAAATTGCTAAAAAATTTTGCAGCGTGGCTTCATAAATTGTTCTGTTTAATATATAATTGATTTAATTTTCAATATTCTAGAGTATGGAATTTATGATATACAATTATATATATCCCGATTATTCCAATTCATGTTTCAACTATTTTCTTAATAATCGTTCCCAAATCGTTCCCAACCACATTCAACTATTTATTATCTATGAAATAAAAAGCCCTCTAAGTTGTAGACTTAAAGGGCTTATTAAAAATGTTAAATATGGTAGCATGTCAGTGTTTAAAAGAAGAAGAGATTTAATGTTGCAATTTCCAAAAATTATATGGTTAACTCAAAAAGAAATTATGGAATCTAATAATGAATTATTGAGAACATATTTGAGAAAATCTAATTTATTCTTAAAACGAGACTTAGATGAATTAAAAAAATTAACATTAATCTTAAATGATGAGGATCGATATAGAGCAAATACTGAATTATTGTTAAGTTCTATACCTCTAAAGAAACAAACCTTAAATCTACAGTAATCAACTCCTCCAATTAACTAATCAATTAGAATCTCAAACTTTGTTTATTGTTCATTAGAAATTTTTTAGATAAGGAGTAATAGATTGATCTTCTATATTTTTCAATTAATTATTTTTTCAGAAATGGCTACATTAGATAGGATCATTCCTTCCAAGTTTTATATTCAATAAATAATAATTTATTTTAAGTGGAATCTTCAATAATTATTGACACACTAAAAGCAGTGACTTCAACTTCAACGTTGGATACATTACCTGTAAAATTAGTTTACGAGGAGAGCATATTTACCACACTAACCCAATTAGCACCTCTCATCTCTATTGTTGGAGGTGTTTTTATAGCACTACTAGCCTCATTCTTAACTTATATAGGCTCATTAAAAAAAGATAGAAAAATCGATGAAGAGAGAGAGATTAGGCGAGAGAAAATAGAAAATAAGGAGCGAGATCAAAGGTTTAATAGTCTTTGTTCAAGTATCATTTTTTCATGTTCGGAGCTAGTAAAAGCGACTGAAAAGCAAAAGAAATATTCAAGATTAAGGATATAGTTCCCCCCATCATTGAAAATTATATCGTCATTTTTTGAAATAAAAGAATTAATTTAGATCGCCTCATTTGCAAATCCCATTGATTTTATCTTGTCAGATAATTCCCTATATCTAATTTGTTCCGAATCCTTAATCCACTTTAAGAACTCAATGTAATTTTCTGATTTCATTTTTTTCAAGTAATGTGATAACGTTAAATAAAATATTCTATTTAATTTAATTTATGTCTAGGCGAAAATGATTATATATTTTCTTTAAATACAAAGAAATACAGTTGAAAACAATGATTAATATAATTATGTTGACAACAATAAAATTTGAAACTGTGAATAAAATAAGATTATCAAAATTACAAAAGCCCGTTGAGGTTTTTCAGGTTTTCACAGACCTCAAATTTTTCTTAACGGGTCTTTTGTTTTTAAATATTTCTCTGAAAAAGGTTATTAGTAAAGTTATTAGTGAGATCATTAATGAGTTTCTAATAAGTCTCAATTCAACTACTCTGAATAAGTACAAAAAGCTGCAAAACAATATGTTAAACAGCTTTTCTGGTGCGACCTGGGGGGCTCGAACCCCCGACCTAATGATTAAGAGTCATTTGCTCTACCAGCTGAGCTAAGGTCGCGGGTCAATATAAGAAAAAAAATTTTTGGATTTAAGGGAGTAAGGATGTTGCTTTAGTCAATGGTCAATGGTTATCAGTCAATGGTCAATGGTTATCAGTCAATGGTCAATGGTTATCTGTCAATGGTCAATGGTTATCAGTCA
>JBDSYA010000114.1:0-2683 GCA_039925865.1 Ignavibacteria bacterium
TGTGATTTAGAAAATGAAAATTTTAGTTTCGATTAACTCCGCTTTCTTTTGAAAAACTCCCGCTTAAGAGCATAGCGGGACAGGCGCCAGAAAGCTTGGCAAAGAAAAGTTTCCCGCTGGTGATAAAAATGTTTTGGACAGCACTGTGATTATAAATGATTTGGATTTGCTTATTGCATTTTATAATTCGAACAATAATGTTAATGTTGGAAAGATGTGAACAAGTTGAAATCGGGTAAAGGAATAAAGACTAATTAGATTTATGTTTTTGGATTTGTTCATATTGGTTTCATCTGTTAACATCGTTTTGTATTCACATAATTGTTTTTCTAATTAAATAATTAAACAAAAAGGGGTGCCGAATGCCATTACTACAAGTAGTAATAATACTGATAGTTATTGGAGTTCTCTTATGGTTGATAAATACTTATATACCAATGGACTCAAAAATTAAGTCAATCCTGAATATTGTCATTGTAATTGCAGTTATCTTATGGCTGTTAAATGTATTTGGAATTCTAAACATGGCATCCGGGATCAAAATCGGTAAATAGTTAATTCCAGCGTGGCTTAATTATTGAAAATTTTAAAGCTTCATTAGTTTTATTTTTTTTTCTCATAGTGTAACTGATTTATAAGTTGTAATAATCCGGAAGTATTAATAAATTGTTGATTGAATTGCTTTTACTGAACTAATTAGTAATTCTTGCAGCCACAATAGCGACAATTTTTATATCTGAGTACTATTATCTTGTCTTGAATAATCCCATGAGGGCAATATTTATCGGATTATGGCCGCCAACTATGATTGGTTTATTAATTTATATTAACTTGAAAAAAAATCAATAAGTGTATGAATAATCTTGACATAATTATATTAACAGTTATTGTTTCAATTTCATTTTTTTTATTTATCGTTCTATCGATTAGGGAATTCAATGAGATAAGTAAAAACCAGCACCAATCAGGAAAAAAAACGAACACTCCCACAAATTAGAGTAGATCAATGCTCATATGATCTATTCTTAGAATATGTAATAATAGTTTATCGCGGACAAACTATTAACATCTAACTGTTAACTCTACCTCATTCATGCATCTGAAATGTCCCAGCGGACAGCTTTCCCTCCCGATGTGAGTGCAGGGCCGGCAGTTCAGATTATTGTTTTCAAATACTTTAGAATCATATAGCTGAGGAAAGAAACCAAATTCTTTTACTGTCGAACCGAACAACGCAATTACTTTTTTCCCCACTGCTTCAGACAAATGAAGTATTGCACTATCATTACATATCACATATTCACAGTTGTATAGAACATTCAGAAGCTCTTTAATATTGAGTTTTCCACAAAGATTTAAAATATTATTACAATTCTTTTCAATATGATCACATATTGATCTGTCCTTTTCTGAGGCATCTCCTATCAGAACAATCCGGACTTTCTGCATCCCTTTTTCCCCGACCGGACTGCTCATTTCATTTGATCCGTCCATATCACCCACATTTAATTTATTAATATAATCAACGAACTTTTCCTTAGGGTAAGTTTTTGTAAAATGTCTGGACGAAGGGGATATTACTATATACTTTCCGGATAAATTTTTATTCCTGTCAAAATGAAGATCGGTAACTGAAAAATTATAATCTTTCTCTTAAAGATATTCTGCTAAAGTAAGGAGATATTTTTTGTAAACCGGACTGATCTGTTTAAAAAGATTGAGCTTGAACTTTACAAGTAATAATTTTTTAAAATTCTCCTTCTTATATCGCCTTATCTTTGCGGAATTAGAATGACTTACAAATACGCTTCTCAGATTCTTGTGTATGTCCAGTATAAGATCATAATCCCCGCCCTTAATTTGTTTACGCAAACCGGACAAACTTTCAGTCAGATATATTTTTTTATCAATATTAGGATTGAGTGAGATGATCTCTTCATAATTTGTTTTTGTCAAAAAATGAATTTCAGCTTCCGGAAATCTTTCTTTCAGTTTTTTTAGAAGCGGGAAGGATAAAATTATATCTCCTAATGAGGAAAGTCTTATTACCAATATTCTCTTGATAGCGGGCAAATAGCTGGTTTGATTAATTCCTGCTTGCCGATGCATCAATGAGCTGATGCTCAAATACATCAACTTTTAATTCATCAATAAGATGATCAATAAATTCCGGACCATATTTATTCAGGAAGTATGTTATGTTTATAACTCTTTCCTGAAGTGTATCGCCAGGATACACTGAGATCAAAACCTTCAGAAGCTGACCGGACAGAACTTCATTTTGTTTAGACTGAGCATTGGTAAATTTTTCTCTGGATACTTCAAGAGAATCAATAAACTGTTTGTTCCTTTTGCTTAGTGATTCGGTTTGATTTGGGTCAATTCTCGACAGCTCTTTTTCGTAGCTGTAAAATACCCCCGTTAATTCGTCTTTCAGATCGGAAAATATCTGGTCCGCACTGACTTCAGATGTGCTTCTGATTAATTTTTTATTCAAATCTTTTTCATAAAACAATTCCTTGAACTTCAGATTATGCTTCTCAAGAAAAGTCTTTACCCTGCTTTCCAATATTGTTGTTGATGTCCTTGGATAGATAACCGGCATCGGCATATTGAAAAATTTATATACGTCTTTAAACTGTGCAAAGTATGAAACTTCAGAAGGTCCCCCGATATATGCCAC
>JBDSYA010000115.1:0-10108 GCA_039925865.1 Ignavibacteria bacterium
ACAGACTGTAAATCTGTCGACAATTGTCTTCGGAGGTTCGAATCCTTCCCTACCCACTACTTCAGTGAAAAGTAAAATTAAAAGATAAATTCAGCATTAATCGATAAAGTAATTCCCGCTAATAAAAAAATATCAGGAATTATCTCATAAAAAATATTAAAGACCATTAAAAATAAATTTAAAGAATGCGGGAGTAACTCAGTTGGTAGAGTCACAGCCTTCCAAGCTGTTGGTCGCGAGTTCGAGCCTCGTCTCCCGCTCGATCCAATTTTAAATTGTAAATATTAAATGAATTACTTTGAAGAACATTTAAAATTTAACATTTGCAATTTGAAATAAATGTGCTGATGTAGCTCAGTTGGTAGAGCACTTCCTTGGTAAGGAAGAGGTCACCGGTTCAATCCCGGTCATCAGCTCAAATGTTCTTTGATGAAAGCCTATTGATGTTACTGGTTAAACAAAACATATAGTTTCACTTTAAGAAATTGGTTTTAAAGATTTAAATTTTAAGATTTATAGAAGATTTCGAAAAAATTATTATTATTAGATAATGGCAAAAGAAGGTTCAAGAGTAAAGATTAAACTTGTAAGTGTGGAAGGTCCGCATAAAGGCAAGTCTGTTTATGTTTCAACTAAAAACAGGATCAATTCAAAAGAGAGATTAGAGCTTAAAAAATACTGCAAGTGGACAAAACAGCATGTTCTCCATAGAGAATCCAAATAATTAATACGGGTGTAGCTCAATTGGTAGAGTAGCGGTCTCCAAAACCGTTGGTTGGGGGTTCGAGTCCCTCCTCCCGTGCATTTGACCATGAAAATATAAACCTGATAAATGAAAGACAAAGTTATAAATTTTTTCGAAGACATTTTCAAAGAACTGAAGAAAGTTTCCTGGCCTAAGAAAGAAGAACTTATCGATTCGACTAAAGTTGTAATAATTACCATGCTGATATCGGCAGTAATTGTTTATATCATAGATAAAGGGATCAGTGAAATATTGAAAGCTATTTTTTAAATATGGAAATGAACGAAGATAATAAAGCTAAAGAAGATAAAGAAGAAATGGAACAATTAACGGAAGAAGCAATAGAAAATCCTGTAACTGTTGAAGCATCTGAAGAGGATTCGGGGAAGTTTAAATGGTTTGCCGTAAGAATAATTTCAGGACATGAAAATAAAGTTAAAGCTTATCTTGATAATGAAATAAGAAATGAAAAGCTTGAAGACAGAATAAATAATGTGCTGATACCTCTTGAAAAAGTTTTTGAAGTAAAAGGCGGTAAGAAAAAAGTTAAACTGAAAAATTTTTTACCGGGATATATACTAATAGAAGCCGATCTCGATGATAAGCTCAGGGATTTTATTTCCAAGACACCTTCTATCATCAACATGGTAGGATCAAAAAGCATTAAAGGAAAAAGGTTAGAGCCGATCCCGCTGCGTCCGAATGAAGTAAAAAGAATAAAATCCATTCTCAATGATGAAGCCGATGAACAGAAGCTTGACATTCAGCTGAGCATAGGTGATCCTGTAAAGGTTACAAGCGGACCATTTAATAACTTCAGCGGAAACATACTTGAAATAAATCTTGAAAAGATGAAAGTTAAAGTAATGGTAAGTATATTTGGAAGAAAAACACCTATTGAGTTAGAGTTAGCACAAATTGAAAAAGAAAAATAATAATTAAATATATCTTTTATATATGGCAAAGAAAATAACAGGCTTTGTAAAACTACAAATTCCGGCAGCCGCTGCAACAATGGCTCCTCCAGTAGGACCTGCTTTAGGTCAGAGAGGTGTTAACGGTATGGAGTTTTGTAAACAGTTTAATGCACGAACGCAGGATAAAAAGGGATTAATTATCCCGGTAGTAATCACAGTATTTTCGGATAAATCATTTACCTTTATAACCAAAACTCCACCGGCGGCAATATTACTTATCAAAGCTGCAGGCATTGAAAAAGGATCAGGTATTCCGAATAAAAATAAAGTTGGCAAAGTCACTCAGAAACAATTGAAAGAAATTGCGGAGACTAAGATGCCGGACTTAAATGTTCATGATGTAGATGCGGCAATGAAACTAGTTGCCGGAACTGCCAGAAGCATGGGAATCACAATCGAGAACTAGTTGAGTAAGTTTAGTTGGTTGAGTAAGTTATGTAACATCTGAATTTACAAACTTAACTAACTCAACAAACTTAACTCACTTAACAGATGTACTTAACTAACTTAACAAATTCAACAACTTAACAATATGAAATTAACAAAGAAACAAAAAGACATCAGAAAAAAAGTTGACCTGACAAAGGAATATGCTCTTACCGAAGCTGTTACCAAATTAAAAAATTCAACTGCAGCAAAGTTTGATGAATCGGTAGATATTGCGGTAAGACTTGGAGTTGATCCGAAGCATGCTGATCAGGTAGTAAGAGGGACAGTTTCACTTCCTCACGGGACAGGAAAGAGTGTAAGAGTTTTGGTCATTGCCAAACCGGAAAAACAAGACGAGGCAAGGGCTGCCGGCGCAGATCACGTCGGATATGATGATTACATAAAGAAGATCCAGGAAGGCTGGACTGATATTGATGTAATAATAGCTGCACCGGACACTATGGCAGAATTAGGAAAGATCGGCAAAATTTTAGGACCCCGCGGTCTTATGCCAAATCCGAAAAGCGGTACCGTAACTCCCAATGTTGGCCAGGCAGTAACAGAAGTTAAAGCGGGAAAGATAGATTTCAGAGTTGATAAAAGCGGGATTGTCCATTCGATCGTAGGTAAGATCTCATTTGATGAAAATAAACTTAAAGAGAACATAGATGTTTTTTTAAACACTATTGTTAAATTAAAACCGGCAGCTTCAAAAGGAACTTATATAAAAAGCATTGCGATTTCCACCACTATGGGACCGGGAATCATGGTCGATAAGGCCCATGCTACAATTAAAACTGCTGCATAATCAGAATTTACGCACTCAATACATATACATGCTTACCGGCTTCAGGTAAGCACATCTAATTAATTAAGTAATTAAGTTACATAATCAAAAATTTAACTGATCGTTAATGAATAAGGAACAAAAAGCAGAAGGGGTTAAGGAGATAAAAGAACTGATCCAAACCTCTGAGGCAATGTACTTAACAGATTTTAGCGGTTTGACGGTCGAAGAAGTTAACGAACTCAGGAAGGAATTTTATAAATCCGGATTAAAGTATAAGGTTGTTAAAAACACATTGACAGTCAGGGCTTTACGAGAAACGGAAAAATATTCCAAGCACGTGGAGCAGTTAGCAGAAATTCTTAACGGTCCGACAGGTATCGTATTTGCATATGATAATCCTGTTAGTCCGGCTAAGATTATCAAAAAATATTTTGATAAGATCGAAAGACCAAAGCTTAAAATTGCAGTTGTAGAGGACGAAGTTTACGAATCAAAAATGCTCAATACACTTGCGGCACTTCCGACAAAGGAAGAAGTTATATCAAGTATATTGGGTTCATTGGATTCACCTGCTTCGGGGATAGTTGGTTCGATAAATGCGGCAATGAGAGATCTGTTCAGTGTAATTGAAGAAGTAGCCAGAAAAAGAGCTGCTTAAATTTAAATTAATTTTAATTAAAATAAAAAAGGTTAAACAAAATGTCAGTACAAGAAATAGCAGATCAAATAGGTGAATTAACATTATCACAGGCTTCTGAATTAAAGAAGATGTTAGAAGATAAATTCGGTGTTACAGCGGCTTCTCCAATGATGGTAGCAGGCGGTGCTCCAACGGCAGCAGCAGCTCCGGTGGAAGAGCAAACAGAATTTACAGTCATCTTAGCTGAAGCAGGATCGCAGAAAATAAATGTGATCAAAGCAGTAAAGAACGCAACCGGTCTGGGACTTACCGAAGCTAAAGCACTTGTAGAAAGTGCTCCAAAACCTGTTAAAGAAAACATTTCCAAAGCAGATGCAGATAAACTCAAAGCGGATCTGGAAGCTGCAGGCGCAAAAGTTGAAGTAAAATAATCACTTAAATCAATTTCACGATTCTCAATCAAAATTTTTTTTAAATATTGAATAATCCCGGCTGATAACAGTTGGGATTATTTATTAAAAATTCCGGGGGTATAAATACTTGGAAACTAAAGAAGCAGATCTAAATCTTAAAGCGTTAAACAGTAAGAATAAAAGGTTAACGTTTGCAAAAACGTCCATAAAGCATGATCCACCGGATCTTCTTAATGTACAGATTCAGTCATATAAAGATTTTTTGCAGGAAGATGTTCCTGCAAGTAAAAGAAAACCTCAGGGACTTCAAAAAGTTTTTGAAGATAATTTTCCAATTTCCGATTCAAGAGAAACGGCTTTACTGGAATTTGTAGATTATTATCTGGAGAAACCGCATTACTCTGTAATCGAATGCCAGGAGCAGGGACTAACCTATGCAGTGCAGGTTAAAGCCAGACTGAGACTTTCAACTAAGATAAATGCAGCAGCGAAGGAATATAATTACACTATTGAGAATGACGTTTATTTAGGAAATTTACCTTACATGACACCGAGAGGAAGTTTTATAATAAACGGCGCTGAGAGAGCAATTGTCAGTCAGCTTCACAGATCTCCGGGTGTTGTATTCAGTGAATCCATTCACGCAAACGGAACAAAATTATATTCCGCAAGAGTGATACCATTCAGAGGCTCATGGGTTGAGTTCACTACAGATATTAATGACCTACTTTATGCTTATGTTGACAGAAAGAAAAAGTTTTATTTTTCTACATTGTTAAAGGCATTAGGTCTTAATGAACATTATCAGATGCTTGATCTATTCGGATTAACTGAAACGGTTAAAGTAAATGACAAGAATTATCTTGACTATGTTGACAGGGTGGTACTTGAAAATGTAATTAATAAAGATACAGGCGACGATCTTGGAATACCTGAAGGAAATAAATTTTCCGGAGAGCAATTGGTCTCCGTTTTAAATTCGAAAATAAAAGAACTCAGATTATTAAAAAGTAATTTAACAGACGGCGAAAAGATTATTTATAATACGGTTGTAAACGATGATGATGAAAGCGACCTTGTAATAGAAAAGACACCTGCAGATCAATTGCCAAAAGATAAGAAAGCTGCTGCAGCCTTGCTTGAGGCAGAGGCAGAAAGCGCCAGAAGCTATATTGAAAAATTATTTTTTAATACTAAAAAATATGATCTTGGTGATGTAGGAAGATATAAGATCAATTACAAACTTGGCACTAACATCGATCCGCATATCACAATACTTACACAGGAAGATATAGTTTATATTATTAATTATATAAGAGATCTCGTTGACAGTAAGAAGGAAGTTGATGACATTGATCACCTTGGAAACAGAAGAGTAAGAACTGTCAATGAACAATTATCTGCTCAGTTTTCACTGGGCTTATCGAGAATGTCCAGGACAATAAGGGATAAGATGAGCATTCATGATGAAGAAAATCTTACACCATCAAAACTAATCAGCGCAAGACCAATTACCAGCGCGTTAGCATCTTTTTTTGGAACAAGCCAGTTGTCACAATTCATGGATCAGACAAATCCTCTTGCAGAGATGACACACAAGAGAAGGATCAGTGCTCTGGGACCGGGCGGACTTTCAAGAGAGAGAGCAGGATTTGAAGTAAGAGACGTTCACTATACACATTACGGCAGATTGTGTCCGATCGAAACACCGGAAGGTCCGAATATCGGATTGATATCTTCGTTATGTATTCACTCAAGAGTAAATGAATTAGGATTTATAGAAACTCCTTACAGAAAAGTTGTAAAGGGCAGAGTTATTGACGAGATCGAATTTTTATCCGCTGAGAAAGAAGACTTTTATAAAATTGCTCAGGCAAATGAACCGGTAGATAGCAAGGGTGCTTTTGAAAATGAGAAAATCAAAGGAAGATATAAGGGTGACTTTCCGTTATTGAAAGCGGAAGAGATCGATTATATGGATGTTGCAACTAACCAGATAGTTAGTGCTGCTGCTGCTTTGATACCTTTCTTGGAACATGATGATGCAAACCGTGCATTGATGGGAAGTAATATGCAGCGCCAGGCAGTTCCGCTTCTAAGACCGGAATCTCCTGTTGTTGGAACAGGTTTTGAAGAGATTGTTGCAAAAGATTCAAGAACAATGTTATTAGCGGAAGCTGACGGCGTAGTTGAATATGTTTCCGGCGCAAAGATCATTGTAAGATATAATGTCAAAGAAGATTCTGATGAAAGCTTATTAAGTTTTGATGATAAGAAACTTGTTGAATATCATCTGGTCAAATTTTTAAGAACGAACCAGGATACTTCAATTAATCAAAGGCCAATTGTAACAGAGGGCCAGCGTGTTAAAAGAGGAGATGTACTTGCTGACGGTTCATCGACACAAAACGGAGAGCTTGCTTTAGGAAGAAACGTTTTAGTAGCATTTATGCCATGGAGAGGATACAACTTTGAAGATGCTATCGTGATCAGCGAGAAGCTGGTTATGGACGATGTTTACACTTCAATACACATTGAAGAGTTCAGCCTAGAAGTCAGAGATACAAAAAGAGGTGAAGAAGAATTAACAAAGGAAATTCCGAATGTGAGTGAAGAAGCAACCAAAGATCTCGATGAAAACGGAATTGTAAGGATCGGAGCAGAAGTAAAAGAGAGTGATATCCTTATAGGTAAGGTTACACCTAAAGGTGAAACCGAACCGACACCTGAAGAAAAACTTTTGAGAGCTATCTTTGGAGATAAAGCAGGTGATGTAAAAGATGCTTCACTCAAAGCAACTCCCGGACTTAAAGGAATAGTGATCAACAAGAAATTATTCTCAAGAAAAACCCGTGATACAGAAAGTAAGCGAGATGAAAAAAGGAAAATAGATAAGTTTGAAGTTGAGAGAAAGAAAGAAATAAAAGATTTGAATCATAAGATCGCAGAGAAGTTTGATCTGTTGCTTGAAGGAAAAGAGTCAAGAGGGCTTAGAGATAAAAAAGGAAATATAATTTTAAAAAATGCGGCATCTTTTAAAAAAGATTCTTTTATTAATCTCATAGAAAACCAGGGATACATTCTTAATGATTTTGATTATGATCATGACTGGTCTGATAACAAAAGAGCCAACGGACTAATACCTGATATTTACAGAAATTATACATTTAAGCAAAATGAGATCGAGGAAAGATATAAAAGATTAAAAGATAAGGTAAAGCTCGGAGATGAATTGCCGACCGGCGTAGTCAAGCTGGCAAAGGTTTATGTTGCAAAGAAAAGGAAACTTTCAGTAGGAGATAAGATGGCCGGAAGACACGGAAACAAAGGTGTCGTTGCTAAGATAGTTCCACAGGAAGACATGCCTTTCTTGCCGGACGGAACACCTGTGGATATTGTCTTAAATCCATTAGGAGTGCCTTCAAGAATGAATCTCGGTCAGCTATATGAAACTGCTTTAGGATGGGCAGCAACAAAACTCGGAGTAAAATTTGCAACTCCTATTTTTGACGGCGCAACAGTTGCTGAAATATTAAGTACACTTGATAAGGCCGGACTAAATACGAATTCAAGGACTTATCTTTATGACGGCAAGAACGGTGAGAGATTTGACCAAATGGTAACGGTAGGTATGATTTATATGCTTAAGCTATCACACCTGGTAGATGATAAAATACACGCAAGGTCAATAGGACCATACTCGCTTATCACGCAACAACCGCTTGGCGGAAAAGCGCAATTCGGCGGACAAAGATTTGGAGAGATGGAATGCTGGGCGCTGCAGGGCTACGGCGCGGCTCATATTTTGCAGGAGATGCTTACGTACAAGAGTGACGATGTTACGGGAAGAAGCAAAGTGTATGAAGCAATTATTAAAGGAGACAATTTACCTGAGCCAGGAATACCGGAATCTTTCAATGTATTGCTGAAAGAGTTGCAGGGATTGTGTCTTGATATAAATCTGGATGAGTAAGAATTACACCGGTTGTTGGTGACGCTTCGCTTAAACACAAACAACGGCGGAAGATCTTGATGAGTAGAGAATTAAAATTGCGTCAGGATATTCTTTCCTGACGCAACTGTAAATGAGACTAGCCATATGACATATACCAAACTGATAAGTGAGATACAAGATCTTCCTTACGAAGAAAAAGAAAACTTAAGAGATATTTTGGAAAAGTATCTTATCGATGAACGTAGAGATGATATTTACAAAAATTTTCAAGATGCTTCAC
The DNA here is from genome assembly GCA_039925865.1 of Ignavibacteria bacterium. GTDB lineage: Bacteria > Bacteroidota > Ignavibacteria > Tepidaquicellales > Tepidaquicellaceae > JBDSYA01. The sequence goes on from JBDSYA010000115.1 coordinate 8,230, forward strand.
AGGAGTTAAGTGAGGGTAAAGTTAAATTTACTGATGACATAGATGCTTTGAAGAAAATGGTAAAAGATGATAAGGATTAGTTTTAGTAGTTCGTTTAAGAAAGCTTTCAAAAATAAAATCAGTAATAACATTAGATTAGAGGAAAAGCTTTGGAATAGAATAGAGATCTTTCAAAATGATCCATATGATCCGGTACTTAAGACTCATAAACTATCAGGCAAGCTTAAGGATCTTTGGAGTTTCAGGATAGATTATGATATTCGAGTGATTTTCATCTTTTCAGAAAATAATGAAGCATTGTTCATTGATATTGGTACTCACAGAGAGGTGTATTAGTTTGAATTTCAAGTGGAATAATTAATGGTTCAAAGTATAGCTGAAAGAGCTTCAGGGATTGTGTCTTGATATAAATCTTGATGAATAAGAGTTACACCGGTTGTTGGTGACGCTTCGCTTAAACACCAACAACGGCAAATAAAAAGAAGACTTTTTGATTCACGGCGGCGGGGTGAAGTGAGTATTGTAAGTTAGTATCTAATATATAAGATTATGAAACAAATAATTGCATTGGTTTTTATTACAGCAGGATTTTACTTTTCCAATATTGTAGTAAAGGCGCAACCTTCAGTAACGTGGGAGAAAGTGTTAAATTATACTGACAATTCTGGCTTATATAAAACACAACAAACTAGCGATAATGGATTTATTGCTATAGGAGAGAATAGAGTTGGTGGTTATGCAAAAATGTATTTGGCGAGGTTCAATGAGTTTGGAGATTCCATGTGGGTTAACTATTTTGATTTAACTATAAATGCTGCTTACAAAGGCTATTGGATTGAAGAAACAGCCGACGAGGGATTCATTATTGCTGGTTCAGGTCAGGGCTCAAATTCTGATGCATACTTAGTAAAAACTGATTCATTAGGTAATATTCTATGGTTTAAAACTTTTGGAGGATTTAATTTAGATCAAGGACGATGTGTAAAGCAAATTTTTGATAAAGGTTATATAATATCAATCAGAACAACCTCCATATCAGGAACAAATGATATAATGCTGGTTCGTACAGACTCCTTGGGAAACGTTTTATGGAGTAAAGTTTTCGGAGACAGCATTTTTCATGAATATGGGAATGAGTTTCAAGTTATCAATAATTCAGAAATAATAATTTGCGGAGTGAAACGCATACTGAATCAACCTTCAAATTTATATTTGATTAAAACAAATTTGAATGGCGATAAAATATGGACAAAAACATATACACATTTTGCCGAATCCGTGGGGCATAGTATTGATATTAGCAATGATGGTGGGTTTATTATCGGTGGAATTGCAGATACTACAACAGAAAATCATTGGAAATCACTTGTACTAAAAACGGATACGTCAGGAAATATTCAATGGCAAAGAACTTATTCAACCGGTCTGAATGAATGGTGCCATTCAATTCGAACACTTAACAATGGTTATGTCTTTTGCGGAATGTCCGATTCTACTTTACTGGGCTACGAAAGAGCAAATATAAGAGTTATTGATAAGAGCGGTAACATTTTACATGAAAACTATTTTAGACCTGGAACGGATAATAATAGTTTTCGATCAGTTGAGTTGACAAATGATAACGGATTTATTTTATGTGGTCTTGCAGATTATGGTTATTCACTTTCATATATTGTTCATACCGATTCAACTGGAAGAATAAAACCAGTTGGAATTATTAATAATGAACAAGTAATTGAAAATTTCAAATTATTTCAGAATTATCCAAACCCATTTAATTCTCAAACTCGAATAAAATATAAATTAAATTACTCTGGGTACTTAAGAATTTCACTATTTGATATTATGGGAAGGATAATTACAAATTTAGTTAATGAAT
>JBDSYA010000116.1:0-9567 GCA_039925865.1 Ignavibacteria bacterium
TCTGGTCTCCGACAAATATTTTTATTAATAGTACCGGTAATGTAAGCTTAGCAAATAATCTTTCTTTCGGAGCAGCAAATGTAGTCAACTTTACAATTAATGCAGGAGGAACATTAAATCCAAATACACGAATTGCAACATTCAACGGAACTGCAGCTACTGTAAATTTTAGAGCAACTAATTTATCTACGACTATAAATTCAGGAATATTCCAAACACAGGGGACAGTAGATTTAAATATAGAAAACGGTGCAAGCTTCAATTCACCGTTGAAAGTTAATACAGGAACGACTACAGGCTATAGTGGACCGGGACCTTATGTTGGTATCACAAGAGCATCAGTAACTGTTGATATAGGTGCAACATTAAATGTTCTTGGGGGCGGTTTTGGATTCCGGACATTTGGTGCTGTTACTAACAATGGAACAGTAGGAGTGGGATCCGGCAGTTTTTTTTATATGAAAGGAAATAGCTATGTAAATAACGGAACTACTTCCGGGAGTAATTTTAATTTTGATACCACGACTTCAATATCAGGAACAGGAACCTGGGCACCAAATAATATTTTTATTAATAGCACCGGTAATGTAAGCTTAGCTAATAATCTTTCATTCGGGGCGTCAAGTGTAGTCAACTTTACAATTAATGCAGGAGGAACATTAAATCCAAATACACGAATTGCAACATTCAACGGAACTTCAGCTACTGTAAATTTTAGAGCTACTAATTTATCTACAACTATTAATTCAGGAATATTCCAAACACAAGGAACAGTAGATTTAAATATAGAAAACGGTGCAAGCTTCAATTCACCGTTGAAAGTTAATACCGGAACAACTACAGGTTACAGCAACCCCGGTCCCTATATTGGTATTATTAGATCTCCAATAACTGTTGATTTAGGTGCAACATTAAATGTGCGGGCGGGCGGTTATGGATTCCGGACATTTGGAACTGTTACTAACAATGGAACAGTAGGAGTTGGATCCGGCAGCACTTTTTATATGAAAGGAAATAGCTATGCAAATAACGGAACTACTTCCGGGAATACTTTTAATTTCGATACCACGACTTCTATATCCGGAACAGGAATCTGGGCTCCAACTAATACCTTTATAACCGACTTAGGAAATCTAAGTCTTGCAAACAGCCTGACATTTGGAGGAAGCTCCTCGCAAAATTTTACTGTAAATTCAAATGGAATTCTCAATCCAAATTCCAATACAGCGACATTCTTTGTTGCATCAGGAACGTTGTATTTTCAATTAGCTTCGTCTGCAACAGTTCCGAACTCAGGCCAGTTTCAGACAAGAGGAAGTGTTGACTTCAATTTACAAACGGGTTCAAGCTTTAATGCTCCTCTTAAAGTAAATACAGGAATAACGGATTCATACAGTGCGAATTCACCTTTCGCAGCTATTTATAATAACAAAATTACAGTTGACACGGGAGCGACATTCAATGTTAAAGGCGGTGGATACACTGTAATTGCGAATGACAGTGTAATCAATAACGGAACAATTGGAGGAAGCGGATCATCATTCAGATACTTTGGAAATGGATTTATTAATAATGGAATAGTAAATCCAAGTAATTTTTATTTTGAGGCTTTATCCACAGCTCCGACATCTTTTCATTCATTATCAGGCAGCGGAAGCTTTAATACATCTAACTGTAATATCACTCCGAGTGCCTATGTTACTATGCTTTCAAATCACACGTTCGCATTTTTAAATATAAATAATGGAGGTTCACTGGATATCACTTCACGTGTGCTCAGGCTTAAAGGTGCAGGAATTCCAATAACTGTTGATGGTACATTGAATACAACCTTAAGCACCATCGAATATAATGGAACAGCAGCACAAACCGTTGCTTTTGTAAATATTGATTATGTTAATCTCACTATTAATGATACCGCGGGTGTAACATTAGCTAATAATTTATATTTACCTGGAGTGCTTACTGTTTCAAATGGAGACCTGAACCTTAACGGAAGAATAATCAGCCTCCTCCCTAATGCAACTTTAGTAGAAACAAATGGTAACACCGTTACAGGAACTTCGGGATATATTACCGCGACACGAAATCTGAATGCACCAATCGCATTGAATGTTGCAGGACTTGGGGCTTCAATTACTTCTTCGGCAAATCTTGGATTAACCCAGATAAAGAGAGGACATACAGTTCAAACACTCGCACCGGGCCATCAGAGTATAAAAAGATTTTTCACTTTTGATCCTCAAAATAATTCGGACCTGAATGCGACTTTAGTTTTTAAATATGATGATTCGGAGATCAATGGGTTAACTGAATCGGGATTGCAACTCTTTAAATCTACAAATGCGGGAACTAATTATTTATGTGATGGCGGGACAGTAAATACTTCAGCAAACACTATCACAAGAACCGGTATTAATTCTCTTGCAAGATATACAGCAGGTAATGCGGGTTGCATAAATATAAAAATGGCGATCGAAGGATTTTATAACCCGACTTTAAACAAATTAAATTTCAGCGATACTGTCAGGGCGTATTTAACAAATAATGTTTCACCGTTTAATATAATTGATTCAGCGATTGCAATATTAGATGCTACTACATTTATTGCTCCGTTTGAATTCTTTACAGCAACGTCGGGTAATTATTATTTGGTAGTCAAGCATCGAAATAGTATCGAAACCTGGAGCAAGACTCCACAAGCTTTTGTTTATGGTGGTATTTTGAATTATGATTTTACAACAGCAGCAACGCAGGCATTTGGCAACAATATGATTCAGGTTGATAGCGCGCCCGTTAGATTCGGAATATATAGCGGTGATGTAAATCAGGATGGTGTAGTAGACGGTATAGACCTTGGCCGTGTAGATAATGATGCATCTAACTTTGTTTCCGGCTATGTAGCTACAGATGTTAACGGTGACTTTATAGTTGACGGAACTGATTTTGCAATTGTGGATAACAATGCTGCAAATTTTGTAACTAAAGTTACTCCTTAGGAAGTTAAAAGTTAAAAGTTAAAAGTTGTAAGCAATAGTTTCATAAAATTTCGTAATCTGTGATAAAAAAGCCGATCGAGAAATCTATCGGCTTTTTTATTTAAAATGTGAAATTCCCATAAAATTTTTCAAATGTTCATCATTTGGAAAATTTGAAAAAAAATTTTCTTGAACAAATTTCTAAAGAATTCATTTACAAATGATACTTTTGCTTTAAAATTCATTTGTAAATGCAAATTCTCGTGATCTGCTTTATAATTTAACTTCCTAAAACCCTAAATATTTTTCTTTGACATGCAGTATCGAATATTATATTTTTGACCATTGGCGTAAACGATGTTAAAATTTTTTTACTACTATTGATAACTAATCTCCCGAATACATCTATAGTTATCATACATCGTAACCCTACGAACTTAATTTATAGAGATAAAGGTCCATCTCAAATTGTATTGGGAGATTTTTTTATCCGAAAAAAATGTATTTTAAAAAAAATTTTTCTGAAAGGATAAACTAAATGCAAAAAATATTTCAATTTTGTACAGCGATTGTTTTAATAATAATTCTTTCCAACAATTCTGCATATTCGGCAAATGAATTATTCAGGAGCCAATCAACAGGAAACTGGAATGCAAATTCTACGTGGCAAATGTCTACAAATGGCGGAACCACTTGGTTTGCCGCAACAAGTACTCCGAGTGATACAAGCGGGAGTATAGCAATTCAAAATTTTACAACTGTAACAGTTACTGCAAATGTGAGCGCCGACCAATTAACAATAAATACCGGTGGAACACTTTCGATAAATGCAGCAATTGTTTTTACTTTGCTTAATGGAACCGGAACTGATTTTACTATTCAATCCGGAGCCACTGTCTCAGGTGCAGGGATATTTCAGACACAAGGAACTGCTACAACAATGAATCTAACCGGCGGTTCAAACTTCAGTGTAGCTTTGAAAGTAAATTCAGGTACAACAACAGTCTCTGACCTATCTTCACCATATAACGGTAAATTATTTGGAAGTGTAACCGTAGATGCAGGTACAACTTTAAGTTCAAACATTACATCCAGCTATACACTTTTTATTTATGGCAATCTCACAAATAACGGGACAATAACAGGGACAGGAGGAGGAAATACTATTAGATTTTTCGGATCATCTCTTGTTAACAACGGTGCCATCATATCACCGGTATTCAGTTTTGATTCAACAACTTCTGTTTCAGGTTCGGGTACTTATACAGGAGCAGGTATCTTAATTGGCGGGAATGGAAATGTTTCACTTTTAAATGATGTGACATTTTCAATCAGCAGTAAATTTTCAATAAACACAGGAGGAATTTTTAATGCAAACCTTCGCACACTTACCTTTACATCCGGAACATTTGAAATTCTTAGCGGAGGATTGGTTGCAAGTTCGGGTTTGATAAGGACTCAGGGTACGGTGTTTATAAATCCAAGAACCGGTTCAAACTTCAATGCAAATTTGAATATTAATACCGGAACAACCACTGTAGCAGAGTTATCTTCACCTTACGCAGGCAGATTAAATGGAGGTGTAACAGTAGATGCCGGAGCAACCTTAAGTTCAAACATTACTTCAAGCTATACACTTTTTATTTACAACACTCTCACAAACAACGGAACAATAACAGGGACAGGAGGAGGAAATACTATTAAATTTTTTGGATCTACTCTTGTTAACAACGGTTCAATCTCTTCACCTGTGTTCAGATTTGACTCAACAACTTCTGTTTCAGGAACAGGAACTTATACAGGAGGAGATATCATAGTCGGTGCTCAAGGAAATGTTTCACTTACAAGTGATGTAACGTTTTCAATCAGCAGTATTTTTAGTATTCGTACCGGAGGAATTTTCAATGCCAACCTTCGAACTCTTACCTTTACATCAGGAACATTTGAAATTCTCAGCGGCGGAACGGTTGCGAGTTCAGGATTGATCAGGACACAAGGCAGTGTGTTTATAAATCCAAGAAGCGGTTCAAACTTTAATGCTAATTTAACAATCAATACCGGAACAACTACTGTAGCAGAATTATCTTCCCCTTACACAGGCAGATTAAATGGAAATGTCACTGTAGATGCCGGAGCAACCTTAAACACACACAATACTTCAAGCTATACTCTTTTTATTTATAACAATCTCACAAACAACGGAACAATAACGGGTTCGGGCTCGAGACTTAAGTTATTTGGTTCAGCACTTGTGAACAATGGTTCAATAACATCACCGATCTTTAGTTTTGATTCAACAACTTCTGTTTCAGGAACAGGAACTTATACCGGCGGTGATATCATAATTTCCGGGAATGGAAATGTTACTTTTTTAAACAGTGTGACATTTTCATTAAACAGTAAATTTACAATAAATACTGGAGGAATTCTTAATGCAAACCTTTTCACAATTACCTTTACTTCAGGAACATTTGAAATTCTCAGTGGCGGAACGGTTGCAAGTTCGGGATTGATAAGGACACAGGGCAATGTGTTGATAAATCCAAGAACCGGTTCAAACTTTAATGCAAATTTAAATATTAATTCCGGAACTACAATTGTATCTGAAATATCATCTCCCTATACTGCCAGTTTATTTGGTCAGATAATAGTAGATGCAGGAGCAACTTTAAGTTCAAACAATACTGAAAGCTATACACTTTTAATTCACAACAATCTTACAAATAATGGAACAATCACAGGGATAGGTGATGTAGAATTTCAAAGCGGTGTGCATACTTTGCAGGGGACAGGAATATGGACAACAACTGCATTTATATTAAACGGAGCAACGGTGAACCTCACTTCCAATCATCAGTTTCTAAATGTAGTTATTAATACCGGAGCAACTTTTAATATTAGCAGCAATACCGTTAAGTTTACAGCTTCGAATCCGATCACTCAAAACGGAACGTTCACAAATACCGGAAGTAAAATTGAATATATAGGAACTTCTGAACAAAATATATCTGCAGCAAATATTACTTATTACGGATTACGCATTATTAATTCTGAAGGCACAGTCCTTTTAGGAAATGTTAGTGTCAATGACACTCTTTCTGTTATCGCCGGTGATCTAGATCTAAACGGAAAAATAATAACTGTTTCATCTGCGGGTTATCTGACGGAAACTCCGGGCAATACAATTAAAGGAACAACAGGATACATAACTACTACAAGAAATGTCGGTATTCCAAGTTCATTAAATGTGGGAGGATTTGGCGCAGTACTGACAGCAACCACCAACCTTGGAAATACGGAGATTAGAAGAGGGCACGGTGTTCAAACTGGCGGAAGTATCAAACGATACTTTGATATAACACCATCAAACAATACCGGACTATCCGCAACCTTAGTATTCAAGTACGATGATTCGGAATTAAACCTCAGACCTGAGTCAATTTTGAAATTATTGAAATCTACTAACGCCGGCCTAACCTTTACTTTGATGGGCGGAACAGTAAACACAACATTAAATGAAATTACACTGAGCGGAATTACTTCTTTTTCAAGATGGACAGCAGATTCAACGGGTGTTTCAGTAGTAATTAATATGGCGATCGAGGGATTTTACAATCCGTCAACCAACAGATTAAGAATGCTGGACACTGTAAGAATTTATTTAAGGAATACAGTAGCACCTTACGCAATTGTAGATTCCGCAAAATCACTGCTCGACTCAGCTACTTTGAAGGCTGCATTTGTTTTCCCAACTTTAACGAGCGGTACATATTATATCCAGACTAAGCACAGAAATTCCATTGAGACATGGAGCAAAGCCGGAGGTGAAGTTTATACTGTCGGAATGACATTGAATTATGATTTCACTTCAGCAGCATCAAGAGCATTTGGCAATAATCAGGTTCAGGTTGATGGAACACCATTAAGATTTGCGATCTACAGCGGCGATATACTTCAGGATGGAGTAATTGACGGAAGTGACGGATTAATTGCAGACAACGATGCTGCAATTTTCTTAGCAGGATATGTTCCTTCAGATGTTAACGGTGACAGATTCGTTGACGGAACCGATGCTGCGATCGTCGATAATAATGCTGCTAACTTTGTGTCTGTGGCGAGACCGTGATGTAAAACGTGAAACGTCAAACGTGAAGCGTCAAGTACGCGAGATTCGGGACAGAGGAATTTACTCTTAATCAAACTCTTAATTAGCAAAAGCCGGAAGTGAAAGCTCCCGGCTTTTTTATTTTACTCATGATGAATGGTTATAAAAAAATTATCCAAAGCGATTTCAATATTAAAAATTAATTTAATTTAACTGATTTCTAAAAATCTGGAGACAAAAGATTAAAATAGACATGAAATTGAAAGTTTTCCTCAGATGAGTTTTATGGAATTTCTAAAACCCGAAATATTTTTCTTTGACATGCAGGATCGAATATTATATTTTGTTAAATGGCGTACATGATGTTAAAAATTTTTCACAAAACTGTCGATTTTAAATACCTCTCAAATACAAATCTAATATCATACATCGTACGCCATACGAACTTAAGCTGATAAAAAGATTAAGTTTCATCTCAATTGTATTGGGAGGTAATTCTTTACAAATAAATTTTAATTCCAAAATATAAACTTTTTCTGAAAGGAAAAACTAACATGCAAAAATTATTTCAATGTTGTGCTATTCTTTTTTTGTCATTATTTCTATTAAATGGATTAGCATACTCAGCAAACGAGCAATTCAGAAGCATTGCAACAGGAAATTGGAATGCTAATCCTACATGGGAAATGTCGAACGATGGAGGAAGTACATGGATTCCAGCTACAAGCATACCAAGTGATACAAGCGGATTAATTACTGTAAGAAGTCCTAACACAGTTACTGTTACAGCAAGCGTTAGTGCTGATCAGCTGATTGTTAATAACGGAGCTACACTCTTTATAAATGCAGCCGTATTGTTAACAATTCTGAATGGCAGCGGAGATGATCTCCTTGTTATGGCCGGCGGGACAGTTTCAGGAGCGGGTACAGTTCAGACACAAGGGGTAGCAACAATGCTATTAATAAGAACCGGTTCGACTTTTAAAGCAGCTTTGAAGGTAAATACCGGTACAACAACAGTAGCAGATTCTGATTACCCAAATGACGCAAGGATATATGGAAATGTAACTGTTGATATCGGAGCAACATTGAATACTGGTGGCAATGCAGCTTTGTATCTGAGTATATATGGAAATCTCACAAACAACGGAACTTTAACCGGCACCGGAAATTTAGATTTCTTCGGTCCTGCGCTGACTAATAGCGGTTCGATTACATCAACGTTATTTAGTTTTGATTCTACGTCAACTGTTTCAGGCTTAGGGACATATACTGGAGTGACTATAAGAATTTCCGCACGGGGAAATGTTTCACTTTTAAACAATGTGACATTTTCACTCACAACTGCATTCCTAATAAAAACGGGGGGAATGTTTTCTGCTAACACACGTACTTTAACAATAACTTCCGGAGAGTTTGAAATTTTATCAGGCGGAACAGTAGTAAATTCAGGGATTATCAGAACTCAAAATACCATTGCATTGAAACCAAAAACGGGTTCAAATTTTAATGCAGCATTAAATGTAAATACCGGTACAACAACAGCAACAGATCCTGATTACCCAAATGACGCAAGGATATATGGAAATGTAACTGTTGATAACGGAGCAACATTGAATACTGGTAACAATGCAGCTTTGTATCTGAGTATATATGGAAATCTTACAAACAACGGGACTTTAACCGGCACCGGAAATTTAGATTTCTTCGGTCCTGCGCTTGCTAATGGCGGTTCGATTACATCAACGTTATTTAGTTTTGATTCTACGTCAACTGTTTCAGGCTTAGGGACATATACAGGAGTGACTATAAGAATTTCCGCACGCGGAAATGTTTCACTTTTAAACAATGTGACATTTTCACTCACAACTGCATTCCTAATAAAAACGGGGGGAATATTTTCTGCTAACACACGTACTTTAACAATAACTTCCGGAGAGTTTGAAATTTTATCAGGCGGAACAGTAGTAAATTCAGGGATTATCAGAACTCAGAATAACATTGCATTGAAACCAAAAACGGGTTCAAATTTTAATGCAGCTTTAAATGTAAATACTGGTACAACAACAGTAACAGATCCTGATTACCCAAATGACGCAAGGATATATGGAAATATAACTGTTGATATCGGAGCAACATTAAATACTGGAGGTCATCCAGCTTTATCTCTGGGGATACATGGAAATATTGTGAACAACGGAACAATTACAGGAACCGGATCATTACAATTCAGATCCGGATCTCATACATTACAGGGAACTGGAAACTGGACAACTCCTGCAAATATATTGAACGGCGCAACACTCACTTTAGCAAGCATTCATCAAATGTATAGCGTCAATATAAATTTAGGCGGTACGTTTAACATTTCCAATTTTATTCTTAAGTTAACTGCAACAGATCCCATCACTCAACAAGGTACATTTATAGTAACAAATAGCACAGTTGAATACAATGGTGCAGTCGCTCAAACAATTTCAACAA
>JBDSYA010000117.1:0-9710 GCA_039925865.1 Ignavibacteria bacterium
GTTCATCTCTGAAAGTTAAAGTTTCATCAAAATTATGTCCCGTGTCAATGTGAATTAAAGGAAAAGGAATTTTAGCTGGATAGAAAGCTTTCTGAGCGAGCCGTGTAATTATTATTGAATCTTTTCCACCGGAAAAAAGAAGTGCAGGCCTTGCAAACTGGGCGGCAACCTCTCTTATCACATAAATTGATTCCGCTTCGAGCTCGAGTAAATAACTTAAATTGTAGTTTTCCATGCTAGTTATTTAATTTCAAAAGCGGTTTTATGTAAGCAAAAATTTTTTCCGAACATTCTTCAATTGTTTGAGTTGACGTATCTATTGTAAGTTCAGGGTTTTCGGGCGCTTCATATGGAGAATCTATACCTGTAAAATTTTTAATCTCGCCTAAACGTGATTTTGAGTATAATCCTTTGACATCCCGTTCCTCGCATTTTTCTATTGGACAATCTACAAATATTTCAATAAACTCATTGTCGTTCACCATATCCCTCACCAACTTTCTGTCATTTTTGAACGGAGATATAAAAGCCGTTAATACAATTATACCGGCATCTACCATAAGTTTACAAAGTTCTCCTGTCCTTCGAATATTTTCTTTGCGATCAATATCAGTAAATCCTAAATCCTTATTCAGACCAGTACGGATATTGTCTCCGTCAAGTGTATAGGGCAATATACCTGAATTAAAAAGTTTTACTTCAAGATTATTTGCAAGCGTTGATTTTCCGGATCCGGATAAACCTGTAAACCAGATAATTAAGGATTTATTTTTCAGCAAAATATTCCTGTCCGATTTTTTAATGTTATGTATGTGAGGAATTATGTTTGTTCCGGACATTAATTATGGGGATCAGAACCTGATACTGAATTTTTAGTAAAATAGTATTAATAAATTATTCATACAATGAACGTATTAAGTTATATAAAAACATCAACGGGTTTATTTTAATATATGATTTAATCAATAACATTTTTAAAAATTTGCAAATTAAAATGATTGATCTTTTAGTAAATTCAAGTAATTCATCATAAAAGAAAAATAAATCGATAGAAATTTTTGTAAATGGTTTGTATCTTATAAAATATTAAATTCATATACAGTTTATAAGCTTAGCCCGGGTTAATGCAAAATGAAATCAAAGCAGTTCTCTTTGATGTTGATGGAACATTGTATAATCAAAACAAGCTCAGGGTTATAATTGCAATAACTGTCATTTTATCCTGTATTATTTTTCCATTCACTGCAATAAGAAAATTAAAAGTTATTAAGCATTACAGAATGTCTCAGGAAACTCTGAGGCAAAATGACAATTTGTGCTCCGACCTTGGTGCTGAACAGATAAGACTGACGGCTGAGAAAACGGGTATCGATGTTGAAAAAGTAAAAATGATCGTATCCAAATGGTTTGAGGAAGTGCCTTTAATATTTTTGCCCCTCTGCAAAAAGAAAGATCTGTACAAAACCTTTAAAAATCTTTTCCTGCAAAATATACAACTGGGATTATTTTCAGATTACCCGAGCCAAAATAAAGCGAAGGCTCTGAAGCTTGACGCTTTCATTACTTCTTATGTTTGTTCTACTGATCCGGATGTAGGTAAATTTAAACCTGATCCAAAAGGATTTATAAAGTCTTCGGAAAAGATGGGAATCCCGGTAATCAATTTTTTATATGTTGGTGACAGAGCGGAGGTGGATGTTGTCGGAGCTAATCTATCAGGGATGGATGCTGTACTCATTGGTAAACTTCCGGAGAATGATAAGAGAAACTATTCAATAAGAGAACTAAATGAATTAGAAAATATAATAAAGCTTAAGAATGAATAACGTTGAAAAAAAATGCTGGGTCTGCGGAAGTAAAAATAGAATTTTTTTATGGGGAAAAGAATTCGATAATGGTCTTGTTTCTTCAGACGTTGCCATTACAAATGATCAATACGGAAAAACACTGCCTTTATATGAATGTCAAAATTGTTCATTTACTTATGCAGACCCGTTGCCAGATAATATTTTATCATTATATGAAAATCTTGAAGATGAAATATATGTAGACAGCTTAGAGCCGCGTTATAAGGAAATGAAACATATATTCGATATGGCACTCAGTTTACATAAAGATGCAAAAAGCGTTTTAGATGTCGGAGCAGGTGTGGGATTGCTGGTTAAGGTCGCTAAAGAAAAAGGACTAGAAGCTACCGGTGTTGAACCAAGTAAATGGCTTGTTGAGCAATCACGGAAATTATATGGCATCGAACTTATTGAAGGAATTGTGCCAAATGAAAAATTAAACGGCAAAAAATTTGATATGATATTTGCAGTAGACGTTATTGAGCATCTTTCAGATCCGGTTAATTTCCTTGCAACTTTGAAAAAACATCTGAATACAGACGGTGTAATACTGATCGCAACTCCGGACCGCGGTAGTTTCCTTGCAAAAAGGCTTGGCAGGAAATGGTGGCACTACCGATTGGCACACATCGGATACTTTACACGTAAAAGCATGATCGCTGTGACTGAAAAAGTTAACTTGAAAATTGAAAAATTTGACAGGCAAAACTGGTATCTGCCCTTTGGTTATTTATTATCTCGATTATCTAAATACCTGCCGATAAAATTTTTGGTTAGCAGAGTTGAAAAGTTTCCAAAAATTCAAAACAGGACGATCCGTTTAAATTTGCATGATAACTTAGTTGTATTATTAAAAAACAATTCATGAAAAAATTATTACCATATATAAGTATAGCAAGGCCGGACCATTGGTTTAAAAATGTTTTTATGCTCCCCGGAATATTCCTTGCTTATTTATTTTCACAATTATCTTTTGATGCCTCATCTTTAATAATTATCGTCACGGGAATTTTTGCAACATGTCTGATAGCTTCAGCAAATTACACGATCAATGAATTGCTGGATGCACCATTTGATAAAGAACATCCTATAAAAAAGTTCAGGCCGGTTCCCGCGGGACTGATAAAGCCGTCTCTGGGATATCTGCAGTACGCTTTGCTTGCGGTTGTAGGTTTAGCTATTTCATATACAATTAATATCGAGTTCTTTTTGACAAATGCTTTCCTGCTTTTTATGGGTCTTCTATATAATGTCCCGCCAATAAGGACAAAAGATATTCCATACCTGGATGTCATTTCTGAATCCGTAAATAATGCAATAAGGCTTCTTCTCGGTTGGTACCTTATCACAAATCAGCTAAATCCTCCGCTGTCAATTATAATCGCGTACTGGATGATCGGTGCATTTTTTATGGCAAATAAAAGGCTTGGCGAGATCAGGTTTATTTCAAACAACGACGTGGTCAAAATTTATCGAAAATCTCTGGCGTATTATACTGAAGAAAAACTGATCACAAGCATAATTTTTTATTCGTCTCTTTTTTCGTTTACATCAGCAATTTTCCTTATCAGGTATAAATTTGAATTGATACTAACTATACCTTTTTTATCATTATTAATTGCTGAGTATATCAGGATCGGATTTTTGCCGGACAGCCCCGTACAATATCCTGAAAAATTATATAAGCAGACAAGACTTGTGCTGATCTGCAGTCTTTTTTTAATTACATTCTTTATTCTTCTATTTGTAAAAATACCCTTACTGACTTCGTTATTTGATCCGATGTATAATACTCCGGGTCTTTGACTATGAATAGTTTGAAAAATTTTTCCACACGTATTTGACCATAAAATGAAAAAAATAAATTCTGTTCTGTATCTTCTGATCCTTCCAGTATTGTTAATTATACTTTCCATCTTATATAAAGCTTCAATAGGCGAATATTTCATCGGGGGATTTTATGATCCTGCTTATAATTATCTTATCAATTCACTTAATTTATCACAATTCAATGCTTATGGTGTAGGAAATTTTGATCATCCCGGCACACCGGTTCAAGTGATGGGAGCCTTCGTGATCAAATTCTTTCACATGATAAGTGGAAATGACCCTGACATTGCGAAAGATGTTTTTACGAGACCGGAATTTTATTTGTCCAGAATATTTATTGTGTTCGTATTAATGATTGCTTCGGCATTATTCTTTTTAGGTCTGATTGTTTATAAAAAGCTTAATGATATTAAATCGGCTATATTTTTACAGCTGACACCTTTTTATTTTTCCACGGTATATTACCAGTTCACAAATTTTACTTCAGAGCCATTCCTGATCTTTACGATACTTATTTTTATAGGAATAGTAATTTATTTTGTAAACGATCCTGATATGTCGAAGAGTAAGTCTATGAAATATGCTGTGATATTCGGTTTGATTTGCGGATTCGGATTAGCCTCTAAGATTTCCATATTTCCTGTTTTTATAATTCCACTTTTACTACTGCGAAAAATTTCAGTAAAAGTAATTTTTCTTGTCGTATTAATCTTATCGTTCATGGCTTTTATTTATCCTGCCTTCTCATCAGATAATGCATCGAAATATTCTTCTTGGGTAAAAGGTGTTATTACTCACAGCGGTAAATACGGAGAAGGGTCAGAAAATTTTATTGATTCAGAGAAATTTTCAACGAATATAAAAACAATTTTTTTCACTGATCCGGTCTTTGGGTTTACATATTTCATGATATTTTTTTTCCTGATATTTCAGTTCTTTTTAAAAACAGGAAAGATAATAAGAAAGAATAAATATTTTATTTTACTGGTTGGTATTTTTCTGGCAATGTCAGGTCAGGTTTTTATTGTAGCAAAGCATTTTGAACCTCATTATATGATACCCGCCATGATGCTTACAGTATTTGGGCTCTTTGTATTAAATTCAGTCGCGTGGAGTATTTTTCCGGCTTATTTTGGCAGAAATAAAATTGCTTACATCTCATTAGTGATGATGGTATTTACATATTTTCAGGTCATTAATATTACAAAGGAAACTACGTACTTTAAAAACCGAAGGGACGAATCCTATAAGGTAATGAATTATCTGAAGGAAAATTATAAGGATATGCCGGTGGTAACAACCTATGGCTCTTCAAGCAGAGAATTTTCTTTATATCTCGGAGTATACTGGGGAGGAACTCAAAAAGAGCGCTATTCGAAATTGCTGAATAACTTATATCCAAACTATTATTACTTTGACAGGTGGAGAAGAGATTTTGATCAGGTCTCCGATATTGAAAGAATGAAAACTCAACTCTTAAATTCCGGTAAAATAATTCTACAGACAGACAGCAAAGAGGTGCTTAACAATTTTATGGAAAAGATAAAGCTGATTGCCAACAAACCCAATGCATCTTTCAAAAGTGTTATTTCGAATTTCAGAGGTGAGAATATTTATGAAATTGATCTAAATCCTTCCTGATGCAATTTCAGACTATCTATTTCTTTGTTAAATTTAAAGTACTGCAAGTTTTAGAATTTTATTTATAAGTATAATATAAAGAGTTAATAATTTATGATAAGACGAAATCTGTCAAAACCAATGAAGACATGGGTTAAGAAGAAGCTAAAGAATGTTTATTCAGAATTAAGTTCGGAAAAAAACAAAACTCATAAAGATAATTCCAAAATTTTATATTTCGAATATTTAAATGGAAAAGACTATTACATTATTCCAAAAGCAAAAGATGATCATGATGTATGCGAGTTAGATTTGCCAATACCCCCTGTCAAATTATGGCTTGGATATGGTGAAAAAAAGGAAGTATACTTATACGGCAAGGTACAGGTAGAAACGATGCTAGATGCTGTTAAAAAATCCGGTTTTGAAATATCACCAGGAAACAAAGTTCTTGATTTTGGATGCGGTGCCGGAAGAATGATAAGATGGCTGAAGCCTTATTCAAATGAATGCGAGATTTGGGGAACAGATATAAGTTCAGATCACATTTTTTGGGCAAAAAAATATTTACGCCCGCCTTTTAATTTTGCAACAACCACGACAATCCCGCATTTACCTTTTGAAGATTCGTATTTTGATTTTATATATGCAGGATCAGTATTTACTCATATTGATGATCTTGCCGAATCATGGCTGCTTGAGCTTAGAAGAATATTGAATAAAAACGGAAGGTTGTTTATTACGATCCAGGAAAAAAATTCTATTAAAATTATTCAGGATAATCCACTCTATCGCAAGGAATGGCTCTCAGCCTATATAAACAAAAGTCCTATGGCAGATGATATTGATTCTGATTTTGCTATTATTTCCGGGGGCAGGGGAGTTGCATCTCAGGTCTTTTATGATATAGATTATTTCTGTGAATCAGTCAGTAATATTCTCAAAACTGTTTCTGTCCATAAGGAAATATACGGTTTTCAGACCGGGGTAGTCATGATGAAAAATTAAATATTTTTTCAAACAAAACGGTAACAATAAATTGTCAGATCTTAACAGCAGAAAATTCATCAATAATAATAACTTTAATGAATTTACTTTTTCTAAAAACTGGCATTTCGATCTGTTCAAACTTAATAATTATGACGAAGAATTATTTTCCAAAGTTGTTAATTCGTCATATTGCGATCTGAAAAACTATCAGGATCTTTTAGTTTATTCCTTCATAAAACAAAATGTAAAACCAGGGTCTAAAATTCTTGACGTTGGAGGAGGTGATTCCAGAATACTTCGTCACTTTAAATATGACTATGAATGCTGGAACATTGATAAACTTGAGGGGATAGGGCACGGACCACGTCAAATTGATTCTTCAGGTTTTAGATTAGTTCAGGATTATATCGGGAATTTCAATGATGAACTGCCCGATAATTATTTTGATCTGGTTTTTTCAATTTCAACACTCGAACATATCCCGCTTGACAATTATGAGATCTACGGAAATATCTTATCGGATATTAACAGGGTTTTAAAACCTGAATCATTCTCCATTCACTGTATTGACCATACTACTGACCTGTTATTAGGTATCGAAACAAATGTCTGGACCAATCCTATCATTCCATTTTTTTTTGAAAATCAAAAAATGATCAATGATTATATTCCACTTGAAATAGCTGAAAGGGATCCGGAATTATTTTTTATGTCTGAAAAGTATTATAAAGAAAATTGGGAATTAGCTACAGGAAAAAAGTTCGAAGAGTTCGGTAAACCTTTTTCATATAATCTATTATGGAAAAAGATGTGATCAGATACCTGTGCTAAAAAAAATACTCTGCCAAATTTCTCCGGCAAAGTATTTTTAAAATAGTATCATTGAAAAATTAACTTTTTCGTTTTGATTTGTAATTAGAGAATGCAAAACCAAGCAATAAGATCAAAGGCAGTTCCATTCCAAAGATCCCGCAGGATTTACCACCGCTTCCCTCAGGTTTTTCAGTATTGGTTTTACCGGTTTCAGTAGTAGTAGTTGTATTTGTAGTAGTAGATTTTCCGGGAATGAACGTTGTAACAAAATATGCTCCCGCAGGATCCATTTTATCTTTATATACAAACCATCTGCAAAAGTTATCTTTAAATAATCCGTTGGTTGATTTGATCTCTCCTTCGGCAGAAGTCAGAAATTGATATGTGTCTATCTTATTATCCTGCATAAATGATGTTGGTACAAGCCATGAATAAACAACTCCTGTGTCGCTTTTCCCATAACCGATCTTTAAACCGCTCAAAGCTTTCGATGAAGATATTTTGGTAAAATCTTTTACAATGATATCAACAGTAGCAGTCATTAAGCTTGCATCATTTTGATCTTTGTAGACTAAAGCTTTTTTTATATCACCATTAGGAAATGCAAAATACTCCCTTACTTTCTCTACCGTAAAAGGCAGACTGCCGATCATATTGTTGTTTGATTTCACTTCAGATTCGCTTGCGCTGTACGTAAAGGTCAGAGTTGTAGTACCGTCATTATTTAATTTACTGGTCTGATAAAATTTAACTGCGGCTTCTGTATAACCGGCAGCAATTGTAACAAAATAAATAATTAATATGTATTTCACATATGAAAATTTACTCATTGATTGAAGATCTCCTTGATTAGTTTTTGATTGAATTTAAATTACTCATTGCCAATTTCCTTATCAAGTCACATAACTTTTTTCATAATGCAACTTTAAAAAACGAATTATTAATAATGTCAGAATTATAATCTTTCCAGCACTACAAAACATCTGAATGCGATTAAAGATCTTAAAGGGATTAAAAGTTTTTCAAGAATTTTAAATGCAGGAATTAACAGGTTGGGGATCATTTGTTTATTTTCAAAACCTCCTGAAGCGGGGTACATTATAAAACTAAGCTTTTCTTTTTTTAAAATACGGAACTTATCACCAAAATTTTCCAAAAATTTATTTTCGTTTTTAAAAAATATCAGGTAGGGAATCGCTTGATTGGAATCCCATGGATCTTTATTTTGAAGATCCTTTTTAGAAAAATAATCTGCATCAAAAAGAAATGGTTCGGGATGAAATTTTTTATAGATCATTAATGAAAACGGGGATGGAAAAGGTTCCAGCATAATTATCCTGCCTTTACTTTTCAAAACTCTGGAAGCTTCCTTCAAAAAATCGACCGGGTTGTCTAAATGATGCAGCACATCAATCATTATAATATTAGAAAGACTTTTATCTTCAAACGGCATTTTATGTGCATCAAAACACATATCGAGCCATTCACATTTCTCAATGTCAGCGGATATAACCTCCGGCATATATTCTTTGAAATTTCCGCTACCCGCGCCAAGCTCTAAAGATTTGCCTTTGACCTTGCTGAGGTTGCTGATAATTTTTTTATACCAATCCTCATAAATAATTCGTAGTATCCTTTTCTTATTCCAGATCTCTCTGTGCTTTTGCAGAATATTATTCACTTTTGTCTAGTTGAACTTGAACTTTCTCATCGAAAAGAACACGATCTTCAAAAGCATCCAACCATGTTTGAAGCGGGAGATATTGGTCTTTCCATAAATTCTGGCTTTATAACGGATAGGAATTTCGATAAACTTCAGATTTATTTTTGCAGCTCCGAATATGAGATCAAAATCTCCGAAAGGATCGAAATCCCCTAAAAACTTCTTCGCAATTTTTACCTTTTCATAATTTTTTTTCGAAAGAACTTTTGTTCCGCATAAAGTATCTTTGATTCGCTGGTTCAATATCCATGTAAACATCATTGAGAAAAATTTATTTCCTAAAATATTCAGAGTTCTCATGGCATCTTTCTCCATCGGGTAAACTAATCTGGAGCCATTTATAAATTCACCCTTACCGGAAGAGATAGCATCATAAAATTTTTGCAAGTCTTCAGGCGGAACTGTCATGTCCGCATCGAGGATCATTAAGATTTTATACTTTGCCATTTCAAATCCTTTTCTTACTGCATCTGCTTTACCTTTTCCATCTTGCTGTGCATATCTGATCTCAGATCTGTCTGAGTATTTATCCGAAATAGATTTGATTTCATCAAAAGTATTATCAGTGGAATGCCCTTCAATAAAAATAATTTCGGTATTCTTTCCCATCTTTGGGATTCTGTTCACAATTTGTTCAATGCTTCCCTTTTCATTTCTCGCAGGGACGATCACACTTACAGAATCAAGTAAGTTCTTTGGTACAGATATTTTTGCAATAATAAATTTAATAAGACACAGCTTATTTATAAACGGAAGGTTTGCAATGAACCTGTTTATAAATTCAGAAATAAACGGTATATAAACCGGAAGCAAAAATTTTCTGCCGGATTTGATCAAATCGTATTCATTCAGATATAATAGATTGGAAATATCGGGTATATCGAGCC
>JBDSYA010000118.1:0-17611 GCA_039925865.1 Ignavibacteria bacterium
GGAAAAGACGGAATTGTAAAGTATGTAGAAATCACAAAAGACCCGGGGACACTTCCTGAGTTTGATAAGATCAAAGAAGCTGTTGAAAAGTTGTAATCGCCGGGAATTTTCAGATGCAGGTTATTAGAGATATAGGTGATATTAAGTTTGATAAGAGAAGCGCAGTTACCGTAGGAACCTTTGACGGTGTTCATTTAGGACACAGGAAGATAATTGAAAAATTAAATTCCATAAAAGATACAAAGAAGCTGAGAAGTATTATTGTAACCTTCGAACCACATCCTCAGATAGTTCTTAGAAATAGGGTAAAAGACATTAAAATACTCACTACTCTTGAAGAAAAGCTGGAGATTTTCAAACAGCTGGAAGTAGACATCACTTATGTGATTCCTTTCACCAAAGATTTTGCCAATACAACTGCCGAAGAGTTTTATAAGAATTATCTTATAGATAAGATCGGTATAAGTGATCTTATTCTCGGATACGATCACATGTTTGGAAAAAATCGGGAAGGTAATTTTGATACCTTGAAAGATCTTTCGGAAGAATTTCAGTTTACGGTTGATAAAGTTGATGAATACATGTACGAGGGCGAACATATTAGCAGCACAGTCATTCGTAATCTTTTGAATGCTGGAGATGTAAAAAAAGTAAGCTTGATCTTAGGAAGGCCTTACAGTATTAAAGGTAAAGTTATTGAAGGAAGAAAATTAGGAAAAGAGCTTGGTTATCCTACAGCAAATATTGCTAATACCGAAGAATCCAAATTAATGCCTAAAATTGGAATTTATGCAGTAAGTGTGGAAATAACAGGTTCATTGCATTACGGTATGATGAGTATCGGAAAAAATCCGACTGTAACTAATGATGAAAGCATAAAGTCAGAAGTTAATATATTTGATTTCAATGAAAATATTTACGGCAAGGAAATAAAAATTAATTTCATTGAACATCTCAGGGATGAAATAAAATTTGAAACACTTGAAGATCTGAAAAAACAAATGTCCATTGATAAAGAGAACAGTTTAAAAATTATAAATATTAATAAATAAAATAACCAAAGTAAAAATGCCATTATCAACAGAACAAAAGCAGGAAATCGTTAAGAAATTTGGAAACAGTGATAAGGATTCGGGAAAGCCCGAGGTACAGGTTGCTATTCTTACAAAGAGAATAAACGATCTGTCAGCTTTACACTTCAGCGTTTACAAAAAGGACCATCACTCACGAAGAGGATTACTTATGATGGTCGGTAAGAGAAGAAAACTTCTCAGATATTTAGAGAATAAAGATGTTGCGAGATACAGAAAGATCATAAAAGAATTAGACATAAGAAAATAATTATAAAAGAGAAAAGATTAATGTCATACAAAAAAAGTATTGAAATAGGCGGAAAGACTTTAACGCTTGAAACAGGTAAGTTAGCAAAGCAGGCAAACGGGGCGGTAATGATATCGCTGAATGAAAATTATGTTTTATGTACCGTCACTGCAGCAGATGTTGCAAAGCCGGGACAGGATTTTTTCCCGTTAACAGTCGACTACAGGGAAAAAACTTCTGCAGTCGGAAAGATCCCTGGTGGATTTTTCAAAAGAGAAGCAAGGCCGACTGAAAAAGAGATTCTTTCGTCGAGACTGATTGACAGGCCATTAAGGCCGATGTTTCCGGAAGGTTTTTTTAATGAAACACAGGTTTTATGTTCGGTTTATTCATCTGACGGAGAAAATGATGCAGACGTTATTGCAGCAGTAGGCGCTTCTGCAGCTCTTCTGATCTCAGATATTCCATTTGATGAGCCAATCTCAGAAGTCCGGGTTACAAAAGTTGAAGACGAACTTATTATAAATCCCACTCATGAACAGCTGGGAAAAGGAAGATTTGATATCAGCGTTGCCGGAACATCAGATTCTATTATGATGGTAGAAGGAGAAGCCAGAGAAATTACTGAAGAAGAATTTTTAGAAGCAATAAAATTTGCTCATAAGCATATTGCTGAGATTTGCAGTTTTCAAAGTGAATTTGCTAAAGAAGTCGGCAAACCTACAAGATTATTATTACCACAGGATGACCTCTCCGAAATGATCACAGATGTGAAAAACATATGTGAGAATGATATCAAATCACTGACAAATACTGTATCAACAAAAGAAGAGCGAAAGCTTAAAAACAGGGTTATCCATGATAAGGTGATTTCTGAACTTAGTGAGAAACATCCAGGTAATGAAAAGCTACTTGAGAAAATCATTCATGATATTCAATATGATGTTATGCGTTCATTAATTCTTGATGAAAATAAAAGGATGGACGGAAGAGGATTAGAAGATGTGAGAGAGATAACTTGTGAAATCAGTGTACTGCCAAGAACTCACGGATCCGCATTATTTACAAGAGGTCAAACTCAGAGTTTAACTACAGTAACTTTAGGTACAAAGAGAGACGAACAAATGATCGAAGGATTGAAAGAATTAAGTTACAAAACATTCATACTTCATTACAACTTTCCTCCATTCAGTACAGGAGAGGTTGGAGGAAGACCCGGTCCGGGAAGGAGAGAAATTGGTCACGGAAATTTAGCCGAGAGATCTTTAAAGAATCTGCTTCCTTCCGATGAAGATTTTCCATATACAATAAGAATAGTTTCAGATATACTTGAATCAAACGGATCATCATCTATGGCGACAGTTTGCGCAGGTTCGATGGCTTTGATGGATGCCGGTGTAAAATTAAAAAAACCCGTTGCCGGAATTGCTATGGGTTTGATAAAAGAAGGTGATAAAGTTGCCATACTTTCAGATATACTCGGTGATGAAGATCATTTCGGAGACATGGATTTTAAAGTTGCAGGTACTAAAGAAGGTATCACGGCAATTCAAATGGATATTAAGATCAGAGGAATTTCTTTTGACATAATGGAAAAGGCATTGGCACAGGCTAAAAACGGTCGTTTGCACATATTGGAAGTTATGGAAAAAACTATCAGTTCTTCCAGAGAATCAATTTCTAAATTTGCGCCTCATCTCTATTCGATGATGGTTCCGAGAGAGATGATCGGAGCTGTTATAGGACCAGGCGGCAAGACCATTCGAAACATTATTGCTGAAAGCGGAGCGGAGATAAATATTGATGACGATGGTAAAGTAACGATTGCTGCTATAGATGAGAAACAGGCTGAGATCGCCCGGAAGATGATCGGCGGACTTACGGAAGTTCCGGAGATCGGAAAGATCTATGATGGCATTATCAAAGGAATAAAAGATTTCGGTGCATTTGTGGAAATACTTCCGGGTAAAGAAGGACTGCTTCATATTTCAGAGATCGATAATAAAAGAGTTGTTAAAGTTGAGGATGTTTTGAAGTTTGGTCAGCAGATACAGGTGAAACTTATGGGTATTGATGATACAGGTAAATTAAAATTAAGCAGAAAAGTTTTACTTTCAAAAGAAGCTCCAAAATCAACTGAGCCCGCATCATGAAATTTGAGATAGATAAACAAAAAGATAAGACCATATTTAAACTTGAAACCAAGTCTTTGGATCATAACATTGCTGCAGACCTTAAAGCAGAATTGATCTTTTTACAGAAGGAAATTGATAACCAATTTATTATTGATCTGAAAGATGTTGCTAAATGCGACAGTTCAGGTCTTTCAGTTCTTTTACTTTCCGAACGACTTGAAAGAGAAAAGAAGAGAACACTTATTTTGAAAAATGTAAATGCAAATGTAAGGGATCTGATGAAGATTGCAAGGTTAGACAGAGTGTTTGACATAGAATAGAATCAATTTAATTATTTTTATATAAACTTCTTATCAGTTAATTTGGTAGGAAGTTTTTTTATTTTATGTACAAAAGATGAGTCCTGAATTTATAAAAATTTGTAAAGTCACAGAAGTATATTCCAGAAAAGGGCAAAGGTTTCAGCTTGATGACGAGAATGAGATCGCCATATTTAAAGTCGGCGAAAAGATCTATGCCGTTGACAATATCTGCCCGCATAACCACACATCTCAGATATACGACGGATACATTGAGAATATGTATATCGCCTGTCCCGTACACGGATTCCAGTTTCATCTTGAAACAGGAGAACAGCCAACAAAGATGGGATGCAGGCTGAGAACATTTGAGGTAAAGATTGTAGATGATTATGTTTATGTGAAGAAACCTTCGGAGATACGTTTTGATTTTAAATTTTAGATTTTGTTTATATGAAAGAGAACTTTACAGATATAATAAAGCGGATGTGTTTTGATAGTGGCTTTATAAAAGTTGGTATTGCAAAAGCTGAACAATTAAGAGCTGAAGGCTTGTATCTAAAAGAATGGCTCGATGAAAACAGGAATGCTGATATGAAGTGGATGAACAGAAGTTTTGAAAAAAGAACAGATCCAAAGTTGATCAGGGAAGATATCAAATCAATAATTTCACTCGCTTATTTATATGATACTCCGGTTGCACATTCGGAAAATCTTAATGTTCCAAAAATTTCACGGTATGCGTGGGGAGAAAAGGATTATCATCAAATTCTAAAAAATAAATTAAATTTATTATGTAATGAAATTGATAAAATCGGACCCGATATAAAGTCTTTATATTATGTCGATGACGGTCCTTTGATGGAAAAGGTCTGGGCTGTAAAATCAGGAATAGGATGGATGGGAAAGAATACTAATGTGATCAATCCGGAGATTGGCAGCTTTTTTTTTCTTGCAGAGATCCTAATTAATATTGAACTTGATCAGGATAAACCAATAGAGGATCTGTGTAAAAGCTGTGCTCTATGTGTGGAAGCCTGCCCTACAGCCGCTCTGTATGAAGAGTATAAGTTAGATGCGAATCTTTGTATTTCTTATCAGACAATTGAAAACAGAGGTGAGATCCCTGCTGATATAGATTTAAACGGATGGATCTTCGGTTGTGATATTTGTCAGGACATTTGTCCATACAATGGGAAACAGATTTTTACAGATGACATAAAATTCCTTCCGAAAAATGATATGCACAATAAATCTTATGATCAACTTCTGAGCATGGATGAAGTGGAATTTAATAAAAAATTTGAAGGAACACCCATAAGAAGAACAAAGTATAGCGGATGGCGGAGAAATCTAATTAAATCAAAAAATAATTAAAATTTCTGAAGCTAATTAGAATAGGAAAATTGAAAAATGAATATTAACTAATTTTAAAAGGCAGAGCAATGAAAATTATCTTGTAACTTTTCCCGGGTGATTACGAATTAGTAAACAGTTAGCATAATAAAAATTAACCCTCAAGGAGAAGTAAAATGAAAATTTTCAAAGCTTTAATTGCAATGTTGTTTGTATCTTTATATTTATTACAGCCAAACGTTTCACATTCAAACACAGGCACTGGAAACAAATCTGCAGAGCTTAACTCTCAGATAATACAGGAAGTCAAAGAAGTTTTAAAAAATCCCTATCTTAAGTATGAATCCAAAAATCTCTCAGGAGAAGTCAGCGTGACTACCTCTGTCGATAAGAATGGTAAAATTATTTTCAAAGACATCAAAGGAATTAATGAAAACCTTCTTTCGAATGTTATTGCTAAGCTGAATTCCCTGAATTTGTGGACAAGTCCTGATTACTCGGGAAAAAATTATAATTATAAGATAAAATATAAGAACTAAAAAGGATACGTTACCAACCCTCTGATCGCTCTGTCAGGTAATTGCCTGACAGAGTTTTTTTTAAGCGATTAAATTTTTGGTTATTTTTTTTATTGAGTCACATCCGCACAGAGCCATCGAAAGATCAAATTCTTTCCGGAAAATTTCAAGAACATCTTTCACTCCGTTTTCACCATGTGCTGCAAGTCCCCATATTATGGGTCTTCCAACAAGTACTGCTTTTGCCCCAAGAGCAATTGCTTTCAAAATATCTGTTCCTCTTCTGATACCTCCATCAATCAAAATTTCTATTTTACCCTGTACAGCATCTGCTATTTCAGGAAGAACATCAATAGTTGCTTTGCAGGTATCGAGTTGTCTTCCGCCATGATTTGAAACAACAATTCCATTTACTCCATGTTCAATGCTTAGTAATGCGTCTTCCTTACATGAAATACCTTTTATTAACAATGGAAGTTTTGTGATTGATTTCAGCCATTCAATATCCTTCCAGTTAAATGATGCATCAAAATATTCGGTGACATAACTTGAGATTCCTGAATCCCCTTTCTGAAGAAGTTTATCTTTGAAAACAGTTTCTAAATTTTTAACTGTAACACCATCCGGTAAATTAAATCTGTTTCTCACATCCCGTTCTCTTGTACCAAGCAGAGGAGCGTCAACAGTCAGAACGATTGCTTTACAGCCTGCGGCCTCAGCTCTTTCAATTAAAGCTTTTGTTATTACTCTGTCTTTAAAAACATATAATTGAAACCAAACAGGTTTTGAAGATGCTTTTACAACTTCCTCAACTGCAGAGTTTGAAAGCGTGCTCAAGATCATGATTGTACCTGCGGCACCTGCGGCCTTTGCTACAGCCAGTTCACCCTCATCGTGCGCCAATTTATGAAATGCTGTTGGAGCGATCATAACAGGCATCGAGATTTTATTCCCCATAACTTCTGTTGTGAGATCTCTTTTGCTTACATCCACAAGAACTCTGTATTTTAAATAAATTCGTTTATAGGCATTGCAATTTTCTCTTAAAGTAATTTCATCATTCGCACCGCTTGAATAATAATCGTAAGCCATTTGGCTTAACTTTTCTTTTGCGAGAGATTCGAATTCGGAGATAGTGATAGGTGTCATAAAATTCTAACCGTGAATCATTCTGAAAATCTTGAAGAGTATTGGTCTAACAAATTTCTTATCACTTTTTGATACTGACTTCCGTTTTTATTAGCAACCTTTTTAAAAAAATCTACACTTGATTTGCTTAAGTTCAGAGTAACTTTTACATTATTTTCTTTCAATACAAGTTCTTCAGGTTTAGGAAGAAAATCTCTAACCACTTCCAGCTTGCCTAAATTCTCATTTGTGTATTTTATTTTCTTTTTCATATACCTTTTTCCCTTTTCTCCAATAACCGGCTCCGATTATTCTGATTTTAAGCTTTCTATAAGTAAATCTAACAGTTAAAATATCATTTTCGATTTTACCAAAACAAAAAAATCTCTCTTCGTCATAACTATGCTCTAAATCTCTTGCTATAATCCGCCTTGAGTCAAAGAACGCTAACTGAGCAGTTTCGAAGGAAACGTCATGTTTGATTATATTGTATCTGTTTTTATCTTCATCCCAATCAAATATACTCATACAAAAATTACTCTTTTAAAGATTACATATAAAGATACATACTTTTATATGGCTTTTCAAGAAATAAATAAATTTCTCTAATTTAGAATAGTTTAATTTTTAAATTGTCAATCAAATAAAATACCTCACAAATATCAACGACACAATATTTGTCATGAATACTAAACTGAAAATATAGCGCCGAGAAAAATAAAATTATTTTGGCAGCTATCATGGATTATGATCAGCTTTTTTTATTAATTAAAACTTGGCTCTCATTCAAAATTAAATTGAACTTAGTATCAAAGATTAATCCACTTTCTTTTTATATTTATATACAATTTTTTTAAAACCGTCTTTCGTATCTCCTTCAATAGATGCTACAAGTTCAGTCGGAGATCTTAAATCATAAATTATCCGTTGTGGAAAATCATGCTCTTTATTTTCAAAAATAAATTTATTCTTTTCAATTCCGATTAATGAAAAAGGAACAGGTTCGCCGTCATTTTGCCCGTTCACATTTGATGAATAATAAATTCTGCCGTCAGTTAAAAAAAGATCTATCTTTTCCTGAACCTCTCTGGAATTTCCATTGATATAAAAAGTCTCTCCGGTCAATTTTTTGTTATACTGTTTCTGCCATTTTTCAACCAGTTCACCTTCTTTGTAAGGCATAGTCCAAGTACCAACTAATTTATAAAGTTTTTCAAAATCCTCTATATTATAATCAATCTTGAAAATATTGAAACTAAGGACTATCAATGCGAACATTGCATAAAACATAATATGATATTAAATTTTTAAATTTTTATTTTTCTTTGTTCAATTCTGCTCTTGCTGCAGCGAGCCTTGCAACAGGTACTCTGAAGGGCGAGCAGCTCACATAGTCTAAACCCAAATCATTACAAAACTTAATAGAATCAGGCTCTCCCCCGTGTTCACCGCAAATTCCGATCTTTAAATCTTTTTTCACTTCTCTTCCTTTTCTGACAGCAAATTCCATTAGCATACCTACACCTTCAATATCTATCGATTCAAACGGATCCCGACTCCAGACTTCTTTCTCAAGATAATTAGGAAGAAATGAGCCTGCATCATCCCTTGAAAGTCCGTAAGTCATCTGTGTCAGATCGTTTGTTCCAAACGAAAAGAACTCCGCGTAGCCGGCAATTTTATTTGCAACAAGGGCAGCCCGTGGTATCTCTATCATTGTGCCGACTCTATATTCAACATTAATTTTTTTCTCCTTCATAACTTCAGATGCAACTCTTCTTATGATTTTTTCCTGCTCAATAAATTCTTTTTCATTACCGATCAATGGTATCATTATTTCAGGATGTACTTTAATCCCTTCCTTCTGCACTATAACGGCAGCTTCAAATATTGCTCTTGCCTGCATCTCGGTAATTTCCGGAAAAGAAATTGCGAGCCTGCATCCACGATGTCCCAGCATTGGATTGAATTCAGTCAGGGCATTTACTTTATATTTGATCTCATCGACATTCGTGCCGATCATTATTGCAAGCTTTTTAATTTCAATCTCTGTATGCGGAAGAAATTCATGAAGTGGAGGGTCTAAAGTTCTTATCGTTACCGGCAAGCCATCCATTACTTTGAAAATTTCTATGAAATCTTTTCGCTGATAAGGAAGAATTTTCTCCAAAGCTTTTCTCCTTCCTTCTTCTTTATATGCAAGTATCATTTCACGAACTGCATCGATCCTGTCCCCGCCAAAAAACATGTGTTCGGTTCTGCAAAGCCCTATCCCTTCTGCTCCGAAGGCGATTGCATTTTCACATTGATCCGTTTGATCCGCATTAGTTCTGACCTTCAGCCTTCTGAATTTATCAACCCATTTCATAAAGATAGAGTAATAAAGATATGGCTTTGAATCTTTGGGCTTGAGAGTTTTATTTATCAGGACTTGCAAAATTTCTGAAGGTTTTGCCTGAAGTTTGCCGACAATAACTTCACCTGTAGAGCCGTCAATTGAAATAAAATCCCCTTCTTTAATCACATGAGGTTTGCCGGATACTTTAACAGTCTTCAAAAGATAATCTATCTCAAGTGTTCCGCATCCTGCAACACAAACTTTTCCCATCTGCCTAGCTACAAGTGCGGCATGAGAAGTCATTCCTCCGCGCGATGTTAAAATTCCTTCTGCAGCATTCATTCCGCGAATATCTTCCGGTGAGGTTTCAATACGAACTAAAATAACTTTCTCCCCACAGGCATTTGCATTAACCGCATCATAAGAATTAAAATAAACTTTTCCGGATGCTGCTCCCGGCCCTGCATTCAAACCCTTTGCAAGGAGACGACCGTCTTTAATAGCTTCTTCTTTTTCTTTCGTACTGAATATCGGCCTTAACAGTTGATTTAATTGATCCGGCTCGACTCTTTTAACAGCCTCTTTTTCGTCAATGAGTTTTTCTTTAACCATATCCACTGCAATCTTCACAGATGAATAACCGGTCCGTTTTCCCACACGGCATTGAAGCATATACAAAGTTTCTTCCTGTATGGTAAACTCAATATCCAACATATCTTTGTAATGTTTTTCAAGATTTCGCCGCACCTGTTCGAGTTGTTTATAAATTTTGGGCTTTGCTTTTTTCAATTCTGAAATAGGAAGCGGAGTTCTGATACCAGCCACTACGTCTTCACCCTGAGCATTCATCAGATACTCTCCATAAAATTCATCTTCGCCATTAGACGGATTCCTTGTAAATGCCACACCTGTTCCGGAAGTTTCTCCGAGATTGCCAAACACCATTGACTGAATATTTACAGCTGTTCCCCATTCAACCGGAATATTATTTAATTTTCTGTAAACTATTGCCCGATCATTCATCCATGATCTGAAAACTGCGCCGATAGCACCCCACAATTGCTCCATAGGATCATTGGGAAAATTTTTACCGGTTTCTTTTTTTATTGCTTCCTTAAATTCTTCAACCAGTTCTTTGAGATCAGTAACTGTAAAGTCTATATCTTCTTTAATTTTTCTCTCTTCTTTTTTATGTTCAATTATTTCTTCGAATGGATCAATCTGATTTTTATCTTTCGGTTTCAGATCCATTACTACATCTCCGTACATCTGAACAAATCTTCTGTAAGAATCATAAACAAATCTTTCGTTTCCCGTTTTATCGATTAATCCTTTTACAGATTTTTCATTCAGTCCTAAATTCAAAACTGTATCCATCATACCAGGCATCGAAGCTCTTGCTCCCGAACGAACACTTAATAGTAAAGGATCGGAATCATCACCAAACTTAAGTTTTATATCAGATTCAATTTTCTGCAAAGACTTTTCAACTTCTTTTTTTAACTCTTCCGGATATTTTTTTTTATTTGAATAATAATAATTACATGCTTCAGTCGTTATCGTAAATCCCGGTGGAACAGGAAGTTTTATATTTGTCATTTCTGCCAGGTTTGCGCCTTTACCTCCAAGAAGAGATTTCATACCGGCTTTACCTTCGGCCTTGCCGTTTCCAAAATAGTAAACGTATTTTTTTGGCATAAATAAATTTTAAGAAGATTTTAAAGTATAATTTAAGATTAAAAAATATTTACAGATTTGTAATTCATAATGAGTTAGTCGATATAGAAGTATGATGCAATTTCCCGTAAAAACTTTTTACTTCAGATTGCTTATATGCTTAGCATTTTTATTTCACATTCTCAACACCCGTAATAGCAAGCTCGTAGGATGCCTGATTCGGTTTTAGAGAATAAATGATCTTTCTTCTCCCTCCGGTAGATGCACTGTTTTGGTCGGAATTTTTATATACAGGAAATTCACGTATGAGTTTATTGTCATTAATATAGATCGAATCATGACCCATGTAACCACCGAATTTTTCATTTTTGCCGACATCTGCAGGCATTTCCTCAACAATTATTTCTCCGAAAGTTTTATCATTAAAGGAAGCAATTGCAATAATGTCTTCAAATGAACCTGACCCTGTTGATTTAGTGATCACATATACTTCATCAAAACCGTTTTTATCAAGATCGGCAAGCATTGCAGTGGACATTGGATTTTTCAAAGAATACTTAATCGTATCTTTTGAATTTTCAAAACCAACACCCGTGATCATATAATCACTAACACTGAATGAAGGTTTGGTTTCAATAATTACAAATTGTTTTCCTGTCTTTGTAGTCATTTCTTTTTTTACCGTGACAGCCGTATCTTTTTTAACTGTCATCTTTTCCGTCGAATCCTTTTTTACAACTGTTTCAGGTTTTTTGTCGCTGCAGGAAATAATTAATGTGCTGATCAATAGTGAAACGATAAATAATTTTTTCATAAGTCCTTATAGGTTAATGATTTGTTTGTTTTAAAATAAATAAATAAACAACTTGAAAAAATTCAGATATTAAATTTTGTATGAGAAAAAATACAAACTTGAAAAAACTATCTTAATAAAGCAGATTGTCAATAAAAATTTATTTGGCTTCGGAAAACACTTCAATATATAATATACAAAAGCCTGATTCATACGCTGCCTTAAAATTTCCTGAATTCAGAAATTTCACTTTAGCAAGATTATTTATAACTATCGGGACACAGATACAAGCTGTTATAGTAGGGTGGCAAATTTATGAGATCACTAAGGACCCGCTTTCACTGGGCTTGATAGGTTTAGCTGAAGCTATTCCTTCTATTTCAGTTTTATTATTTGCAGGGCATATCACAGATACTAATGACAGGAAAAAGATCGTATTATATTCCGTTTACCTGATGGCATTTTGCTCTGTTTTACTTTTATTGATCTCAACCGATTCAATAAATATCTTTACAATGAACAAAGTGCCTGCAATGTATGCTGCAATTTTTTTAAGCGGAATAGGCAGAGGATTTTCTGCTCCGTCATTTTTTGCATTTGTTTCACAGCTTGTTCCAAAAGAAGTTTTACCTAACGCAATTACCTGGAATACGACCACCTGGCAGACCGGAGCAGTGACAGGTCCGGCTATAGGAGGATTACTATACGGATTCATCGGTCCGTCCAATACTTATCTTACCATTGTAGTATTTTGGTTCATTGCAATTATTCTGATATTTCAAATTAAGAAAAAGCCCGTCCCTGTAATATTGGGTATTCAGTCTTTAAAAGAAAAATTAACAGCCGGTCTGAAATTTGTTTTCAAAAGAAAAATTCTCCTTGGAGCAATCTCACTGGATCTTTTTGCAGTTTTGTTTGGAGGCGCGGTGGCTTTGCTTCCCATTTTTGCTGCGGAGATATTATTTGCGGGGCCTCAGGGATTAGGAGTATTAAGAGCTGCTCCTTCAATAGGCGCAGTTATTATGGCAATATATATGACAAGAACTCCTTTTACTAAAAATGCAGGCAGAAATTTATTGATCAGCATTTTCGGATTCGGGATCTGTATTATAATTTTTGCTTTATCAAAAAACTTTTTTTTATCAATTGCAGTACTTGCATTGAGCGGAGGATTTGACAGTGTAAGCGTGGTGATCCGAGCAACAATTATTCAAATGATGACACCTGATAATATGAAAGGAAGGGTTTCTGCAGTTAACAGTATATTTATCGGTTCATCAAATGAAATTGGAGGTTTTGAATCCGGAGTGGCTGCAAAATTATTGGGTACAGTGCCCTCTGTAATTTTCGGAGGAATTATGACTTTACTTATCGTGACATTTGTAACTATCTTTTCACCCCGATTAAGAAATTTAAAATTATAATTTTATTTGAATATGATTTTGGAAAATTAGAAAATTTAGATTGCCTCTCGTTACCAAACTCAGTTTGGGAACGTCAATTCAGTTCGAAACTTTTTTATGATTTGGCCGGAAGGTTATATTTCAAGAATATAAAAAGTAAACAATGGATTTTGGGAAAGTAGAAAATTTAGAAGATGTTGATTTTACATTACCGGATGATCATCCTGATACTGAAAGGCTTTTTAAGAGCTTGAAGATTTCGAAAAAGAAACCCGAAGTGTATGTAGGATGCGCTAAATGGGGAATTAAAGAGTGGGTTGGGAAATTGTATCCGCTTAAAACGAAGGAAAAAGATTTTCGCACAAATTATCTGACCCAGTTTAATTGTATTGAATTGAATCCGACACATTACAGAATTCCGTCCGCTATACAAGTCACTGAATGGCGCAAAGGTTCTGAAAATGATTTTAAATTTTGTCCTAAGTTTTATCAGGGCATAAGTCATTTCAAAAGATTGAAAGATTGTGAAAACATCACAGAAGAATTTTATAAATCAATAAATAACTTTGATAAAAATCTCGGAACATGTTTTTTACAAATGCCGCCCAACTATCCTCCGAAAAACTTCTCTGATCTTGAAAAATATTTAACGGGCCTTCCAAAGAAACCTGAAGTGTGTCTCGAGCTCCGGCATAAAGATTGGTTTGCTGATTTGAATGTTGCTGATGATTTGTATAAAATGCTGAAAAAAAATAAGATCGGTTTCGTTATAACAGATGCCGCAGGAAGAAGAGATGTTATTCATATGCGGCTTTCAACTCCTACTGCATTCATAAGATTTGTTGGCAACAGCCTTCACCCTACAGATTATAAAAGAATTGATGAATGGGTTTTAAGGATCAAAAAATGGTTGACTGCAGGGATCAATACAGTTTATTTCCTTATGCACATGCATGATGAAAGATATTCACCTGAGCTTTGCGTTTATACTGTAAAGCAACTTAATAAACATTGCGGTCTGGATCTAAAAGTGCCAAATCTTTTTAACGAAGAATCCACGAAAGTTATTTCTTAATATGGAATTAAAATTTACAGTAAATAATAAAGAATACAAATGTGACAGCTCAACTCCTCTGATCATTTCAATTCCAATGATATTTAACGGTGATCAGCCGAATACTTACGATGTAAAAAAGGCAACTGCCAAAGCTTACGAGAAGGATGGCTTTATCGGCGATACAAGGAAAGGCGGAGGCTGTAATTTTGAACAGTGTAATTTTATTGCTCACTGTAACGGTACTCATACTGAATGCGTCGGGCATATATCTTTAGAAAGAATATCTATTCATGATACATTAAAGGATTCTCTCATTGCATCAACTTTAATTACCGTGAACCCTGAGAAGGCATTTGATGCAACTGATCAATACATTCCTGAAAAAAATGCAGAAGATCTGATCATTACCAAATCAATTGTTGAAAAAAAAATCA
This sequence comes from Ignavibacteria bacterium, assembly GCA_039925865.1. GTDB lineage: Bacteria > Bacteroidota > Ignavibacteria > Tepidaquicellales > Tepidaquicellaceae > JBDSYA01. The sequence continues at coordinate 14,459 of JBDSYA010000118.1, forward strand.
ATAATCTCGAAATGGATTTTTTAGAGGGCTTGATAATCAGAACTTTGCCGAATGATGATACAAAAAAATCCAGAAGATATATGGAGAACCAAGCTCCCTATTTTTCGATCGAGGCAATGGAATATATCGTAAGTTTAAATGTAAAACATTTACTGATCGACTTACCTTCAGTTGACCGCACCTTTGATGATGGAAAGCTGACTGCTCACCATATATTCTGGAATGTTCCTTTTGATTCGCACGACATAAATATTAAAAATCATTCTATGAAAACCATTACAGAGATGATTTATGCTTCAAAAGAAATTGAAGATGGAAAGTATCTCTTAAACATTCAGTTTCCTGAATTTGAAGCCGATGCTGCCCCCAGCAGGATTTTATTATACGAATTAAAAAATGTTGATTAGAATTTTCGTTTTTACTTTGACCTGAAATTTTATTTTCTTTTTTTAAATTTTTAATTAACAGGCTTATAATTGGAATTTCAAAACAATATCACGTTTGCAAAAGAACTTGATCAAAGTGATCCGCTTAAACTTTATAGAGAAAGATTTTTCATTCCCAAAAAAAACGGATCAGAGGTTATTTACCTGGCAGGTAACTCTCTGGGACTTCAGCCAAAGTCAGTAAGAGAATATATCGAACAGGAATTATCAGACTGGGAAACCCTTGCTGTTGATGGTCACACCCGGGCAAAGAATCCATGGCTTCCTTATCATGAATTTCTTACTGCACAAACCGCGCGGCTGGTGGGAGCAAAGCCTGAAGAAGTTATCAACATGAATTCCCTTACGACTAATCTGCATTTGTTATTGATTTCATTTTACAGGCCAACAAAAGAGAAACACAAGATTCTAATTGAATCAAATGCATTCCCATCAGATCATTATGCTATTCAGTCTCAGATAAAATTCCATGGATACGATGTGAAATCTTCACTTGTTGAAATGAAACCCCGTACCGGAGAAGTTAAAATCCGGACCGAAGACATTGAAGAGTACATTGAGAAAGAAGGTGATTCAATTGCTTTGATATGGATTGCAGGTGTTAATTATTATTCAGGGCAGGCATTTGATATCAAAAGAATTACAGCAGCGGCACATAAAAAAAACATTATATCAGGATTTGACCTTGCGCATGCAACGGGTAATCTAGTAATGGAGCTTCACGAATGGGATGTAGATTTTGCTGTATGGTGTAATTATAAATATATGAACGGAGGCCCGGGAGCCATAGGCGGGGCATTTGTTCACGAAAGACATCTTAACGATTCTGCAATTCCTAAATTTCTAGGTTGGTGGGGGCATGACAAGCAGACAAGATTTTTAATGAATCATAAATACATTCCCATCCCAACAGTAGAAAGCTGGCAGCTTAGCAATCCTCCGATCCTTCAGCTTGCTTCATTAAAAGCTTCGCTCGATATTTTTGATTTAGCTGGAATGAAAACATTGAGAGATAAAAGCGAACGTCTTACCGGTTATATGAATTTTTTGATCAATGAAAATAACAGCAGTAATAGTGAAATTATAACACCCGTGGAATTGAATGAAAGAGGATGCCAGCTTTCTTTAAGAATCAGAAGTGACGGTAAAAAACTTTATGAAAGATTGCTCAATGACGGAGTTATTTGTGACTGGAGAGAGCCCGATGTAATCAGGGTTGCGCCGGTGCCGCTGTATAATACGTTTGAAGAGGTATGGAGATTTACTGAAATAATCAAGAGATAATATAAATTAAACCTATTCGTTTAGGAATTCTGTACTTTTTAATACAGTGTTTAATTTAGATAAATATTTATTTTATTTGTTTTAAGAATTCAAACCCGGATGGTTTATGCAGGATAAGGTTACACAGGAATTAATTTCGGGAAATTTTTATCATATCTTTAACAAAGGAAACAACAATGAAATAATTTTCTATAAAGAAAGGAATTACGAATATTTCTTAAAAAAATTTAAGGAACATCTGAAGGATTTCTTAAAAATTTATTCATATTGTTTACTTCCAAATCATTTCCACATGTTAATTGAAGTAAAAGAAGAAAAAATAAAGCAAGCCGGGTTTAACAAAGAAAGAACAATTTCCCAAGCTTTCTCCAACTTCTTTAACTCTTATTCTAAATCAATTAATAAACAGGAAAACCGTTTTGGAAATTTGTTCAACAGACCATTCAAGCGAAAGTCATTGAAAAGACAACAAGATGTCACCGGTGTCATTTGCTATATTCACAGAAACCCTCTCCACCATGGAATTGTAAACGATTACACACAATATATATGGAGTTCATATTCCAAAATATTAGATAGAAATAAAGATTTGATTGAAGTAAATACAGTCATTGAATGGTTTGGCGGAGTAAAGGACTTTATTCTAATTCATGAAAGAATTGCAAAAGATTACATTGAGCAATTGGAATGATAAAAGAATTGCAAAGAATCACATCAAACAAAAACCTGACAGGTTGTATGTTAATTAGTTTTGAACAAAAAATTAAACCTGTAAGGTTTAAGCACAAACTAAGCGCTCCCAAATATTGTAGTAAGTCCAACAAATAATTCACAATTTCTCCTCTGAACAGCAATCAACAAATAAATTGTTTGCATTTATTTATTTACTTGAGCTTTACAGAGGTTTACCATTGCCGGCCAAAACATCTTTTACAATGACATATTTTTTTAAATTCGCCATTCGACAATTAAATAAAATCTACATTAATCCTTTTTGCTATTTGCTTAAATTCTTTATCACTGGTTAAAAGAATACCTTTTTTAAATTCTGTTAAAGCTGCTGCAAAACAATCTGCATATGACATTTTATTAAACGCCTTTATTCTACCTGCCGCTAAAGTTAATTCAATATTTGCTTCAATAATTCTAATAGGTAATGTTTTTATAATATGAATTATAGTATCTCCTGTATTATTTCCAGCTGTTCGTATAAAATGATAATATATTTCTCCTAAATTCACTACACATAAAAATGCTTCTAATCCTTTTTCATTAATTTCTTCCAAATAATTTGAGACCTTATCTGCATTAACTTCTCCATCAAGATATGATATCAAAGCACTGCTGTCAAAAACATATTTTTTCATAACTCACGTTCTCTCTTCTTATCTTCCATAAGTGATTTCATGGCTTTACCTTTTGT
>JBDSYA010000119.1:0-4461 GCA_039925865.1 Ignavibacteria bacterium
ACAATACATTTAATTTATTAAATGGGACCCGACATTTTTCTTTCTAAAAGTGTTGGGTTTTTTATTTTATGTTACAATTTTAATTATTTTTACTTTTTTCAAAAACACACTTTTTAATATACTGCCGTCAGTAATATATTAAATTGAAGACGCCCCAAGAAAGGAGTTTTCAATGAATGGAGTACTAACAATGAGTCAACAAGAAGTTGAGAGATATATGCAAAGTCACCTCAAGGTAAAGGAAGAATAGAACCGAAACCGAACTCTTCAGGATCGTTTGATTAAGTCAATTAGCTCGACGAAGAACTAATTTTTAAAAGGTTAAATCTTTTTGGGGTAAGTATATCTTGTTTCTTTTCTTTAATTAATTTTGAGAACTAATAGCAACTTAAAAATTCAAATTGGTATTACAAGTTTCAAAATAAAATATTGTTGGAAAATCTTAAAAAATGTATTCAAGATTGTAATATTTGTTATTCATTACTGCGGCGCGTATATCTTATGCCGGCTTAAGCGATCCTGTATCTCAGATTAGAAATTTACTTTTATGAATACTAAAATTAAGTTAAATTATTTTTTATTTCTCAAATAAAACTTAATTATCAGAAAAGCATTTCTTTTATTTTTCATTTTAATTTCCGGGCTGGCTTCATTTTGCCTGCTATACTATCTTCGTTATAAAAATCAAAATTTAATTCTATACGGCTTTGAAAATAAGACCGGAAATATAATTTCCATAGTGTTTTTTTCATTGATCGTCTTGTTTCTGATCGTAAGTTTTTTTAACAATAAAAAATCGAATAGCTTGTCTTTAACATTCCTTCTGTTGATATCCCTCGGAGCGTTGGCTATTCTGGCAATCTCTATTTTTACAGATCAAAAAGAACTAAAAGTAATTTTCACATGCATCTTCATTATAAGTAATGTTTTTCTATTTTCATCACTGCTTAACTTAATTCTTTCCGCCAGCGAAAAGTACAGTTTTTTTAAGAGTTTATTTTATTGTTTAATTATACTTACCGGATCTATTGCAGTCGTCTTTATTTTAGTTTTGAATTATACAGATGATCATGACTTTTATAAGAATGGAATTAATAAGGCCGATGCAGGAGTGATACTCGGTGCAGCAGTGTGGGGAGGAAATCGTCCGTCACCTGTTCTTCAGGAAAGGATAAACAAAGGTTATGAAATTTACAGCAAAGGTATTGTGCAAAAGCTCGTTATTACCGGAGGCGGCTCTCCAAATGAAAAAACTGAAGCGGAAGTCTCAAAGGAGGTTCTTATCAAATATGGAGTTGATCCTGTTAATCTGATATCTGAGAACACTTCTAATTCAACCATAGAACAAATTCATTTTGTCAGAGATATTTATAAGGCAAGAAAATGGAACGGGATAATTTTGATTTCGGATAACTTTCATTTGATGAGGTCTTCAGAGATAAGTGCATTTAATAACATCAATGCTGACTGCATTTCTTCTGATAAGCCCCTTTCTACAGAAGGTACTCTCAATTTTTGTCTGAAGGAAAGTCTTGCATTAATAGTGTTCTGGATGTCCGGACTATAGACTAATAACTTAAACATTTCTCTGATCTGCAATTTTTATTAAGTTGTGTAAAAAGATTTAAGTTTATAAATATTATTTCTTTACGCCAACAGAATATATCGACAAACCAATTAAATTCATCGAAACATTATCCAGCACCATTCTTCAGCAATGAAATTCCTATCCATATAATGTCTAATTATTTATTAACATACATTCATTTTTATTACCCTTACAAAAAGTACTTTTAGTTTATATGTTTCTATCATGCCTCAAAATATATTTATAAAAGCAAAAAGGAAAAATATGAAAGTAGTTAAACTATCTTTACTTATTGTTTTATTTTTTGGCAATATTTCATTCTCCGCATCCATAAATTCCTTCATAGAAAATGTTACCCCTTCAATGAATGCAGTCAGTGTTTTTAAGTATGCAAACATAAAATTTTTATTCGTCCAGGATATGAATGCAGCTTCCATAAACAATTCAAACATAAAGGTATTCGGGTATCAGTCAGGATTGCTGGAAGTTTCAATTAGCTACAATCCACTTAACCGAACACTAACGATAGATCCTGCAAACGATTTTAAAACGGGAGAATTGATCAGTGTTACTCTGACTTCCGGAATCCAGACATCAGGAGCAATTTCAATAAACCCCTTTACATATACCTTCACTACAAAAGCTACCGGAGGTTATGGGACATTTACAAAAACTCAGGTTATTGATGTCAGGTCAATTGATTTTCTCCTCTATGGATTCGGATCAAATGCCTGCGGAGATGCAGATGGAGACGAGGATATCGATATTGTTTCAAGTAATTATCAGAAAACAAATATTTATACAAATGACGGTTCGGCAAACTTTACACTTCATTCTTCAATAAATTACGGCGGTCAGATCGCAATTGCAGATTTCAATAATGATAAATTTCCTGACATAGTAATTAACAGTATTTCGTTGAATACATTAGAATACACCAATGATACATTACGTTTATATCTTAATGATGGGACCGGAAATTTTGTTTTTGATAATTTTTTTCAAGGAAGATGTGGGCAGATCGCGGATTTAAATGGTGATGGCTATTTAGATATGGCTTACTATATTTATCCGACTCCTTCAATTTCCGCCAATAGTGTTGTAATATTAAAGAATACAAACTCAATCTTTACAGTCGATACGGCACTTTCCTATCCTGTCTTAACCGGAGAGGGACGATATAAGGATCTGAGAATTGATGATTTTAATAATGACGGCAGACAGGATATGATGTATATGAATGACAGGACATGGGTTTTAAATCCGGGGTTTTTCAGAAATGTTAAAACTTTTACTTATATAAAAAATAATGGTAATAATAATTATTTCTCAGTAAGATTTGACAGTTTGTTTAGTGTAATTCCTAAAAATTTTGAATACAATAAACTTGCTTCATTTAATAGCTTTGATATGAATAATGATGGGTTGGTTGATATAATTTATCCTGACCATAAATTCATTAATGAAGGCAATGCAGAATTTGATAAACAAAATTCATTTCAATTTTATTTTAAATCATCAAGCGGAGACTTTAACGGAGACGGATTTATTGATCTGATCGCACCATACAATGGATTATTTTCAGAAAATCAATTAACTGTTTACATAAATAATGGATCAGGTTCTTTTGAAACACAACTTACCAGCAACTTTAAATATTTTGGTAATTCAATCGGTGATTTTGATAATGATGGCGATCTTGATGTGGCTACACTTGAAAGCATTTCAGGAAATTCCATTTTTGTAATTTCTATTTTGCTAAACAATAATTGCATAAGTACACCCGTTAATCTTTCAGGTTCTGAGAATATTCCATTGAACTCCCTTATACTATATACTGCTTCAGAAGGAGGCGGCTTCTGGGAAATTATCAACACTCCGCCATGCAATGCTTCAATTTCAGGGAACAATTATAACGATTCAGTTTATGTTAATGCAGGATTTATACCGGGAAGGTTTGCTTTGTATTATAATTCTGCCGACAGTTGCGGAACGTCAACAAACAGAATAGCAGTCAACGTTGATAACCCTTTACCTGCCGAACTTATTTCTCTAAGCTCTGCTGTCTCACTAAGAAATGTTATTTTAAATTGGTCAACTTCATCAGAAGAGAATAATTCAGGCTTTGAAATTCAAAGGAGAAATTTGAATGAATGGAGAAGAATAGGATTTCTTAACGGTCATGGGAATTCAAAATCAATCAAATATTATTCTTTCGAGGATAAGAAGCTTAACTCAGGAAAATACAAATACAGATTGAAACAATTGGATTTTAACGGAAACTTTAAATACTATGATCTGCAGAATGAGGTTTTGATTGGAATTCCTGAAAAATATTATCTATCACAGAATTATCCAAACCCTTTTAACCCGACGACAAAAATTGATTTCGATATTCCAAATGACGGTAAAGTATCTTTAAAGGTATTTGATATTAACGGAAGAGAAATTAAAACCATCATTAATGAATTCAAAACTGCCGGTTATTATACCGTTGAGATAAATTCATTTGATCTCCCGACCGGAATATATTTTTGCAGATTAAGTGCCGAACAATTTGTATCTTCGAAGAAAATAATTTTATTGAAATGATGAAATATAGTGAGTCTGCAAAGCATACAACATAGCAATTAGTATTTGTTTGTTTTCCCTTGTTTTCATACTTTACTTTCCGATACAGAAATTTCGAAAGATGTTTTCAAGTATTGAATCATTTGTAACTTCACCTGTTATCTCTCCGAGATACCCGATCGCATTCCTGAGGTCAACTGAAATGAACTCTCCTGACATACCCTCATCGATTGTATTCACAGCTTCCTGTAATGCAGCAACAACATTTTCCAGACAGATCTTGTGACGAAGATTTGTGAGAA
>JBDSYA010000120.1:0-13636 GCA_039925865.1 Ignavibacteria bacterium
TTTAATAATAGTCCCAAAATTTTTCTTTCCATCAGGATCATTTTCACCGCCTTGCTGTGAGAAACAATATAGATCACTTTTTGAATTGCTGAAGGTAACGTTATCTATTGGATATTCTCCTGAAGTGGAACAGTCAAATGAATACAGAATTTCGTGGTCTTTTCCGTCAAGCTGGATTTTAAAAACTGTTCCACGGTCATTCTCACCACCGTCCTGTGTTGTGCCATAAAGAAAACCATTCAACATTTTCAAAGATCCGAAGGGGGATTTCCCGTCTTTTGAATCTGATCCAAATGAATGCAATAATTTATAATCCGATCCATCAGTCTTCAATGAAAATATTGTACCTTTATCATTCACTCCCCCGTACTGTGTTAAGCCAAACAAAATATTGTTATCCATCGCTAAATATCCATGCTCCGAAGTATAACCGTCTTCTTTTATTCCTTTTTGAAAAGTGTGAAGCGCAATGTAAACTGAGTTATTAATATCAAAACTAAAAACAACTCCAACATCATTATCTCCGCCGGACTTTGTGATTCCATACAATGTGTGCCCGTCACTTCCTAAAGTTAATCTTCCGTGAGGCTCATGCCCGGACGATTTATGAAAGGAATATATTACGGAAAAATTATTTCCGTCAGGATCAATTTTATAAATTGTTCCGTGACCCTGAGTGCCGCCTAAAGCTGTCATTCCGTAAAGTATCTGTCCACCTGATATCACTCCGCTGTGAGATTGAGCTCCATCACTGTCACCACCTTTGAATATATGAATCGGAGCATAGCCGGAACCGTCAAGATTGATTTTAAAAATTACCCCGTTATTTTGACTGCCGCCATATAAAGCAGATCCGTAAAATGCACCATCAAAATAAAGCATTTGATCGTGATGAGGTTCTTTGCCAAGGCCGTTATCCGAACCTTCCTCAAAATTATAAATCACACTGTAATCTTTTCCGTCATTTTTCATTTTGAAAATTACCCCTTTACCATTTTTACCTCCGGCGGATGTGTAACCAAATAAAGTATTATCCGGAGATAAAGTCATCGTTCCCTTAGGAGTTGCTCCGTTATTTCCATTGAATGAAAAAATTACAGGCGAATATTTTTCAGACTTTGAACAATTGAGACCTGACAGGATTGAAATTAAAATAGACAACAGAAAAAAAGTTTTCAAGAGGAAGTATTAAAATTTAAGAAAATGAATATTATATTCCGGGTAAAATTAATTTATTTTCAGGAAACTCAAATTTATCAAATCCATTTCTTATGCCGGAACCACAAAACCATTATTATTGCAATTATAATCATAGTGATCATGCTAAACCAAAATCCTAGCTGGTCATGCAGGAAAGGAATGAAATCAAAATTCATACCGAATATTCCTGTAACAAAGGAAAGTGGCAATATTATAGTGGCAATCATTGTCAGAAATTTCATAACCTCGTTCATTTTATTGTTCACTATCGATAGATATGAATCCAGCATCCCGCTCACGTAATCGCGATACGATTCAGTTGTGTCTGAAACTCTGACAAGATGATCATAAACATTTCTGTAATAGACTGATTCTTCCAATGCGATCAAATCAGAATCACCGCGGGTTAATTTAAATAAAACTTCTTTCTGATATGACGAGATCCTTCTGAGCCTTATCAGTTCTTTTTTCAAATTTAAAATTCTTAGTAAAGTTCTGTTTCCGGGACTTGCCCTGAATAGTTCTTCTTCTATACTATCGATCTCAACTTCAATGCTGTCAAGTATGGGATAATATCTGTCAACTATATCATCCAGGATGAGATTTAATATATAATCCGGACCTTTGCGGAAGGATCGGGTATTCAATATAGATTTGAGATTTCCTTCCAAAGTATTTTTCTCAACTTCATTGTGGATTGTGACAAGGAAATTATGTCCAAGAAAACAGCTTAAAGAGAAGATCTTGTATTTATAAGTTTCCTTTTCTGCCTTCAATCCGTTGAACACTATAAATAGATAGTTATCAAAATCATCTATCTTCGGGTGATGGATAGCCTCATCAGTAAGATATTTAAGTGAATCTTCTATAGCGAGCGGGTGAAATTCAAAAATATCTTTAAGGATCTTCTGACTTTCATCTTCCGTCGCGGCATAAATATCTACCCATAAATTTTCTTTGCACTGGTAATCCCATTTTTTAAATTCACTCAAAGGGATTGTCTGAATACCACTGGTTTCACTGAACTTATAAATGCTGATCATTTTTTCAAATGATATTTATCAATAATTATTACAAATTCACCTTTTAAATTGTCTTCACCTATCTGCTCTAATACATCTGCAGCTGAGCCTCTGAATTTTTTTTCGTCTTCCATAGTAATATTAAATGCTACACATAATTTTCTCTGATCAAAAACTTCATAGATATCTTTCAGCAAAGCCTTCAATCTGTATGGAGCATCCATTATTACAAATACTTTTTCAAGATATTTCAAATTCATAAGTTCTCTTTTTCTTTCATCTGCTTTCGGAGATAAAAAACCAAAATAAAAAAATCTGCTTATATCAAAACCTGACAACACTACCGATGCTAACACCGAGTTAGCGCCTCCTATAAATTCAATTTTTACATTTGCTTCAATGCATTTATTCAAAAGTATGCTCCCAGGATCCGAGAATAGGGGAGTGCCGCAATCAGAAATCAAAGATATGTTCTTTCCTGTTACAAGATCCATGAAAATTTCTTCACTGGACTCACTCTCATTGTGTTCATTGACAGCCCGCAACTCCTTTTTGATATCAAAAAACCTCAGCAGCTTTGATGCTTCTTTATATTCCTCACAAACTACATAATCACAGGCATTCAGAGTATTGAGAGCGCGCAAGGTAATGTCTGAATAATTTCCAATAGGTGTTGTAACTATGTTGAGTATACCGGACAAACTGAATTTGTAAAATTAATTTTAAATTAAAAAGAGTTATAAATTTTTTTTTAAGTTTCCTTACTAAAACTATATTCCTGAATAATTAATGAATAGAAAAATGTAAGTGTTAAAAGCTTAACAGTTATTGTGAACTGTTAACTGACACCTGTGCTTCCGTATCCTCCCTCACCTCTTTCAGTGACGCCGATCTGCGAAGAAGCGACCAGATTTACTCTCTCATATTTTGAAATAATGAGCTGAGCTATCCTGTCACCAAACTTTACTTCGAAATTTTCTTTACTAAGATTGATCAGCAAAACTTTTAATTCACCTCTGTAGTCAGAGTCTATTGTTCCGGGAGAATTTAACACAGTGATCCAATTTTTCAAAGCCAATCCGCTTCTTGGTCTTATCTGACCTTCATAGCCTTCGGGGATTTCAAGTATAAGATTTGTAGGGATCAGCTTTGTTTGCATCGAGTGTATTATTATTTTTTCTTCAGAGGAAGAACAAAGGTCAAGTCCGGCAGAACCCTGTGTTTTATATTCAGGTATCAGCGCAGGAATTGCCGGATCATATTTTTTAAAAAAAATATCCATTGCAAAAAATAATTATTATAAAAAAAAGGCAGCCTTGTTAAAAAAGCTGCCCTGGAAAGTTCTATTTTTGAAAGTTTTAACCATTCATTAATGATCCGAATACACCCAATACCATAAGGATTGCAAAAATAATAATTCCTATACAGGAGAGAATAACATTTAAGATCCCGAGCCACATACCGATTTTAGCGATCATCCTTCCGGCTTCTGAAGACCTGCCTGAATTAATTTCAGCCAATTCTTTTTTTCCCATTATCCATGCACCAATACCAAATATTACCGGGCACATGATAAAAGAAAGAATTCCAAGTACTAAAGAAATGATAGCGTTTGAACTTGCTCCGCTTTGATTAAAAGAACCCGGCGGGGGAGGTGGGGGTGGAGGAGTACTATAAACAGGCGGCGGCGGAGGTGGTGGTGGAAAATTACCACTGCCCATGTCCTGACGGAATAATGTAAATTCTCTCATATTGTTGTTTGAATTTTTTATTTAGCAAATATAAATTTTTAGTGATTGAATATAAACACTTAAATTAGCTAATTAAAGAAAATTTTATAAGCGTTATTATAAATAATTTTCATAAAAGAGTTGTGATCAAATTCTTTAATTTCAGAAATCTTTTTTAATGTTTCTATTATATATGAAGGTTCATTTTTTTTACCACGGTAAGGAACCGGTGGAAGAAATGGAGAATCGGTCTCAGACAAAAGTTTTTCAACGGGTGCCTTGAGTATGAGATTGTTTCCCGTAAAATTTTTGTAAGTAATGTTACCGCAAAACGATATGTAAAAATTATTTAAATTCAGAACCTGATCAAGTTCACTTTCAGTACCGCTAAAGCAATGAAACTGACCCCGCAGATCTTCATCATACTTTGAGTTAATAATGTCTATTGCATCCTGTGTTGAATTTCGTGTATGAATAACCACAGGAAGTTTATATGATTTTGCAAGATCTATCTGCAGCCGGAAAAAAGTTTTTTGTTTTTCAATATTTGAAATGTCCCAGTAATAGTCTAGTCCGGTTTCACCGACAGCAACTATCTTCTCATGACTAAGCAATTTATCGATTTCATCAAAAATATCTAATTCAAATTTATTAACATCACATGGATGTATGCCGATGGCGCAGTAGATCATTTCATGTTTTTCAGAAAGATCAATGAGAATTTTTGAACTTTCAAGATCAACAGCCGGAGCAATTATCTTTTCAACACCTGCATCCTTAGCCCGGCTAAGTATTTCATCAAGGTTTTTGATAATTTCGGGATAATAAAGGTGTGCGTGAGTATCTATTATCAATTAATTAATTCAGAAGATTTTGAAATAATTTTTTTAAGAATTACGGAAAAATTTACATAGGCATTATTACCTGCGTCTACAACTTCTTCGTGATTTGTAATGCTTTCCGAATTTTCTGATATTAAATTTGTAATACAGGAAATTGCAATACATTTAATACCAAGACTGTTTGCATACAAGATTTCGGGTACAGTTGACATTCCCACTGCATCAATGCCAATCTTCGAAAGATATCTGATCTCCGACTTCGTTTCATACATGGGACCGGGAAAACAGCAATACTTCCCGTACCTCAATTTAATTTTTTCCTTTCTTACAATATCTTTTACTTTTCCAAGAAGAATTGTATCATATAACATTGAGGAACAGCTTCTTCCTATAATGAACTTATTTGTGATATTGATATGAGAAGTTATGAGCATTAGATCTGAAATATTAAAATTCGGATTAATTCCTCCGGCAGCATTTGTTATTATCAAAAAATTCACATTCCATTTCTTAGCAGTACTAATATTTTCAATTACTTTATCAATTAAATTTCCTTCATATAGATGCCTTCTTCCTGAGAATAAAAGGATCTCATTATCACCTATATTACCGGTAATTACTTTTAACTTATGAAATGATTCATTATCCTGAGAAATAATTTTCTGATTAGTAAGTTCTGCTGAAAATCTGTTCAACCCCGAGCCTAAAATTATACCTATCTTATTTTTCAATATGTGTTCTGAAAATAATTTAAAGTTTGATGATATTAATACAAACGAAACAATGTTTTTAATTTACAAAAACAACTTGAAAAATTTAATATCATAAGTTATGTTTGTGAAAGAAACTTTGGAGATATTTAATACGTTAAGTTTAAAAAAAAATACTCATGAGCACGGAAAAGATAAATAGCTTAATTGAAAAATCTAAAGAATATCTTAATAAAGCATATCAGCTCCAATTGAAAGGCCACTTCGAAGAAGCAATTCTTAATTATAAAATCTCTCTTGATACATATCCTACTGCGGAAGCACACACTTTTCTAGGTTGGGCATACAGTTTTCTTGGAGACATTGATAAAGCGATCGAGGAATGCAAGAACGCGATTTCAATTGATCCTGATTATGGAAATCCATACAATGACATAGGCGCATACCTGATCCAACAGGGTAAATATGATGAAGCCATGACGTGGCTGGAGTTGGCGATAAAAGCCAGAAGATATGAAAATTATCATTTTGCACATTTAAATATGGGCAAAGTACTTGAGTTTAAGGGAATGTGGTTTGAAGCTTTAGGAGAATATAGATTAGCTATAGAATTACAGTCTGATTATGTTCTTGCCAAACAATACTTTAATAAACTGCAGGGTCTGCTTAACTAATATAAAAATAAAAAAAACTTTATGAAGAATATGATTTACTTAATAATCCTTTTATTAATTTCATTTACTCAGATAGATGTTAAAGCACAGGGTTTCACATATATTCCTTTAGGACCTAAATATGTGCAGTTTCCTTATGTAGCAGATTCTGTACGAGTGGTAAAGCACCAGGCGATTGTCAGAAATACTTCAGGTGCACCACTCAATTTCCGATTTGCCAGGATATTAAATAATTTGCCGCCGGGTTTTGAGACTCAAATGTGTTATGATCTTTGTTACGCTCCTTTTATTGACACTATCTCACCATTTAAGCCTTATACTATTCCATCAGGTCATCAGGATACATTATTTTATATAGATTTCACTTGTAACGGCCAGGGACTTGGAACATCAATTGTTAGAATGTACAATACCGACAATCCGGCATTGTTTGTACAGGATACTTTTAAAGTTCAGATAGGCGGTGTAGGAATTAATCAGTTGTCGACAACGGTAGAAAGTTACGCGCTCTCACAAAATTATCCTAACCCGTTCAATCCGTCTACGGTTATTAATTTCACGATTCCCTTTGCGCAAAGAGTTAATCTAAAGGTTTACAACGTATTGGGAAATGAAGTTTCAAATCTTGTAAACAACGAGAAGCTCTCCGCGGGAACATACAAAGTAGATTTTAATGGAAATAAATTATCTTCAGGCATTTATTATTATACTATCAGTGCTGAAAATTTTATTAATACAAAGAAAATGATTTTTCTGAAATAAATTATGTGACTTTTAAAACAAAGTTTCAAAAGATATATTTATGTTATAAAAAAATTGATTAATGGCCATCACAAAAAAAACAGATCTTACATTATTTGAACAAACTTATATTCCTCAAATAGTAAAAGGTTTAGGTCTGACTTTCAAACAAATCTTCAGACCGAAATTCACAAGACAATATCCTGAAGAAAAATGGATTCCGCCTTCATCATATAGAGGAAGACCTGTGTTGGTAATGGAAGATGACGGTACTGAAAGATGTGTTGCATGTTCATTGTGCTCGCGTGTTTGCCCTGCATTGGCAATTGAAGTTCAGGCGGGTGAAACCGGAAAAGATAAGGAACGGTATCCTGAAAAATTTGAGATCAATATGGTTAGATGTATTTTTTGCGGGTTTTGTGAAGAGGTTTGTCCTGAAGAAGCAATAGTAATGAGTGATGAGTATGAATTAGTATTTTCAAATCAGGAAGAGGCAATTTTCGGGAAAGACCAATTACTTGTCCCTAAAGAAAAGTTAAAAGACAGATTAGAGTTTTTACAGCAATACAGATAATTTATGAAAATTATATTTAAAATATTTTTAATCATAGCAATGTTTTCAACTTTTTCCAGAGCTGAAAATGATGATAATATTGTTAATCAAATAGGTGATTTTACTGCAAAGATCAAAAAAGGTGAAGTAAATCTTAACTGGAGAATTATAAATCCGGCAAATATTTACAAATTCAAACTGGAGAATAAAAAAGCCGGAACTGAAATTTATAAATCAATGTCTGACATTCTCTTTTCAAATTTCAGAAAAAAAGAAGAGAGTGATTCGTTAAACTCATATTATTACAGCTATAATGATAAGCCACAGGAAAACGGGGTATACTTTTATAAGATAAGTGCATATGATATTAATAATAAAATAGTAAGAACTGAAGAAATCAAAATAGGCATCACTGAGGTACCTGAATTTAAACTGCAACAGAATAATCCTAATCCATTTAATCCAACTACTGTAATATCATATATTGTTTTGGTTCCGACAAATGTCAGGCTTGAAGTATACAGTTTGACAGGTAAATTTGTAGATGTACTTATTGATGGATTTCAAAACCCTGGAACATATAATGTTAATTTTAATGCAACCAAATATACAGAGATGTCAAGCGGAATTTATTTTTATAAACTTGAAACAAATTACTCTTCGGATATTAAAAAAATGATATTCGCAAAATAGTACTTACTTACTACCTCTTCTCAAGTATTTAAAACAATCCCATTCTTTCTACTTTCTTTAAACAACATTTAGCATTAATCAACAATTTTGACGATTGTATCTTTTCCCATTTTACCTGACGTCACTAAAAGAAATTTAAAACAAATAATTGAATGTCGGGCAACGTAATTCTTTACCTTTTATAAATATTACATTTACATTGTAGATAGTAAACGAAATAATTATTTTGCTCCACTTATATGGAATACTTTAAGTCTATATTTTTTGATCTGTTTTTATTGCTGGTATTTGTAATGATGAATGCTTTGTTTGTAGCTGCAGAGTTTGCATTAGTAAAAGTCAGGAAAACTCAGATACAGCCTTCAGAGGTAAAGAAAGATAATAAAGCAAGGCTGGCATTAAGATTGATAACCCACCTGGATGAATATCTTGCCGCTACACAGTTTGGAATAACAATATCTTCGCTCGGATTAGGATGGATAGGTGAGCCTGTTACTGCTAGAATACTGGAACCTGTGTTTCAAATTTTAAATATTGATAACCCAAAAACTGCTCATACTATTTCTTTAACAGTTGGGTTTATCATTATAACTTTCCTACATATTATTGTAGGAGAATTAGCTCCAAAATCTTTAGCTATCAGACATCCGAAGGCCACCACCTTATTTGTTGCGATACCACTTAATGTTTTTTACCTGATCTTCAAGCCGTTCATTTGGGCATTGAATGGAACTGCAAACAGGATTTTAAAAATGATCGGGATCCAGCCGGCAACCGAATCGGAAAAATCTCATTCGGAAGAAGAGATTAGAATATTGATAGCAGAAGGGACGCGCTCGGGCGAAATCGATCAAACTGAACAGCAGCTGATTGAAAAAGTTTTTGGCTTTAATGATAAAATTGCCAGGGATGTTATGGTTCCGAGAAATAACATGTTCGCAATTGATGTTGAGGAAAACAGGGAAATTGTAATTGAGAAAGTGATTGAAGAAGGTTATTCCAGGATCCCTGCATACAAAAACAGCATAGATAATATTGTTGGAATAATTTATTCTAAAGACATTATTAGTGCAGCAGAATATAAAAATATTATTGTGCTTCAGGATATAATAAGGCCTGCGCATTTTATTCCTGAAACTAAACACATTGGGGAGATCCTCAAAGATTTTCAGAAAAAACGCATACACCTTGGTATAGTGGTTAATGAGCACGGAGGAGTAGAGGGATTGGTCACACTGGAGGACATCATAGAAGAAATCGTAGGTGAAATTGAAGATGAATATGACAGTGAATCGGAAAGTGATTCAAATAAAGTAAAGGTTCAGAAAAAAGGAATTTATCTCGTTAATCCAAACATTACAATTGAGGAGTTTAACAATAAATTTGAAGCGGACATACCACTTAATTCAGATGAATATCAGACGTTAAGCGGTTTTTTACAGACTGTTACAGGGCATGTTCCGGAAATTTATGAAAGAATAGATTTTAAGGATATTGTCATTACGATAATGAAAAAATCGGGTAACAAACTTCTTCAGGTAAAAATACAGAAATTAAAAAATTATTAGTTTAGTAAAATTTTTAAAGAAAAAGCTTAAGTTAATATTTAATATTTGATAACATTCATAGGCGGGAAAATTCTCAGGTTTTTTACAGAACTCGGCCAGTTCAGCAAATTGATGTTTGGTGTTATAAAAAATCTTAGCAGAGTATTCCGTGACAGAAAACTTATCATAGAGCAGATGATGCATGTAGGTGTTAACTCTCTGGCTCTTGTTACTATTATTGGCATTTTCACAGGTGCTGTTTCCTGCTGGCAGGCAGCATATCAGATCAAAGGTTTAATATCATACAGCTATCTGGGCTCAGCAACAACCAAAGCAATTATAATTGAATTAGGTCCTGTCCTAGCAGCAATAGTACTTGCCGGAAGAGTAGGGGCCTCTATGGCTGCAGAGCTTGGAACAATGAAAGTTACCGAACAGATTGATGCACTAGAGTCAATGGCTATCAGCCCTACACGTTATCTTGCAATGCCTAGGATCATAGCAACAACAGTCATGCTTCCTATTTTAGTAATTTATGCCAGTACAATTGCGATACTCGGATCATATGCTGTGGCGGTAGTTTTTCTTAATGTCCCTTCCGAAACATTTTTAGGCGCATTCAAAAAAGCTTTTGAGATGAAAGATGTATTGGCAGGAACTATCAAAGCATTATTTTTCGGAGTTTCAATTTCATCTATTGGATGCTTTATTGGTTTCCAGACTACGGGCGGAGCAGAAGGAGTAGGTCTTTCAACTATTAAAGCATTTGTTATTGCCGCTGCATCTATTCTTATACTGGATTATGTACTTTGGAATTTCTTAATAGGAATGTAACGGATGAATTTCCCTCAACATTTACCCGGGTTGAAAGATCTGAAGAAAGAAGATATTGAAAAAATTTTCAATGTTGCCTACATTTATAAAACTAAAATAATTGGAAAAATAAAATTTGACAGGATACTCGAAGGAAAATCTGTGTTAAATCTTTTTTTTGAAAATTCGACCAGAACACGCACTTCATTTGATCTTGCAGAGAAAAAGCTGGGAATGGATGTAATAAATTTTTCTTCAGAAAGCTCTTCGATTAGTAAAGGTGAGAGTTTCCTTGATACTGTAAAGAATATTGATGCCATGAAATTTGATTACATTGTTGTAAGACATTCTGTCCCGGGAACCCCTGATTTTCTGATGAAACATACAGCCTCAAGTATAATCAACGCGGGTGATGGCACCAATGAACATCCGACACAAGGGTTACTGGATATTTTTACTCTAAAAGAAAAATTTGGCAACATAGAAAATTTAAATGTATGTATTGCAGGCAACATATCTCATAGTCGGGTTGCACTTTCAAATATTTTCGGCTTAAAAAAATTCGGAGTTAATATTTCCGTTTGCGGACCTCTCTCTTTTATACCTCTTTATATCGAGTCACTTGGTGTAATTGTTTATAATGATATTGATGAAGCGATTAGAAAAAACGATGTATTGAATATTTTGAGAGTACAGGTTGAACGAAATGCCGGATCTTTATTACCTTCACTTAATGAATTTAATAAACATTATGGAATTACAAAAAAAAGACTTCAGTCAAATCCTGACATTAAAATTTTACACCCCGGACCTATGAATATTAATGTTGAACTTGATTACGAAACTTCTTCTTCAGAAAATTCTTTTATTTTTAAACAGGTTACTAATGGCCTTGCTATAAAATGTGCACTGTTTGAATTAATGAATGAAAATTTAAATTAATATTTGGACTTACTATTAAGAAACCTTCACATCTTTTCTCCTAAAGACGGGTTTGATGAAATTTCGGATATTCTGATTCAGGACGGCATAATAAATAAAATTGGAAAAGTTAAAGGTGTAAATAAAAAATTTAAAGAAATTGATCTGCATGGTAAAACCTGTGTTCAGGGTTTTTTTGATATGCACGTTCATTTTCGTGAACCGGGCCAGACTCACAAAGAAGATATGATCAGCGGAGCAAATGCTGCTGCAAATGGCGGTTTTACAGGAGTTCTTTGCATGCCAAATACAAGTCCGATATTAGATTCTCCGTTGTTAATCAATAGTCTGCTTGAAAGATCCAAAGATTTTTTGGTTGACATCAATATTGCTGCGAGTGCAACATATAAAAGCGAAGGTGATAAATTGTCGCCAATCTTATCACTTCATCAAGCCGGGGCCAAAGCGTTTACTGATGATGGCAGACCGGTGTCGAATCCGGAAGTGATGAGAAGGATACTTGAATACACATCACAGGTTAATTCAGTGATGATACAGCATTGTGAAGACATGTTACTTTCAAATAAAGGTGTAATGAATGAAGGATTAAACTCGACACTAATGGGTGTAATTGGGATTCCGGAAGTGAGTGAAACTTCTATAATAGCACGCGATATTCTTTTAACACAATTTGTAAAAAATTCAAAATATCATGTTCAGCATATTTCCTGCGGTAATAGTGTTGAACTTATAAGACATGCCAAACAAAAAAATTTAAATGTTACAGCTGAAGTTTGCCCGCATCACTTTATTTTAACAGACAAAGAATGCCTGGGATATAACACCAATGCAAAAATGAATCCGCCATTAAGGACAGATGAAAATTTAAATAAAATACTTGAGGGCTTAAAAGACGATACGATCGATGTGATATGTACAGATCATGCTCCGCATACTGAATATGAAAAAAGTCAGGGATTTTATGATGCTCCTTTTGGAATTGTGGGTTTAGAAACAGCGGTAGGCCTGGCTTATACTTATTTAGTAAAAAGTAATATAATTACTTTTGAAAAATTAATTGAAAAATTTTCTGTGAACCCGAGAAAGATATTAGGCTTAAATGAAATAAAGATCCAAGAAGGGGAGCAGGCTAATTTTACATTACTGGACAGAGGTGCGATGTGGAAAGTCAATAAAAGTAAATTTAAATCAAAGTGTTCCAATACTCCCTTTGACGGGTATGAGCTGGAATGCAAACCCTTTGGAGTTATTAATAATAATCAGTTCTATCTTTCTGAATTATAGTCATGGGAAGAATTATTTCAGTATGTGTTCCAAAAGGCGGGGTCGGTAAAACTACTACAGCAGTTAATCTTGCAGCATCACTTGCTGTAGCTGAAAAAAAAACACTGTTGATAGATGTTGATCCGTTTGGTGGTTCTGCAATTGCATTAGGTTTCACACCTGACAAGATCAAAGCCAGTCTTGCTGAGATATTTGCCTATACGCATTCACTTAAATCAGCCATACACAGAACAGAACTTGAATATTTGGATTTCGTCCCTTCAAATATATATTCGATAAACATGCACGAGAAATTTATAAAATATTCTGAGAACCGTCTAATATTAAAGAATGCTATGAAGGAAATTGAAAATTATTATGATTATGTAATAATCGACTGTCCGCCGGTTCTAAAAGGAATTTCAACAAATGCATTGGTTGCCTCAGATTCAATTTTAATTCCAATTAAGTCGGGACACTTTTCCCTTGAAGCCGTAGACAGGCTTTTTAATTATTTTGAATGGATCAAAGAAATCGCAAACCCAAACCTTGAGATAGAAGGGATAATTTTAACGATGTACGAAAAAGATTCCAAGGTTACTAAAATTTCAGAACGCGAACTTAAAATCAAATACAGTAAATATCTCCTGAATACTTTTATTCCGAATACAAGTTTATTAAATGAATCAACTTTTTACGGCAAGCCCTTATGTCTGTACAAGATTAACTCAGAAGGTGCAATTGCATATTTAAATCTCGCAAGCGAAATATTGAAAAATAATTTAAAAGAAAAAAAAGAATTAGCCTGAACACATGATTGATTTTCCAAAAAATTATGATTTTTCTGTTTCAGAATTGAAGTGGCAAAAATTCTGGGAAGAAAAAAAATTGTACGAATCACATCCG
>JBDSYA010000121.1:0-39698 GCA_039925865.1 Ignavibacteria bacterium
ACATTTGGAAGTTTGTTTGGTTTGTTATTTTTCTTTATAAAAGGATTTGAAAAAATTGAAATACTTTTAGCGGCAATAATAATTTGCTTTCTTGCAGGTGTAGTTACATCCAAAGTTATGATGCGAAGATTCGGAGAAGACCCTTCGGTTGTTGTTATAGATGAAGTTGTTGGCATGTGGACGACAGTTCTTGTTTTTATGATACTTTCCGGTAATTATCCCGATCTTAAATACTTTTTAATATTGTTTGCAGCATTCAGATTTTTTGATATTTTTAAAATCCAGCCTGCAAAATATTTCGACGGACTTGATACCGGTTTTGGCATTATGATGGACGATCTGATCGCGGGCATTTATGCAGGTATTACCGTATATCTGATTTCACTTTTAATTGCATAAAAATTTAACCTAATGAGATCAAAGCTTATAACAGTTGGTGATGAGATACTGATAGGGCAGGTAATCAACACTAATGCGGCCTATCTGGGAGATAAGATGTTTTCGATCAGCATACCTGTTGAAAAAACAATAGTTATCGGTGATGAAGAGAATATTTTATTAAAAGAGCTGGACGACTCATTAGAGAATTATGATGTGACAATTATTACAGGAGGTCTTGGTCCCACGCACGACGATATTACAAAACCTTCACTGATAAAATTCTTTGATGATGAACTGGTGATAAATGATGAAGTACTTAAACATGTAAGGAATATTTTTTCTTTGAGAAATATTGTAATGCCTATAGTGAATGAAGCCCAGGCATTAGTTCCCAAAAAATCTGAAGTGATATGGAATGCTAATGGAACTGCTCCGGGATTGTGGATGGAAAAAAATAACAAAGTTATCATAGCTTTAGCAGGCGTGCCGCATGAAATGAAAGGCATGATGGAAAATGTGATCATCGGCAAGCTGCAGAAAAGATTCAAATCAAATATAAAACATATTCTAAAACAGAAAACTTTACTGACTACCGGGCTGGGGGAATCTTCATTAAATGAAAGGCTGGGAAATATGAACGATTTATTGGGAGACTGCAAAATGGCATTTCTTCCTTCCTTGGAAGGTGTCAGGTTAAGGATCAATTCTTCAGGGAAAAATGAAGAAGAAGCGCTTGATGAAATCAGTAAAGTTGAAACTAAGATAAGAGAAAAAGCAGGTGATTATGTATACGGTATAAACAATGAGACAATAGAAAGTATCGTTGGTGATATTTTAAGAAAAAAAAAGAAAACTCTTTCTGTTGCCGAATCAAGTACCGGTGGTATGATCTCATCACGGATAGTGAGCACACCCGGGAGCTCAGATTATTACCAGGGCGGGGTTTGCTGTTACTCTAACAAAGAAAAAATAAGAATTCTTGGCGTAGATGCAAATATAATTGAAAGCAAAGGTTCCGTCAGCAAAGAAACAGCAATGCAGATGGCTGAAGGGGTAAGAAATTTAATGGAAACTGATTATGCATTATCAACAACAGGAATTGCCGGACCCACCGGCGCAACACCGACAAAGCCTTTAGGGCTTGCATGGATAGGATTTTCAAGTAAAGATAAAACTCATGCAATGTGTTTTAGCTTTGGTGATAACAGGGCTATTAACATTCAAAGAACTTCAATGCGGGCACTTGAGATACTGAGGAGAGAATTATTAAATATAAAAATAGAATTCTAGAATGATTTGACCCGATTAAGACTCATTGCTTTTTTTCAATTATATAAGCTGAACAATGTTGAAATGAATTAAATTATTATGAGGATATATTACAATGTTTACAATTGAAAAAAAACATGCAAAGCTATATATTAAAGTATACCATAATTTATAAATTCAAATAAAGAAAATGAAAAGATTACCCAACTTTTTGAAAGGGACTTTCACAGCACTGATTATTATAGTGTCGCTTGCATTTGTCGGTTCGGAAATTTTCCAGGGACAAACCACCAGCACAATATATAATTATGACGAGAGTGATCCATTGATAGACAGACCAACAAAAGAATCCCTGCTTCATTTACAAAAGGGAAGTGATAATTCAAGTATCATTACCGACACAGCAGGCTACGATAACTTTGAGATCGGCATTGATAATGCAGAGCAAATGTTAGTTTCAAATCCCAGAAATCCTTTGCAAATGCAGTTTGGCGTAAATGGTGGTTCGGGTCAAAGAGCTTATTATACCATCGATGGCCACGACTGGACTGCAAGCAACCCGGCTTATCATTCATCTACGTGCTGCGATCCCTGGTCAGCATGGGACAGTCTTGGAGTGCTTCATTACGGATCGGGTGTAAGCGGACAATATGTTTATAATTCAACGAACGCAGGTCAGACCTACACAGCTCCGGTTCTCTCTGTAACTGGAAACGACAGGAATACACTTGCTACTGATCAGACAAACGGTCCTTACACAAATTATTTATATGCAGCTATTACTCCGGGAAATTTTTCAAGGAGCACTGACGGAGGTTTAACCTGGACAACAACATTCAGCTCATCTAATACTGTACCCGGAGTTATGATCGCAGTAGGTCCGGCCGGAAGTGTACAAGGAGGAACAGTTATGTATGTAACAAATACAGGTTCAACAGCAAACGTTACTTACAACTTCTTCAGATCATCAGATGGAGGTCAGACTTTTGATTTCAGAACAAGCCTGAATGTTGCAGGTCATGTTGGTACTTTGAATACTCAGGGAAGACTCGTTATTAATAACGGAAGAACCCGTCCTTATCCAATGATAGCAATGGATAACAGCTATGGTCCACACAGAGGAAGACTTTATCTTGTTTATGCATCAAATGTTCCTGCAGGAAACGGAAACAAGCCTGACGTAATTTTACAATATTCGGATGATCAGGGAATGACATGGTCAAGCAGGGTCACAGTAAATGATAATGCAGATCCTGAAGCAAGTGATCAATGGTTTCCGGCTATATGGTGTGAAAAAGAAACAGGAAGGCTTTATATTAAATGGTATGATACGAGACTGGCTCCGACTACTTATGGCGTAAATGTATATGCAACATATACTGATGATGGAGGTCAGACGTTTGCTCCTAATCAAAGACTTACAACACAAACATGGACTTACCCAACTCCAGCATGCGGTGTAAATCAGAATTGTTACCGCGGTGATTATGACGGTATGACAGCAAATGGAAAAACTTCATTCTCAGTATGGTATGATGGCAGAAACGGAAATTATAAAAATATCGGCTCTTACTTTCCGGATTACGCAATGAAAGTAAATCCTGCAAGTGTTACAATAAGCAGCTCAAATGTTACAACGTTCAGAGTTTCTGTTCCTTCTGTAAAATTATACACTGATGTTACAAGCTTTACTGCTTCAGTAGTCCCTACTCCGGCATCGGGTGCACTAACTGTGACATTCCCTAATGGAAATACTTTAAATACATATCCTGATTCACTGCTGGCAAGAATCAACGCCGCTCCGGGTACTACAGCCGGAAATTATATAGTTACAGTTACAGGTTCCGGATCAAACGGAACACCTATTCATAAAAGAACAGTAAGCCTTGTAGTAGGGTTAGTGGGTATAACTGGTGTGAATGAAATTCCTGAAAACTTCAGCCTGTCACAAAATTATCCTAACCCATTCAATCCATCTACTATCATAGGATACTCGCTCAAGCAACAGACAAATGTTAAGATAAGTATATTTGATGCCACGGGTAAAACGGTTGCTGTCATTAACAGCGGTATTCAGCAGGCCGGAAGCCATTCAATCGATTTCAATGCATCTTCATTCTCAACAGGAGTTTATTATTACAAACTCGAAACTGAATTTTTTACTGATACAAAAAAAATGTTATTGTTAAAATAAGATCTAAAATAAATTCTTATAATATAAAAGCCCGTGTAACCAGCGGGCTTTTTTTTTATGATAATTTGCTTTGAGTATTACCAAATGCGGGATTTGTTTTTATTATTAATTTTTATTAATAATAGCTGGCCAAAAATATTTTAGGCACGGCCTCCAGTGAAAATTCTTTATTACTTGTCTAAGGATGATCATAAACTTATTTTTGTATCATAACGAATCCTTCCAATGAGTATTATAAAAGAGATCTACGACGTTACAAAAGATCTTGCCGGTAATAAAGTTGCGCTGAATAAGATCAAACGTGCATTGCTGACTGAAGTGAAGCTTAACAATAAATTTCTTGAAGACCTTAACAACAAAGAGAAGCGGCTTAGCGATGAAAGATTAGTTCAGATAATAAATAATCTTGAAGTTGCAGAAATGAAAGCCTCAATTAGTTGCGGACTTCCTTTTGAGCTTATTTCCATGAAAAAGGTCACAAAGGAATTACTTGAAGATCTAGATTCCTTACGTGCTGTGGAAAATGATCTTGAAACCGTTTTGGAAAAAATTTATCTAAAGATAGCTTATCTTAAAAAAGATTATAATTCTGAACACATAAATCTATACATTAGAGTAAGAAATATTTTCAGCTATAATCAGCTTCTTCAAAGAATGCTTTCTAAATAGATTTTAGACAATCATGAGTAAAATTATTTTAACGTTCTTTGCTGCTCTTGCTTCATTCACAATTATCATTTTTCTTATAAGACTTTTATTGAGAAAAAATGTGAATGAAATAAAATTTGATCGTAAAAAATACGCAAACCAGGTAAATGAACCGGATACAAAAATTAATATAGATAAGTTTTTAAGCAGCAATAATAAAATGGAAGCAATAAAATATTTAAGGGAAACTAAAAAACTCAGTTTGTCGGATGCAAAAAATATGATTGAGAAATATGCTGTGAATAATTCCCCGGAAATTTTAAACGTATATAATAATATGAGATCGGATATAGAAGGTGACAGTGAGCTAACAAACAGAGTCAAGACGCTCATCAGTCAGGGAAAAAAGATCGAAGCAATAAAACTCGTAGTTGTTTCAAAGAAGATCAGATTAAATGATGCGAAAGTTTTTGTTGAGAATCTTAAGTAATAAATACTGCTTAAATTACATTAATATTCAGAAACCTAATTAATTACTGAAACAAAAAAGATGCTGTTAATAAAATAACTTAGTTATCAATCATTGATAATTTTGTATCAGCATTCTTCCATGCTGTCTGCAACTCTTGATAAATTTTTTCAGCTTCTTCATTTTTATTTTGAACTTTAAGAGATTCATGTAATCCGAATAAACCTCTGCCGTTATGAGGATATTTTTTCAGATCATCTCTGTAAACTCTTTCAGCATCCTCATATTTTCCTGCCGAATACAAAACTTTTCCTAAATTCAATCTTACTGAAGGATACCAGTCCGGCGGTTCATCATAATTAAGTGCATCTTCAAATGACACTGCCCGGTCAAAAAGATCCAGAGATTCATTAAGCTTATCACTGTGCGCTGCAATGTTTGCAGTAAGCAAAGCTTCGGCAAGATCTAGAATTGTCTTAGCTGAGCTGAATCCGAAAACAGCTTCCGCAGGAATTTTCTCTTTCAATTTAATCATTTCATTAAGTTCATTAGTTGCTTCTGTGGTTTTACCGGGATTTGCCAGGGCTATGCCTCTTGCAAAATGCCAGATCGCAGTTGAAAGATCTAAACCTTCAGTTGGTTTAGGATAACTGAGTATATCACCCCATTTTTCAAAAGAGATCAGTATCATCAGAGGATTGGAATAAAATATTTCAAGCATCTGCATTTCTTGTACAACAGGTTTCACATTTTGCTCTATTTGCTTTGCATATTTAATTGCATCTGAAAAATTTCCTTCCATCATTTTTGAAACAGAAATAAAATTGATATTATGGTTGTAATACATTACCGGATAAATTCCTTCAGGCTTGTATCTGCTTATATATGATTCGTCTGCATTGATAGCATTAAAATTAGCTAAGGATGCTCCTTCATAATCTCCGACCCTGAAAAAAGTATGTGCAGGCATATGTACAAGATGTCCGGCTGCAGGAATAAGATCTTTCAATACCTGAGCGCTGTGAAGCGCCTTACCCGGATCATTGGAAGCTTCTACAGTATGTATGTAATAGTGATTTGCCCCGGAATGATTTGGGTTACGCGCAATAACACTTTCTAAAACAGAAATGATCTCTTCCGTACCTTCTGCAGGAGTACCGTCTTTATTCCATAATTGCCATGGCTTCAATACCATCATACTCTCCGCGTACAATGTTGCTGCATCAAGATCATCGTTATACTTATCTTTAAGAGTTTTCATTGCCGTCCGGAATTCTACATCTGATACGCTCTGACTAATACTAAGATCTTTTTTATATCTTTTTGATAAAGCGGTAATGTAATCTTTTTCTTTTTGCGAGGAATGTTTGGAATGTTTAATAGCTTTCTTCAATGCATTGTAAGCCTGTTTGCGCTGAACATCATCAGCAGGAAGATTATAATTGGGACCGAGAGCATATGCAATTCCCCAGTATGCCATTGCCATTTCATGATCAAGCTTGGCAGCTTTTTTGAACGAACGGACGGCTTCATTATGATTAAAGGCATAAATTAAAGTGAGACCCTGATTGAAAAAGTTCTGAGCTTGTTTATTCTTAGTTGTGACAGGATGATCAAGTGAACCAAGTCCCGGAATAAGTACTGCAGGATATTTAACACTACTTTGATCAGAGCCCATATCGTGCTGTGAAAAAATAATACCTGTTACAAATAAATTCAGTGATATAAAAAGCAAAATTATTCTGATCATAATATTTAATTAAGTTTTTTTAATTATTGGATAGTTTTATAATATAATTAAAGTTGATTTTTTATTAAAGCACAAGTTTCATCGTTTCTAATTTGTATAATTTATTAATATCTTCAGGATGAGATTAATATTTTGAAGACCGGATCAAAATTTTAAAATCTTTATCCGTTGAGACTAATAAAATTTATAATTAATTACTATTTTGAAAAAATATTGACCGTTGGTGCTTGAAATGAAAAAAAATATTATTGTACTCTTTATTTGGGATGTTGATAAGAGTCTGAAGAATCATTTAAAAAGATCATTAAAAGATTTTCTAAATGTTAAACTGATCTTCCCCAAATTCACAGACGAAAAAAATATTTTAAAGTTTGGACTTGAAGCTGATATAATTATTGGTTGGCGGCTTTCAATTGACCTTTTGCGAAAACTGCACAATTTAAAGGTCTTCATTAATCCCGGCACGGGTATTAAACATCACATTGAAAATTTCAAAAAAATAAATAAAACAAAAAAAGTTATACTTGTAAACGGTCATGGTCATGCATATTCTACTGCTCAGCACACTATTGCGATGCTGCTCGCATTGATGAACAGAATCATTCCTCATCACAACCGTATGAAAGAAGGTATCTGGAGAACAAGTGATGATAAGGATTTCAGTAATGCATCAGTTCAATTGAAAAACAGGAATATCGGATTGCTTGGTTATGGCGCCATTAATAAATATGTTCATAAATTTCTTTCCGGGTTTGAAAAGAATAATTTTCATGTGTTAAGACATGAATGGAAAAATAAGAATGAAAAATATCCTACATTTATTAAGAAATATGAAGGGCCGGAATTACACAAATTTTTAGAGTGTATTGATTTGTTAATTATAGCAATTCCGCATACTTCAAAAACTGATAAGATGATCGGTGAAAAAGAATTAGCACTTCTTGAAAAGAATACTATAATAGTAAACGTGGCGAGAGGAAGCATTATTGATGAAAAAAGTTTATATGAATTGCTGAAAAAAAATAAAATTGCCGGAGCCGCTATCGACGTTTGGTATAATTATAATCCTGTGAAAGATAAAAACGGAAAAGAGTATCCGTATAAATCACCATTTTATAAACTCGAAAATGTTGTTATGTCTCCGCATCGTGCTGCATCTCCTTTTGATGATCTGGGCAGATGGGATGAAGTAATTGAAAATATTACAAGAGTTGCAAAAGGCAGGAAAGACCTGATGAATATTGTTGATCTGAAAAAGGAATACTAAAAATCCAAGGGGATTTAGAATGTGATGATGAAAATTTAAAATTTAATTCATACTCTTCTCTGTTGAAAGCAGATTATTTTTTAATATGCTCTCACGTTCTCCGATCTGCTGTCTCCACATTGCATAATATAAACCTTTGATCTCAAGAAGCTCAGCGTGTTTTCCGGATTCAATTATCTGCCCTTTTTCAAGAACATAAATTATATCGGCATGCATGATCGTAGAAAGTCTGTGAGCGATCATTATCGTGATATGATTTCCTTCAGTAGAAATCTTTCTTATAGTTTTATTAATACCTTCTTCTGTGATTGAGTCAAGTGCTGAAGTTGCCTCATCAAAGATTAATAAATTCGGTCTTCTCAACAAAGCTCTTGCAATTGAGAGGCGCTGCTTTTCACCGCCGGAAACTTTTACTCCGCCTTCACCAATGACAGTGTCCAGGCCTTTATCTGCTCTTTCAAGTAGAGACTGGCACGCAGCCTTATTAAGAACTTCCATGCATTCCTCATCAGTTGCTTTAGGATTTACAAATAATAAATTCTCGCGGATTGTTCCTGAGAATAGTTGTGTATCCTGCGATACAAATCCAATCTTTTCTCTTAAACTGTCCAGATCAACTTTATCAAAAGGAAAATTATTATAAAGTATTTTTCCGATCTCAGGTCTGTAAAGTCCAAGTAACAGTTTTACCAAAGTGGTTTTACCGGAACCTGATGGTCCAACAAAAGATATTGTATTTCCTTTTTCAGTCTTAAACGAAATGTCAGTAAGTGCGTTTGTAGATGAAGTTTTATGACGAAATGTTACATCATCAAAAGTAAGCGTTTCTATAGTATCTATCCTGATAGGGTTCAAAGGTTTAGGATCTTTAGGAGTGTTCATAATATCTTTGAATTTCCCAAGAGATACTTCTGCTTCACGGTAAATATTTATAATATTACCCAGCTCTTGTAATGGACCGAATATGTAAAATGAATATATAAACAATGTAAAGAACTGACCTGTCGTGATCTGCTGAGTGAAAATAAGGTACATCATTAGCAGTAAAATGGATGTCCTTAATAAATTAACAATTGTCCCCTGAATGAAACTAAGGCTTCTTATGTATTTAACTTTTTGCAATTCTAATTTTAAAATTTTTTCAGTTATATTATTAAGCCTGTTGATCTCCTGTTGTGAAAGGCCGAGGCTCTTTACCAGTTCTATGTTACGTAAAGATTCGGTAGTCGAACCGGCGAGTCCGGTTGTTTCTGCGACGATTGTTTTCTGAATGGTTTTTATTTTTTTTCCTAAAGTTGAACTCAGCCAACCTATGATGGGAATCGCACATAAATAGATCGGAGCAATAATCCAGTGAACGGAGAATGCGTAGATCCCGACAAAAATTATTCCTACAATAGATGTGAACAAAATATTAATTCCTGCTGAGATCAGGCGTTCGGTATCTGTACGCACTTTTTGGAGTACGCCCAGTGTTTGGCCGCTTCGCTGATCTTCAAAAACCGAATAAGGGAGTTCGAGTGAATGACTTATTCCGTCGGAATATATTTGTGCGCCCAGTCGTTGAGTTATAACATTAATGAAATAATCCTGAAAATTTTTAGCTATTCGTGACACCAGTGCAGCTCCTACAGCAAGCATTAAAAGAAATCCAACTCCTTTAAAAAACTCGGCAGTAGTGTATTCTTTAAATTTGGTTGCATAATCATCAATTACGTGTCTGAAAATTGCCGGATCTAACAAAGAAAAAACCTGATTGATAGCTGCAAGGATTAGTGCAAGTATTACAAGAGGCTTGTAATTTTTTAAATAACTGTAAAGTAGTTTCATATATAGATGTAAATTACTTTTTCAATAACAGTAATTCAATTTATATAAAAGAGGATTTATTTAGTTTACAATTAAAGTTGTATTCTTTTTTATTACTTGTAAGTGTTATGTTCTCAGCATTTAATAACTTTGCCCCCGGCGTTTAATATATTATTTATTTCAATATTAACATAAATTATCAACACATAAATTAAATTATATCGTAATTAAAATTTGAATTCTCTAAGTTAATCCAACTAGATCAACAAATATGAAAAAATATATTTTTATATCATTTATAATTTCTTCTTTTATAAGTTTACCGGCATATTCGCAGGTTCCGACTTATACATTATCTGCGAAAAATTTTTCTGTAAATTCCTTTGTCAATCAGGTTGAATTTGATATTTATGTCCAGCATACAAACTCTCCGACTCCTTTTGAATATGCTGCCGGGCAATATTATTTTTCATTTAATTCCCTGATCGCAAATGGGGGAGTTTTAAATTATACGATAGTAGGATCAGATCTTCCTGTTGCAATGCAGCCCCGAAATCCTTCAATAGGTACTGCCGAAAACCCAACTGCAAATATTCTTAAATTAGCAATGAATATGTCTCCGGGTGCAGGTAACGGATTTATTATGACAGGCAACGGATCTCCCGGTACGAAGATAGCAAGAGTAAGACTAGAAACTTCCGCAAAATTTTTTGATGTAAATGAATTATTTAATATAAGATGGAGAAATCCTCCGGTAGTTTCATTTGCGACTAAATTGTTTGCCTACGTGAATACAGCATACACAGAGATTACAACTTCCAACACACATTCTGTTGATACTCTTAGTAATTTTGTCCCCCCACGTATCATACTCAAGATCGCTGCGGCTGTTCAGGGTCTTTACAATTCTTCAACTAACCGCCTTAACCGAAGAGATACTATTAAGGCTTATTTAAGAGATGATACATTTCCTTATGCCGTAAGAGATTCTGCCTCATCACCGATTGATACAATTAGTTTTACAGGCGTTTTTAATTTTTCATACAATACCCCATCTGACAGGTACTATATTGTTATCAGACATTTCAACAGCATAGAAACATGGAGCAGGGCAGGAGGAGAAATTTTAAATAAAATTTCCAGCCATCTTATGGCCGTTCCAACTTATAATTTTACATCTGCAGTGACACAGGCATTTGGAAATAATTTAATTCTTAAAGGAAGTAAGTATTGTATTTATAGCGGCGATGTAAATCAGGATGGTATAATCGACGCTTCCGATATTTCATTTATAGATAACGACGCGTTCGAATTTATTTCAGGCCCATACCTGCCTACCGATGTTAACGGTGACAATATCATAGACGGATCTGATCTGTCAATAGCAGATAATAATGCAATAAATTTTATTGGTGTGGCAAGACCATAGTAAATTTTTTGAAGGAAAATAATATTTTATAAAAGTAGATTATAAAAGTTTTAAAATTTTATTTCAAGTAGATCATTCGCTTTGTTTCAACGGCATTTTCATTTATAAACATTTCATAAAAATATATTCCACTCCGCAATTGATAATTTTCTGCTGAAAAGTTTAAATTATAGTATCCTGCATTTTGTTTTTCATTTACCGGATAAGCGATCTCATTCCCAAGCACATCATAAAGTTTTAATCTTACAAAACAATTTTCAAATAACCGATATCGAATTATAGTATTTGGATTAAACGGATTCGGATAATTTTGTTCCAGAAAAAATAAGGAATGTGATGCTGAAGAAGTATTTGAAATGTTTGTTAAAACACCACCGGTAGTCGTTTTAAGAATTACTCCATTTTCTCCAACAGCCCATCCTGTTAATGAATCTGTAAAAAATATTGACATTAAGTGATCAGTGATTCCAGACGGCTGAGAACTCCAGTTTACTCCACCGTTTGTTGTTTTAACAATGTTGCCGTAGTATCCCGATGACCAGCCGTTTTGTTTATTAATAAAGAAAAATGAAATTGAATATCTGTTCATTCCTGCAGAATAATTTCTCCATGAGATTCCTCCGTCAGTTGTTGTTATATTTTCCGGGCCAAAAGTATTGTTATCATAATACCCAGACCATCCGTATAATGAGTCAACAAAAAAGATAGAATTCAAAATTAATGAACCATCATTGTACTGATAACTCCAGTTAGTACCGCTGTTTGAAGTATGAAGCAATCCTCCAAATCCTGCAACCCAGCCTTTTCTCTCATTTGCAAAATGAATTCCATTCAACTGTACCGGAACCGGCAAATGCTGTGCAATCCAGTTTGTCCCGCCATTTGTAGTTGATAAAATTAATCCGCTGTCACCCGCGGCCCAGCCATTGTTAACATTGGCAAAAGTAATTCCACGGAGCTTAATATTAGTTTTGGTATTTAAAGTCAGCCAGTTGTTTCCTGAATTTGTTGTTTTGATTATCAATCCACTGTCACCACAAGCATATCCTGTGGATGAATTCGGGAAAGAGATTGAAAAGATCTTTAACGTTGTATTTCCTGACAGTAAATTCCAGGTTAATCCTGCATTTGTGGTTTTCAAAATCCTCCCATGATCTCCGGCAATAAATCCATCAGCAGTATTTACAAACTTGACGCAATTCAGACTATCATTTATACCACTGACCTGCTGAATCCAACCGGATTGCGAATAAGCAATGCTTGTAAAAGAAATTGTAAGAAGCATGAAAACTAAAATCCTCACTTCACTATTAAGAATTTTCCCGAATATCATTTAAAGTTTTTGTATTGTTTAAAAATATTTCTTAATTCTTTTCTTTTCTGATTCAGGGAAAGATCCATAAAATTAACTTTAAAGTTTTCAGCTGGACTTCCCTGTATCCATCCGCCGATAACTCCACCTATAACTCCCAGAAAAGCACTGCCTCCAAGAATTTGAATAATACTGCTCTTTCCTGCAGCTCCTCCAAAACTTCTTCCGCTATAAATAGTTCCTAATGTAACACCGATTGCAAATCCAACAGCAGCACCAATTATAAGTCCCATAGGCGACTTTGAAACAGTATGTTCCAGTTCAATTAAATTTTTTATTGGTAAACTATAAGCTGATTTAATATCACTTAAATCACTGAAGATAAGTGTGTCAGAATTTAATGCGTTCAAAGTAATGTTACTATAAGTTTTCAATACATGATTTGAATCAAAGAATATTATATCACAATCTTTGATCTGACAGTATGAAAGATGGTTAATCAGAAATACGGAGAATAATATATGTAAAAATTTTATTTTCATAATTATAGTTTAACACCCGTAAAACTTCAGTATATTTTGAATTCGTATCCGTGCTTGTTTTAAACTCAACTTTGAAAAATCTACTCTGACATTTTCGCGATGAGTTCCCTGTATTGATCCGCCGATCAATGCTCCAATACCTCCGAGAATTAGTCCTCCTCCAATAACTTTTAAAGGATTTAGATCATTTTTTGAACTGCCATGAAAACTAATATCACTAATCATTATCGCAAAGGTAATGCCAAGAGCCAATCCTATTGCAGCACCTGTTAACAGGCCTTTTGCAGAATTTGTATTTCCTGAATACTCTAATGATTTAAGATTTTTAATATTAAGCTTGTGAATAGAAAAGTTTTTTGCGAAAGTTAATATGTCTGAGTTGTAGCTGATAAGAGTGACATCATTAAATACCTGCCCGACATGGTTTGAATCAAGATAAGTTATACTGCAGTCTGTCAGCTGACAGTATGAATCTGAATTTAATAAAAAGAAAACCAATGTTGCCTGTAAAAATAATTTTAATATCATATTATTATTAGTTATTATTTATTCTGTTTGAAAATTAATTTAATTTCCTCTTTTGCTCTTTCAGGAGATCTTCCGCTCAATTCAATTTCATAACTTTCCTCTTTGTTTCCTTTAATTAATTTCTGAATAAGTCCCACAGCACTGCCGCATATAGTTCCAAACAATAATCCTCCGCCAATTGCGTCAATTACTTTGGTCTTGGGTCCGTCTCCGGTTAGTCCACCTCCGCTTAATATTGCTGAAATTGTTACAGCAACTCCGAAACCAATTGATCCTCCTATGATCATACCTGTATAATTCCAGGCATCTTCAGGAGATTTAAGTATCAGAAGATGCTTCATACTGACTTTATGCTTTTTTCCGTGAGTTTTAAAATTCAGTGTGTCATTTCTGAAGGACTGCAGGGAAACATTACTGTAACTTTTTACTAAATTATTTGAATCGAGAAATGAGATCTTCCATCCTTTTAATTGCGCCGTGGAAGGAGAAGCATTTAATAAAATTATTATTAATGCATTTGTTAAAATTATTGACTTCAGATTTTTCATAGTTTTAGTTTGCATAAAATTTAAAAATATCGTTTAATTTTTTTCTGGATGCACTTAAAGACATCTCCGTAAAATAAACCCTTACTTTTTCACGGTGTATCCCTTGTATAGATCCTCCGATCAAACCTCCGACAAAACCAACGGCTATTCCTCCTGCTATGACACCTAAAGGATTTACTTTTGCCTCAGTAGAACCATGAAAGCTTAAACCGGTCAGGCCAATTACGGCTGCTGCTCCGATCGCAAAGCCAATAGCCGCACCGGTTATTAAACCCGATGGTGCTTCTGTATTTCCAAAGTATTCAAGTTTTTTAAGATCGGTGATATTTATTTTTTGAATCGAATTGCCTTGGGTAAAAGTGAGAATGTCCATTTTAAATGAAAGTAAACTGACATCATAAAAGTCTTGTCTGATGTTATTCGAATCGAGAATTGTAATATTGCAATTTTCTACTTGTGCGTTTGAGTATGAGTTATAAAACAGGAAGAGAAATATCAGAATGTACATTAATTTTGTTCGCATGATATTTATTTAATTCGTTTGATGATTAAATTCAACCGAAGTGCTTTTGCCGGCTTCGTTTGTTAGGGAGCCGCAGAGTCGTATGCTTAATGATATTTTCTCAAACTTTGAATCAAGTAATTTGAAATTATCTCCATACAGTAAAAACCTCAAGTAATTCTAATTACCTTCAGGATCGACACTGTATAACTTTTCAGTTTGTACGCCTTTTTACCAGACAGTCCGAAAAATTAATCAGCTGTTGTGATCAACAATATAAACATCGTTCAATAACTCTACGAAATAGTAAATTTGAAATTTAGAATTTAGAATTGAATTATGGAGGTACACCGCAGTATCGTTCGATCACACCTTCAAAGATCTTTGCATTTTCTTTGAATCCGGGATATGAACGGCGACCGGATTTATTAAGTGCGATCAGGAGTAGTCCGGCTATCGTGCCGCTGCTGTCGATGATAATGAATAGTAAGCAATGAACAGGTTCTCCTTTGCTTATTTCGAAAATAATATAGTTTGAATAGTGGAAGTAAGAATCTGCAGTTGATATAAATTCATCAAGCACAAAATTATTGTTCCTGGCTTTTTCAACGAAGTATCCGATCCCATGAGATCCTGTGTGCTCTGATCTTGAAACCGATATTGTTTTCTTATTTGTTACTTTTGAATTCTTTGAGATTTCTCCTGTGATTTTTTTTGTTGCTTCCGAGACTGGGATTACTAAACCTGATCTGTCTGGCGATTTAGTTTTGGCTTTGTCCAATATTTTTTTTAACAGCCTCATGAGTGTGTGTTTGGGAATAAAATTTTTGTGAAAGCTGTCATTCCCATTTTTGCAAACATTCATATTACAATTATTAATGTCAAGCTTGTATTTTTTGGACTCAAGTTTAAAATAGTTTTGAACTAGTTGTAAATAATGTGAGTCCGAAAGCTAGTACTAAACAATCCAGGACCTTAGATCATAAGAATTTTTTAAACGCAGGGACTGATACAGAGATTTATTTACAAACTCTGTTGCTTAAAAAAAGGTTGAGAAAATTTGTTAATTTAATCATTCTACCTTTTTAATCATTTGAATACATCTTTCATAAAAGGTATTTTTGTTTTTTTAAAATCTAATCATAAAAGATGAAATTTAATTTGGAAGACCCGGAATTAAAAGAAACCAGACAGGGATTTGCAGATGCATTGGTTGATATAGGAAAAACAAATGAGAGTCTTGTTGTACTCGGAGGTGATGTAACTGGTTCTGTTAAAACAAATTTATTTCGGGATGCATATCCGGACAGGTTTATTTCAGTGGGTGTTGCAGAGCAAGACATGATGGGAACTGCTGCAGGGCTGGCTTTAGTTGGTAAAATACCTGTTGCCTCAACTTACGGAGAGTTTGCAACCGGAAGGCCATTTGACCAAATAAGACAATCCATTGCATATAGTGAAATGAATGTAAAGATCTGCGCATCTCATTGCGGCATCACGGTTGGACCGGACGGTGCGACACACCAGTCTTTTGAAGATGTGGGAATAATGAGAATTCTTCCAAACATGAATGTCATGACGCCTTGTGATTACAATCAGACCTACAGAGCAACGCATCTCGCCATTGAAACACCGGGACCTTTTTATGTAAGATTTTACCGTGAGAAATCACCTAATTTTACAGATATGAAAGCGCCGTTTGAATTAGGTAAAGCCGATACTTTGATCGAAGGTAACGATGTGACACTGATCGCTAATGGTCTGCTAGTATGGGAAGCAATTGTGGCTTCCGAAAAACTGAAAAAGGAAGGTATAGGCGCGCGAGTTGTTAATATGCATACAGTAAAGCCTATCGACAAGGATACTATTATTAAGTGTGCTGAAGAAACCGGATTGATAATAACATGTGAAGATCATCAATGGACATGCGGGTTGTTTGGTGCAGTTGCCGAAGTTGTTGTATTGCATTGTCCCGTCAAAATGGATCATATCGCGATCAATAATTCCTTTGGTGAAAGCGGAATAATCGCATCACAGCTAATGAAGAAGTTTGAGATCGACAGGGATGCCATTTATAAAAAAGTAAAAAAACTTTTAAAGAAATAATATCGTATAAATTTCAAAACGAATTTAAGTCAAATGAAAACAGATAATATTATAAATTTACCTGATGGGAGGAAAAATCAATTAGATATGAATAAAAAATTTTTAATGGTTATTGCCGCAATACTACTTTTGGTATCGGGTATAGTAGCCGGAAAATATTTCTTCTCATCAAAATTTTCTCAGGAGAATAACCAATCAATTACACCTGTCCAAAACACAACTCAGGAAAACAACAAAAACATAACACTAACAAGAGAAACTGCTATCACACAAGCTGTAAGAAAGATATCTCCATCAATTGTCGGGATAAATGTGGAGGAAGTAAGAGAGGTCCAGGATCCTTTTTCAATGTTTGATAATGATCCGTTCTTTAAGCAATTTTTTGGTAACAGACCACCACAAAAGCAGGTTGTAAAAGGGCTTGGGTCAGGTTATATAATTTCTTCCGATGGATATATTTTAAGCAATGATCACGTAGTAGGCAATGCAACCAAAATATCCGTTACGATGACAAACGGAGAAACTATAGATGCAAAGCTTATTGGAACCGACAGAAATTCTGATGTTGCACTTTTAAAAATCAATAAAGATAATCTTGAGTATGCAAGACTTGGAAACTCTGATGATGTTATAATAGGAGAATGGGTGATAGCACTTGGCAATCCCTTTGGATTGTTTGAGATCAATGATAAGCCCAGTGTCACTGTTGGGGTTGTCAGCGCAACGAATATGAAAATCAACGCAGACGGTAACAGAGTCTATAAGGATATGATCCAGACAGATGCATCCATCAATTCTGGAAATTCCGGCGGACCGCTGGTAAATGCTGACGGAGAAGTGATAGGAATGAACACAATTATTTTTACAGGCGGAAATAATAATAACGGTAGTATAGGTGTTGGCTTTGCAATTGCAATCAACAGGGTAAAAAGGATCATGGAAGAAATTAAATCCAACGGTAAGATAGAAAGAAATTTCAATGTCGGGTTTAGGATACAGGCGATCGATGAAAGAATAGCAAAATATTTAAAGCTTGATAAAGTTCAGGGCGTCGTCGTGACTGAAGTACAGAAAGGAAGTATATCTGATAAAGGCGGATTAAAGCCTGAAGATGTAATCATTATGGCAAATGGGGAGAAGATCAATAATGAACAGGATCTGCTTTTTATTATTAATGACATGCGAACAGGTGAAACTCTATCAATGAAAATAATCAGAAACGGATCAGAAAAAGATGTAGAATTCAAACTTACTGCAAGTTAAATTAATAGTTTGAATGTAATTTCAAATCGAAGTCTTTTAATATATGAACCAGGCAATAGGTAGCAGACACCTGGATTTAATAGGTTTGCAGGGATGTAAAAATTAAATAAAGTTTTTTGAACAGCAGTGGTTTGGTAAAAAAATCTGTTAATGAAATTTCATTACAGGTTTTTCTTTTGATTTATTATCTGCATGAATTTCAATATCGTCTTTCATATCAACTTTCATGTCGATGATATTACTTTTGGATTTATCATCACCCATTTTGACGGTGCCATTGAATTTACAACCTGCTTCAGTAATCAATTCTTCTATGATCACATCACCTTCCAATGAACCCGATCTTCTCAGTTCAAGTTTGTGAGCTTTGACATTTCCTTTGACATTTCCATGAATAGTTACATCAACAGCATTCACGTTACCTTCCACGATACCTTTTTCTCCGATAATAATTCCGCTTTCACCTCTTAGATTACCAACTACATGACCATCGATCTTTGTTGTAGAAGGAGAAGAAAGATTACCTTCGAATTTACAACCATCACTGATCAGAGTTAAAATTTTATCCTGAGGACCCTGGAAGCTTGGTCTCTGCGGAGATTTTATTTCTTCAGAATGCAATGATTCCTTAGTTTTTGTTCCAAACATGTTGTTTAAATTGATTTTCATTAAATAGGGGTGAATTAAATTAATATAAATTACTAAATTTAATTTGCAAACTCAATCAAAGAAAATTATTTTTTTTTGTTTCCTAATAGTTTCCTAAATGCGGTCCATATTTGTTCTAGTAGAAAAAATACTCTTTCAATTAATATTATCGCCTAACTGTAATTAAAAAATAAAATTGAATAATATTCTTGCAACATTTTTGCTGCCATAACTTGACTGCAGTATAAATTGAAACTTCTTTGCAATATTGGTATTTTCCAAAATGTATAATAAAATAAATGATGATGTTCTTATTGAACTTGTTAATATAGTTGGAAGTGAATCAGTAATTACAGATGGAGAGAATTTAAAACTATATTCTAAAGACTTCACGGAAAATCTTTCTTTCAATCCCGAAGTAATTGTTAAGCCTTCCAATACTGATCAGATATCTCTGATATTAAAATTAGCAAATAAATATAAAATTCCTGTTGTACCCCGCGGTGGCGGCACAGGCCTTTCAGGGGGTGCCCTTACTGTTTATGGAGGTATATGCCTTTC
This sequence comes from Ignavibacteria bacterium, assembly GCA_039925865.1. Classification (GTDB taxonomy): domain Bacteria; phylum Bacteroidota; class Ignavibacteria; order Tepidaquicellales; family Tepidaquicellaceae; genus JBDSYA01. The sequence goes on from JBDSYA010000121.1 coordinate 19,227, forward strand.
AATGGAAAAATTTAAGAAGATTATTGAGATCGATAAAGAAAATTTTCAGGCAATTGCCGAACCAGGTGTTATTACTCAGGTATTGCAGGAAGAATGCGAAAAATTTGATCTGTATTATCCACCAGATCCCTCATCTAAAGGAAGTTCATTTCTTGGAGGTAATCTTGCAGAATGCGCCGGTGGTCCGCGTGCTGTTAAATACGGAGTTACCAAAGATTATATACTGGGTCTGGAATTTGTAACTGCGACGGGTGAAATAATAAATTCAGGAGCAAGAGTTTTAAAAAATGTTTCGGGATATAATCTTACTCAGTTAATGATTGGGAGTGAAGGAACACTTGGAGTTATTACAAAAATAATTATTAAGCTTATTCCTTTGCCAAAATTTAAAAAAGTAATGCTCGTCGCTTTTAATAATATTGAAGACTGCGCAAAAACCGTCGCTAAGATCTTTCAGCACGGGATCACGCCTTCAGCGCTTGAGCTTATGGAAAACTCTGCAATGCAGGCCGCTGAAAATCAATTAAGCAAAAAATTTCCAAACGGCGACGCGGCCGCACAGCTGCTCATCGAAGTTGATGGGAATTATGAAGAGTCACTTGATAAAGATATCGAAGCGATAGCCGCGATCGTTACTGACAACGGAGCATATGATATTTTACTGGCAGAAGATTCACAAAAGATGAATGAGCTTTGGGCATTGCGAAGGTGTATTGGAGAAGCAGTTAAATCAATTTCAGAATACAAAGAAGAAGATACTGTAGTTCCGAGATCTAAAATCCCTGAACTTATCAAAGGCGTAAAAGAAATATCTGAACAATATGGAATTACTACTATATGTTACGGGCATGCCGGTGACGGAAATGTACATGTAAATATTTTAAAAGATAAACTCGATGATGAAAGCTGGGAGAAAAATCTTGAAACAGCTATCAGAAAAATTTTTACTTTAACAGTTTCACTCGGTGGAACAATTTCCGGCGAGCACGGTATCGGATATTCTCAGAAAAATTATCTTCCCATTGCACTGGGAATTGAAGAGATCGCACTGATGAAAAATATTAAATCTACTTTTGATCCGAATAATATAATGAACCCCGGTAAAATTTTTATAGATTAACTCAGCACTAGATCTATTTTGATAACCCGCTGGAAATAAAATTGTTGTTTCTGTAATTTTATATTTACAAACACTCTAAAAACTTTCTCATAATACAGGCTGAAACAGAATATAGGGTTTTATATGCTCATACAGATAAAATGGGCGTTGTAAATAATGTCAGATACTTTGAATACTTTGAAGCCGGAAGAAATGATTTTTTAAGAAAGCTAGGTTATCCTTACACTGAGCTTGAAAAAGAAAATTATGGCCTGCCCGTAATCGAAGCACATGCCAAATTTATTTCAGGTGCAAAGTACGATGACATTATTATTATAAAGACCAGGCTTGAACAAGTCCCTTCTGTAAGGTTGAGAATAGATTACGAAATTGAATGCAACAAAATTATTATTGTTACCGGCTTCACGATTCATGCTTTTGTAGACATGAAAAAAATGAAACCTGTCAGGCCGCCTTTGAAATTCATTGAAACCGTCAGATTAAAATTTTAAAAAAAATATATTGGATCTTTATAAAAATTTCGATTTTAAAAAAGCTAATGAACTTATAGACCTGGCTTTGAAAGAGGATCTCGGTAAAGGAGACATCACTTCAGAATTGCTGATCCCCTCAGCTCAGAATTCTAAGGCAGAACTACTTGTAAAAGAAAATGGCATAGCAGCGGGACTAAAGATTTTTCAAATGGTTTTTAATGCCATAGATAAAATAGATAAAAAAGATAAAAAAAATAAGATTACAAACATAAAATTTTATATCAATGAAGGGGATAGAGTTTCTATTGGAGAAAAGATCGCTTTAATTTCAGGTAATACCCGTAATATACTTTTGGGGGAACGAACAGGTTTAAATATTTTACAACGAATGTGCGGAATTGCTTCATTTACAAATGAGTTGAAAAAAACTTTAAATAATAAATCAATAAAGATCATAGATACGCGCAAGACCACACCTAACTTTAGGCTTTTCGAAAAACTTGCAGTAAAGATCGGAGGAGGGGATAACCACAGGTTTGGACTTTATGATATGGTTCTTATTAAAGACAATCATATTGAGGCCAATGGCGGGATTGCAAATACTTTGAATAAACTTAGTCAAAAGAAAAAACATCCCGGAATGAAAGTGGAGATTGAAGTCAAAGATCTGAAAGAGTTAGAAGAAGTTTTGATGAACGGAAGAAAAATTATTGACCGGGTAATGCTGGACAATTTTGAGATCTCCGACGTTCGAAAAGCGATCAGCTTAAACAGAAAAATTTTTGAGCTGGAATTATCAGGCGGCATTGATGAAAATAATATAAAGCATTACAGCAAACTCAAAGGAGTGGATTTTATTTCGATAGGATCACTGACACATTCGGCAGGTTCGATGGACATTTCATTAAATTTTGTTACTTGAATATGTAACCTGTTAATTTTACATTTGAAAAATTTTGTTCTAACTTAAACCAATAATCATGCAAAAACTTACTAATGGATTTGGCTTTTTACTATCTTTATTAATTTGTTTTTCTATAATAACTTCATGCGGAGACAAAAAAGAAGAGACAAAAAAAGAAGAAACAAAAAAAGAGACTACCACTACTACTAACTCGGGTGGAAATCAACTTTATTTTGTTGAAGAATATTCAAAAGATGGGACAGAAGTTGGAAAAGCTGATAAGTTTTTTATAAATGAGAAAGGCGGTTACATTACGGCTATGCTTAAAACATCACAGCCGGTAGGAGTGGGCTCTGTTGACGTAAGACTCGAAAGGGAATCACTTGATGGTAATGAGATCATAGATACTCAGCCATATGATGTTTCTCCGGAAAAGAATTATTTCTTCTTTGACAAGATCACCTTTTATAAATCGGGAGATTATAAAGTTACAGTATTTAAAAAAGACGGTACTCCTGTAGCAAGTGGTAAAGTTAGGATAGATTATAAATAATTTTCGACAAAATATAAATTAAAAAAAAAGAAAGGAAACGGATAATGAATAAAATGAAATATTTGTTGGCCATATTCACAGTTATATTGATTTTTGCTTTTAAAGCTAATTCATATGCGCAGCAATATCCTATTTTGTATTTCTGTGAAAAATACAGTTCGAGCGGTGAAGTAGGTGTAAGCGACAGATTTACCACGGGCTATCTCACAGTAATGGTAAAAGCTGACGGTGCTCTCGGCTTAAGGGACTGCTCCATTCAAATGGATAAATATAACAGCAGCACGGGTAAATTTGACTACTATAAAAAGTTTAAGTATGTAGTAGAGCCTGATATGAAATATGTTTTCTTTGAAAAAAACTCAGAGAGTGATATGAGCTTTGAAGATCCGGGTATTTACAGAGTTTTTCTGCTGGATCAAAATGACAGGACTGTTGCGAGCGGACTCGTGGAAATAATTCGTTAACTAAAAATTTGCCATCAATAATGAATGCAGCAATAAGATTAATATTTATATGTTTGATGTACATTTTGTTATCAGGTATTGATAACAATGTCAAATCACAGTCACTGCAATTTTGTGAAAACGTAAGCAGTAACGGTTCTCCGATTGCTGAAAGTTCAGTATTTACTATAAATGAAAAGGGTGGATTTCTAAAGTTTCTTGTAACACTACCTTTTACAGTTGGAACTCAGAGTGTGAACTTTGAAATTTATAAAATAGATGCCGAAGGAAATGAAAATTACGAAAGCACATTAAATCATATTGTAGATCCAAGCTGGACGTGGTTTTGGAAAGAAGTTACATTTTACAGTGCGGGAAGATACAGTGTCTATGTGTATGACGGTGATAAAAACTTTTTAGCATCATCTCAGGTAAGAATTCAATTCTATTAAAAGTTAATTATAATTTACTTTAAAGGTTATTCCGGTTTACGGAATAACCTTTTTTATTTTCAATAGCGATGCTTGAAAAAATTAAAACTCTATCTAAAGATACTCTGATTTACGGAACAAACACTATCATTGGAAGATTTTTAGGTTTTTTCTTAGTCCCGTTTTATACAAACCGGTTTATTCCGGAGGAATATGGAATTATTGCAATTATATACGCATATATTGCAATGCTGAATGTTTTTTTTTCAATAGGACTTGAATCCGGTTACATGAAGTTTTCCTCTACTCTTGAAGTAGGAAACCAAAAAGAAAATTTTTCAAATCCCTTTTTACTTTTACTTTCTAATTCTTTGGTGCTGTCAGCACTTCTGTATTTTCTTGCCGATCCTCTCACTTACGTCTTCCAGATTGATCTGAAATATGCTATACTCATCCGCTATACAGCTTTCATATTATTCTTCGATGCAATAGTGCTCATTCAGTTTGCTTACCTGAGATTGCATAACAAAGCAAAAACGTTTGTATTAATTAAGATCTCAAATATTGTAATAAACGTATTTCTGAATATCATATTGATCTCATATTTTGACATGGGAATTGAAGCTGTATTCATCAGCAATCTCATTGCATCCGTCATTACTTTTTTGATGCTGATCCCCGTGTTATCAAAAAATCTTACATTTAGTATCAATAAGGATCTTATCAAACAAATTCTTAAGTTTTCGATACCGATTATTCCTGCAGGAATTGCAGCAAACATAATTCAGACTATCAGCCGTCCTATTTTAAAATATATCACCGACGACTCGGTGGTGGGAATTTATCAGGCGAGTTTTCGTCTCGGTATCCTGATGATGCTGATCGTATCAATGTTTGAATTTGCATGGAGACCGTTCTTTTTGAATAACGCAAAAGATCCTGACGCAAAACGAATTTTCTCTAAAGTCCTTACTCTATTCATTATCTTCACATCTCTTATCTTTCTTGTAGCTTCTGTATTTATCGAAGATATTGTAAAGGTGAAACTTCCTTCCGATATTTATCTTATTGGTAAAGCATATTGGGGAGGTTTGAACATTGTCCCGATAATATTATTCTCTTATTTGCTTTACGGAGTTTACATAAATTTCATGGCGGGAATTTATATTGAAAAGAAAACCAAATACCTGCCTTTGATAACAGGAGCCGGAGCCCTGGCAAATATATTTTTTAATTTTATTCTCATTCCCAAGTATTCATATACAGGAGCTGCCGTCGCTACATTGATAAGTTATTTTATAATGATGCTTGGCATTTATTTTATTTCTCAAAAATATTATCCCGTCCGTTATGAATATAAAAAAATCGGAATAATATTTTTAATTCTGGGAGTTATTACTGCACTTTATTATTTTCTTATGACAATGGTTTCAATTCCATGGTATTTAAAGATCCTCTTTCCATTGTGTTTTATTTTACTGATAATCTCATTGAAAATAATCAATGTCGATTCTTTGAAAGAATTAGTTAAGAATAAATCCAAGCTTTCATAAGTAACTCAAAAATTCTATTGACACTATTATCTATTTATGCCATATTGATTTATGGATAAACTTACAACTAAACAGCAAAGGATTCTTAATTACATCGAAAAGCACAGGATCGAACACACTTACCCACCGACATTAAAAGAGATCGGCGAAAAATTTAAAATCACTATTGGTACCGTACAGGATCATATCTTTGCGTTGCAAAAGAAGGGTTATCTTGAAAGAAAGAAAGATATTGCAAGAGGATTTAAAGTAATTAAATCAGATGAGGAAAAAGCTTTTGAGAAAATGAAATCTGATGTTAATCTTATACCTTTATATGGTAATGTTGCAGCCGGAGAGCCGATCTTCGCAAGTGATAATGTCCAGGGTTATGTCACCATGGAAAAAAATACTAAAGGTCATAAAATTCATTTTGCATTAAAGGTGAAAGGTGAAAGTATGATCGATTCGGGAATTTATGACGGTGATATCGTAATTGTCAGGAAACAGGACACTGCAGAAGACGGGGAGATCGTTATTGCACTGCTTGACGATGAAGCAACTGTGAAAACTCTTCGCAATAAAAAAATTAATGCTTATCTTGAAGCCTCCAATTCAAAGTATAAAGCTATAATTAACAGACCGTTTCAGATTATCGGGAAGGTGATCGAGCTGAGAAGAGAGTATAGTGCATTGTAAACTATTTATAGTTTACAATTTTGTAATCTCTCACAAGTGATTCCAGAGGGATACTTAATTTTTCATTAAGTGTTCGTATCATAGGCAAAGATAGTTTCCGCTTCTTGTTAAGAATTTCAGACACTCTGCTTTTATATCCAAGATATTCAGACAAGTCATTTTGTGTTAATCCTAATGTTTCCATTCTAAACTTTATTGCTTCCACAGGATTTGGCAATTCAATCTTAAATTTTTCATCCTCATACTTTTCAACAAGTATCGAAAGTATTTCAAGCTCGTCCGATTCTTTGGTATTCGGCTTACAATCCTTTTGCATTAAATTGTAAATTCTATCTAATGCAGATTCATACTGCTTTTTGGTTTTAATTGGTTTTAACATATTTTAATTTAGCTACATTAATTTTATCATAATTAGAGTGAGTGCCGATCCATACTACGAAAACTATTTTTAAATTATATTCAATGGCAGCGACTAATCTGTAATCATTTCCTTTAATATTAAAGACAACTCTTTTAGTATTAATAACTGAAGCATTTCTAAAATGCTGTTTCAATTCATTATGATTCTTCCATCGTGCATTCTTAACTTCATAATGCCATGCTTTTAATGGTTGTTCAGAAGCATTATGGTTTTTCCAAAAATCTTTCAATAATTTTTTAGAAATGATCCTCATTTAATTTAGCACCTGCAATATAGCAAAAGTTACCAATATGGTAAATATAAATATATGGGATATTGTAAATTGGGAATATTAAATAAATTACATCTAAATACTTTAATGAAGTTAAACCGGAGTTTATAAATCCTCTTTGGAATTACTTGATTCCAACTCTTCCAAATATAAAATCCACATTCTTCTTCGACTTTTCATAATTGAAAATATCTTTCAACTCTTTATCAGATAAGTATTTCATTACTTCTTTATCTTCTTTCAGCAATTTCAAAAAACTGATCTTCTCTTTCCAGCACTTCATTGCAACAGTCTGAACTATCTTATAAGCCTGTTCCCGTTTCATTTTCTTTTCGATCAGCTTTAATAAAACTGTCTGTGAAAATACTAAACCATTTGTCAGCTCAAGATTCTTTTTTATATTATCTTCATTCACAACGAGATTATCTATCAGCTTTGTAAATTGTGTGAGCATGTAATTCATTAATATTGTTGAATCCGGAATTACAATTCTTTCAACTGAAGAATGACTTATATCGCGTTCATGCCAAAGAGAAATATTTTCAAATGAAGCCATCGCATTTCCTCTGATGACTCTTGCCATGCCGGAAAGACGCTCACAAGTAATAGGATTTTTTTTGTGAGGCATTGCCGATGAACCTTTTTGGCCTGAAGAAAAATATTCTTCAAGCTCTAGTGTTTCCGTTTTCTGAAGATGCCTGATCTCTGTTGTAAATTTCTCAATTGAAGAAGCTATTATTGCAAGGGTTGACATGTATTCCGCATGCCGGTCACGCTGAAGTATCTGTGTGGAAATATTAGCAGTTTTTAAATTGAGTTTTTTACATACATGTTTTTCAACTTCAGGAGAAATGTGCTCATAAGTTCCAACCGCACCGGAGATCTGTCCAACGGATATTATTTCAACAGCTCTTTTCCATCTTTCAATATTGCGGTTCATCTCATCAAGCCAAAGCGCAAATTTTAAACCGAGAGTTATTGGTTCAGCATGTACACCGTGTGTTCTTCCGATCATTGTAAGGTATTTATACTTCTTTGCTTTTTTAAGAAGTTCTGTATTTACTTCGATAAGATCTTTTAAAATAATTGAACCTGCCTGTTTCATCTGAACAGAAAGGGCAGTATCGATCACATCCGAGCTTGTCATTCCTAAATGTATAAATCTAGAATCCATTCCCACATATTCACCAACATTTGTGAGAAAAGCTATTACATCATGTTTTACTTCATCTTCGATTTTTAAGATCCTGCCAACATTAAATTTTGCCTTCTTCCGTATATTTTTCAAAGAAGCCAGTGGTACTAAACCTAAATTTGATTGTGCTTCCGTTGCCAGTATTTCTATTTCCAGCCATACTTTAAATTTATTCTCATCTGACCATATTGAAGACATTTCATCTAGTGAATAGCGTTGAATCATTTCGATTTAAGATTTTTGATTTATGATTTTAAATTTTATAATCTCAGAATTGTATTGGAAGATTTTTAAACTTCTTTTGGGATGTTCAAATAATTCCTAATTGCTTTACGATTTAGCTTTGATCTTAGTGACTACCAGAGTGATATCATCATTTTGTTCGGCACTTCCCCTGAAATTATTAACAGAAGAAATTATTTCTTTCTGAATTAACGAACACGCATACTGTCTGTTGTCATAGATTATGTCAATTATTTTATCAGTTCCAAACTCATCACGGTTTTTATTCATCGCTTCCGTCAAACCGTCTGAATAAAATACAAACATATTATCTTCGGCTATACTTATTTCGGTTTCTTCAAGATTGTCATCAAAAAACTTTTCACTTTCCAGACCCAGTCCCATACCTTTGTTTTTTAGTAAATTGAGTTTACCATTCACAGAATAAATAACAGGATTGTGGCCGGCCCTGCATATCTTCACCGTCATTTTTTCCATGTCAAATAATGCTACTATGGTAGTTATAAAAGATCTTCTATCAATCTTCTGATGGATCTGTTTATTGACCTCAATAAGTATCTCTTTAGGTGTTTGAAATATACTAGCCGCAAACTGAATCATTGCCTGAACCTTTGACATATATATTGCAGCAGGAATTCCTTTGCCGGATACATCTGCAACTATTACAAGCATTTTTGTTTCACTCAATTTGATACAATCATAAAAGTCACCGCCGATTACTTTTGCCGGATTATAAAAACCTGATATTTCCATACCCTTGATAGTATTTATAAATTGCGGAAGCAGTCCCATCTGGATTTTCCGGGCGATCTGCAATTCTTCTTCTATCTTTTGCTTAGAAATTTTTTCCTTTTGCAGTCTTGAATTTTCAAATGAGATGACAGCCTGTGATGCAAGTGTTTTCAAAAGATCGATGTCTTCGTCTGAATATGCTTTACCGGATGGTTTCTCTCCGAAGTTCATTGCCCCGATCAGATTGTCCTTTATATATATTGGAATGGATAATACAAAAGTTTCATTGCGGATAATATCTTTTTGATCCTGGGTAAGATCCAGCTCCTGTAAGTAGATATCATTCAGTAATTTCGGTTCTTTGTTGTTTTTGAACAAAGCTGAAAATGCATCATTATATCCGTCGCTTTTATGTATTATTTTCTCATTGCCTGTGTTTTTTTCATATTCGCCCTGCAGTATTTTATAATATTCAATATCTTTAAACCATACATTGAGATTATCGATACCCATTGTTTCCTTTACTGATGTTCCTATTTTTTCAATGACTTTGCGCATGTTATCAAGGTAGGGAAGTTCTTCGGAAAACAGAAGAAGTGACTTTCTGTAATTATACCTTTCGCGGTAAAATTGTTTATCAACAAATTCTTTGGCTTTCTTATTTACAAAATCAAAACTGAAAGTGACAATAATGATTAACGCAATGGTAAGCATTTGCTTATTCTGCGGCATTATCTGGCTAAGGATAGAATCAAGCACCAGCACAAGCAGCAGATACATCCCGACAATAAAAGCTGTAATAATTCCAAAGACCAAACCCTTTTTAATAATGAATACTGTATCGAGTATTCTGTACTTAAATATTGAATATCCAATAGACATAGGAATAGCAAGTACAAGAGCAATAGGAGAAAATACTAACGGGTTTACAAGAAATACAAAACCAAAATAAATACCTGCAAAGATGGTGTATGCAAAACCGACCCCTCCAAGCAAAAATCCATACAGAATTATTGATAGTGGCTTTCTTAAATTAGTTTCTTTTAACTTTCTGTATGAGTTAATGAATAGAGTTATCCCCGCAGCTAAATATAAAATGGGGATAATCGTTTTAACAGTTGAGGTAATTTCGAAATTATTATAACTGCGGGTCAATAAAAACAATAGATTGGTGACAATGACAAATAAATAGATAAATGTCAGAAGCTTTTTCCTGTTCTTAAATTCGTATTTAATAGGATATGTAAGAAAGAAATGTATGAACAGCGGGAAAAATAATATGCTGCCAAGATTAATATTAAAAAAATAGAAAAAATTTTGTGTTGATGCATTTATCGATCCTCCGTTAGCATTAAAGACAAGTACCGCTGCACAACCCAGAAAAAAGAAAAGCTGCGAAGTAAGCTCTTTCGGTTTTGAATAACCAACCAGAAAGCCATTTAAAAGAAATCCAAATCCTAAAAGCAGAAAAATATATGAAGTGATATTGAAAAGTTTATAAACCTCAATCTTAAAATTTAATATCTGGTTATCACGAAGAATGGTATAATCTATTAATTCATTTCCAAACGAATTTAGGATTTTCGTTGCTTCAGATGACTCCTTAAATTTAATGCCGTTAATAGCAAGTAAGAGATCGCCATTCTTCAGACCTGCCTGATCAGCGGTTCCGCCGGGAATAATCTTGTCAATAAATAATCCCTGATTAACTTTATTGCCGTTAAATTCCTGGACCCAGAGACAGTCATCGGTTGTGAATCTTTCAAACACCAAAGTCATAACGGAAACATAGGATCCAAAAGCAACACAATACAGTGCAATGAAAGTAAATATTACTCTCAAAGTTCCTTCGCGGAATTTGTTAAGGAATTTCAAAATCCTGAAATGAATTTTAAATGTGTTTTAAAAATAGTTACGAGAGTTAAATTTTTATGTTTCTAATTTAGAACACTTATATATCATATCCTATTGAAAAATAAAAATCATAAGGTCCGAAAATAAATGAATCTTTTTTAAGACCTCTTTTGATGATAAAACTTTTTCCTACTGAAAAGCTTGCTTCCCCAATTGGTGTGTCAAAAGATGCTGATAAACCAATTCCGTGACGCAGATCTTTAAATCTGATATCCTCAGTAACCTGCCATACATTTCCTACATCATAGCGGAAGCTAAGATAAGTGTCAAAAAATAATTTATACGGAAATAGATACCTGTATTCGATCGAAGTTTCGAGTATTTGTCTTCCTCTGAGTTCATCTTCAACCATTCCAAAAAAAGATTTTTCACCGCCCAGAGAATATTGTTCGGTAAGCGGTGTGGTCTTATCCCCAAATCCAAAAATAAATTTCGGCCTGAGTGTTTGTGATTTTCCGATGGGGAAATATTGCTCATAACTAATGAATAATTTTGTATAACCTGAATTACCGGCAAGTATATTATTTGCGGTTTCATAATAAAAATTCATAAGATATCCTTTTGTTGGGAAGGGGAGTATGTCTTCCGTATCAAAGATGCCGCCGAATTTCAATTTTACAACTCTCAGCTTTTCAGATAATGATTCACTGCCAAACTTATTCTTTATTTCCTGATTCTCTATAAATGCCTGTCCGTAAAGTGTTCCCAGGCGTTCAAGCTGTGTTCCAAAAAGAAAACTAAATCCGCCGTTGCGGAAATTTCTGTATTCACCAATTTTATCGACATTAAATTTCTTATCAACCGAATCAATGCTTTGCACATATCTGTTTATATCTCTGAAGGTATAATATGTATTAAAATTAAAAGTCAGAGGCAGTGAGAAAAATTGATTTGACTTAATCTCAAAAAGATATATTCGGTTTCTCAGTCCTCCCGCGGCAAGTATGCCTGATTCTACGGCAGTTCCGAAAATATTTTCATCTCTGAGGTCAAGGAGAAGCTGAAGATTTCGTTCATTGTCAACTTTAACAGAGAATCTCAATGCTTTTGTATTTTTTTCTATCACTCGGACTTTTAAAAAAGGATTTGTTATTCCTTTCTTATAATTGAAATCAAAACTAACCTGTTTGAATAAATTGGTGCTCATAATATTTACAATACTTTCAGTAAGATTGGTATTACTGACAGGAATATTTTTATCAAATTTAAATTCACGGATAATAACATTCGAATTTGTGTTCTTATTTCCGGTCAGTTCAATATCCTCAACTTTTCCATCGCTTAAAGCTATCTCAAGAGTATTAGTTTTATAGTCGAAATAAAATTTAATGATCTCGACAGCCGAGTATGAGTTCTTTCTCAATGCTCCGAGTATATTCTCGTAAAGTATTTTGGTTGTATTAAAATTTACCGGGTTGTTAATATTCAGAGTTTCAAATTTATCGATAAGGCTGTCGAGAAACTGGAATGAATTTTTAACAACAATCTTTTCCACAATGGGATTTTCCGTAACATGATATACTATTTTTGCTGACAGCTCATCTCTGCTTATTACTGAATAAACATTTTTAAAATTACCGGCACGATAGAGTATCCGGAGATTTCTTTCTATAGAGGTATATCTTTCAAAATTCTTTTCAGTCAGGCTTATAAGAGTGTCTTTATATTTTGCGGAATAGATATCCGAATCGATTTCAACCCTGGGATTAATTATGAAGTTATTAAAGTATTTAGATTCTGATAATTCAATAGAATCTATGTCTGAAATGATATTATCAATATTCTGTAATGCAGCTTTTTGTCCTTTTGAAATAAGAAAAGCAATATTTGAAAAATCGGTTGCAGAATAATTTTTAATATCAGGGTTTATTACTGTATTTGCGTCCTTTACCTGAAGATTGCTGAGTTGTTGCATTGCAATAGAGAGGATCTGATCAGCAGTATTCAATGGATCGTCTAATTCAAAGTCTGATCTCAGCGGACTGGTAGAGTTAACAACAATTGTATAATCAGCCCCAAGATTTTTTGCCACATCGGTGGGAATGTTTGATGTTAAGCCGCCGTCAACAAGATCCCGGCCGTCTATATTAATAGGTGTGTACAACAGAGGAAATGTAAAGGAAGCTTTGATTGATTCACTTAAATTTCCTTTAATTAATACAACTCTTTTACCGCTGACTATATCAGTTGTAACAGCTGCGAAATCTATTTTCAGGTCATTGAAATTTTTTTTCTTGTGGTAACGGGCATTTAAAATATACGAATTTATTTTTTCACTCAAATACTGCCCGTTAGACAATGATGAAGGAAGTAATATAGGTTTGATACCATCAAGTGGAATAGTCAGGAGGCTCCTGTCCTGTATTTTCTTTTGCTCAAGAAAAAGAGAAGTCCGCTGATATTTGTTTGTTAAACTTAAAGCTCTGTCCCAGTTAAAATCCATAAGTATATCTTCAATTTCTGAAGAAGAATAACCGGATGAATAAAATCCGCCGATTATGCTACCGATGCTGGTCCCGACTATCATGTCTATGCGGATATTATTTTTCTCCAGTTCATTTATTACCCCTAATTGTGCAATGCCACGTGCTCCGCCGCCGCTTAGGACAAGTGCAATCTTTTTATTAGAATATTTTTTCGGAAAAACGTTGAAATAATTAGTATCTAAATTTTCCTTTGGTGTAAGCTGAAGTTTGACTGTATCCTGAAGTAATTCTCCTGAAATATCCTGTGAAAACGAAATGTTAATAAATATTATTAAATAAATAAATATTGTTAAAAGCCTGATCATAATAATATTTTATAAGATCTGATAAACGTTACTGAAGTTTAGCTTCTGTTTTCAAATGTTTTCTGTTTTTAAATCCGATAAAATAAATTACAAGTCCGGCAATCAAACCCGGGTACATAGGCTCCAGATTTAAAGGGTATTGTGCCAGACCATCTATCTGGCTGAATTGCCCTATTAAAAATGAGATAAGAGAAATTGAAAAGGAAGTGATCATTGAAGCAAAAATAAATTTAGAATGTATCTGAAGTTTTTCATAGTATGAAGATATCACGCTGATAAGCAATGCAGGAAGTATCATTGTCCCGATAGTGTACCATATGTTAATAACAGAGGGTATCATGTAAGCGACAAATAGCGAAAACACTGCACTTACGATCATTCCGAGTCTGTTATGCAATATATTTTCCTCAGCCTGATTTTTTATTCTTGAAACAATATCCCTTCCGAAAGTAGTTGCTGAAATAAATATATATGAATGAAGTGTAGACATTATTGTTGCAATTATACCGAGAAAAAAAACTCCTTTAGCTATAGGAGGTAATAAAATATTTCCCAGTGCCGGAAAAGAATATAAAGGATCCGTAAGCTTATCACCAAAATATGCTTTTGAATATAACCCGGCGATAGTCGTCATCATATCAAAAATTATCCAAAACCCCAGTGAGATTAAAATTCCTCTTCGCGGCGTTTTTTTACTCTTTGCGGCATAACATCTCTGATGAAAAGCCGGATCTATCAATACCCACGATCCAATGAAAAACCAAACCAAAATGTATTGAAGGGAATTGCCTCCGGTTAAAGTAAGATCCTGTGCAGGAAGCCGGGTCTCAAGAAAATCCAGTCCGCCAAGTTTATCAAAACAAAAAGGCAGGATTATTCCGAATCCCACAAACATTAAAATAAATTCGAGAATATTTACACGTACGTCAGCCCTGAAACCTCCTTTAAAAAGATAAGCGATCGACAGGATCAGAGCGATCACCATTCCGATAGTGATGCTTATTCCAAACAACAGTTTTATCAGAATTCCCATCATGAACAGGTAAGGAGCCGGTGTGGAAAGAAAGAAAATCAATATGCCACCGAATACACTTACCTTTTTTCCGTAGACCTCATTCAACTTATCGGGAATTGTGTAAAGATGGGCTTTACGAACTTTATCAGCAAGAAAAAAAGCAAATATTAAAATAAATAAATAATAGGGGAAGGCGTAAAGAAACCATCCTGATATTCCAAAATTAAATGTAAATTCCCCGATTCCAAGTATACCGCCGTAAAAGGTTGATACTAAAGTCGCAACAAAAGCAGGAAGCGTAAGTGTTCGGCCCGCGATCAGATAATCTTTTATTGAATTTTCGGAAGGCTTTGTTCGTAATCCGATCACCAACGTTGCCACAAAATATGCCAGTATGATCAGGTAATCGTTTGTTGTGAAAAATACTCTCAAAAAATTTCCGCTATTTTATAAAATGTTTTTTAAATAATAATATACTCCCGCTGTCATATGAAATAGTTACCGAATCGGAAAGCGATTTATTCAATGTTCCTTCTCTGATACCGAATTCAAGATCTTCTCCTTTAAGCTGGTATTCAAGACCTTCAGTTTTAATATCTGTTGCTTTGGGAAGACCGAGGAAGGAAACAGTTTCGTTAGTTTTATATTTAAATTTTATTTTCTTTTTAATAAAAAAGATCTCAAATTCATTTTCTATCAATTTTATATTCAACCTGTCAGAATATCTTTTAAGAACACTAAAATTGTTGAGTGTATGATCAGGCCTTGTGCCTGTTGCACCCAAAACTATTATATTGATCAGTTTTTTTTTAAAACAAAACAGAAGGCATTTCTCAAAATCAGTTGTATCCTGATCCTCAATCTTTTCGATGATGACTTTTTTAGATTTGAAATATTTAAGTGAATTTTCGGATATTGAATCAAGATCACCTATAATTATATTTGGAAGAATTTTTTTCTTATTAAGATAATTTGCTCCTCCGTCAGCTGCAATAATATAGCTTTTCCCTGAAATGCATTTTTCTACGATAAGCCCGCGGGGGATAGTGCCGTTAAGAAAAATTGTTGTCTGCATTTGTATTTAGCCCGTGTAATATTAATATTATAATTGTGAAATTATAGAGAAAATTTATTAAAAAAGAAACTTCTTTGATCAAACGTCTGTAAATATTAATCAAATGCATTTAGATAATAAAATATATGATCTATCTTGTAAACTATTGCTAAGTCAGGCATTATAATAAAATAATAAAAATTTATGATCTGTTAATGAATTTTCTAAACCCTTCCATATTAATTGCACTTTCAGCTGTATCAATTCCGATCCTGATTCATCTTTTAAATCTAAGAAAGATTCGCAAAGTAGAATTCAGTACACTGATGTTTTTAAAAGAAATTCAGAAATCAAAAATGCGAAGGATCAGGCTTAAACAAATTTTGCTTCTTCTGCTTCGTATATTCGTAATAGTTTTTTTAGTACTTGGATTTGCACGACCTGTATATAAAGGATATGCCGGCAATCCGGATACAAGAGCCGCTTCAACTGTCATAATATTTATTGATGATTCCTTCAGTATGAATGCTAGAGATAATAATGGCCTTTATCTCGACCATGCGAAGGAATATGTGAAGAAGATACTTGATCAGCATAAAGAGACAGACGAAACATATTTTATACCAACTTCTAGTATTGCATTAAAAGAAAGGAAGATTTTATTTAATGATTACAGTGAGATTTTGGATTCTCTTAATGCGCTTCCATATTCTCTGCGGGCTGCATCTATGTCTGAGATTTTAAATACAGCTGATGAATTACTCAGCAATTCCAAAAATGCTGTCAAAGAAGTTTTTATTATTTCGGATTTTCAGAAAGCAAATTTTGACAACGATCTCAAAACTTCGGAAGATCTTAAATATTTAAAAGATAATCCGGTCAGCACTTATCTGATCGATGTTGGCGAAAGGGAGATCAGCAATCTTTCCCTGGATAGTTTTGCCGTAGTTTCAAAAATACTGGAGAAAGATAAGGACATAAAAATAAAAATAAATCTTAACAATTTCTCTAAGTTTAATGTAAGTAATAAAACTCTCAGCCTTTATATATCAGATGAACTAAAAGGTGAGAAGTCTGCCGACGTTAATTCTTTTGATAAAAAGGAAATTGAGTTTGTATTTAACCCGGGCAAAAATGGAAATGTGTCAGGTTATATCGAGCTTGCCTCGGGTGAATTTTCAGATGACGAAATCATTCAGGATAATAAGTATTATTTTACTTTAAACATTCCTGAAAAATTTGATATATTTTTCATTGAAGAGGATCCGGCTGATTTCAAATTCATAAATCTTGCATTTAAAACAGCTTCAGAATTTTTAACTGATTCAATTCTCCGAAGAAGCACTTTATTTAATATAAATTATGAGAAAACTGTATCTGAAAAGATCTTCGGAAGTAATGTTGCATTCATTTCTAATAAAAGATCATTTACTGATACTGAGGCTAATATACTTAAAGATTTTATTTCAAATGGAGGAGGTGTGTTTATGTTTCTCGGGAGCAATATTGAAATAAATAATTATAACAGCACCATTCTGAATAAATTGAACTCAATACAAATTGATAAAATGAATACTGACAGGGATATTAATTTAAATTTAGGATTTGATAAAGTTGATTTTGAACATCCTGTACTTTCTGAAATTTTTAGAAATAAAGATCTTAATCTTACAAGCGAAAAGTTTAGGATAGAGACCCCGCAAATTAATTCATATTTTAATTTACTGATGAATGGAAATGCAAGGTCTGTTATTACACTTACAAACAATAAACCTTTTCTTATTGAATCTGAATTTGGTAAAGGAAAGATACTGATCTCATCAGTTCCTGCTAGTAATGATCTTTCTGACTTTCCATTGAAAACCATTTTCGTTCCGCTGATCATCAGAAGTGTATATTACCTGAGTAATAATTTTGATTTCCAGAAAGAATATATAGTAGGAGATCAAAATCTCATACCGGTCAAAGGATTAAAAAATATTTCAGGGATGATCACTCCTTTAAAAATAAATTCGCAGTTGAAAATTGAGCTTACAAATTCACAGGAAGAAGATTATGTTTTACTTCCTTATTCTAAAGTGACATCACAAGCTGGCAGGTATGTACTCATAGATACAGCGGAAAAAACATATGACTTCTCCCTGAATGCTGATCCGCCGGAGAGTGATCTTTTAGGAATGTCTAAGGATGAATTGAAGAAATATTTAAGCGATCTGGAGATGGAAAACATAATCATTTTGACTGTTAATGATAATTTAACTTTAACAGTCGATGAGACAAGGTCGGGATTTGGTTTATGGAAATATTTTCTTTTTGGTGCTTTATTGTTTTTGGCGGCTGAGTTATTTCTGTCAAAGAAACTTGAAAATTCTTAATTGATTAAAAATAATTTCATTAGTTATTTAACTCTTTGGTAATTAAAAATATATAAAAACTTATCCAAATCCTCCCGTGTATGAAAAATTTGTATTGGTAATTTGTTTTATTTTACTTAATATGAACTACAAATTTTCGATATATTTCTGCAAATTAAGAATTATTCTTCATGAAAATAAAATACCCTCTGTTCTCAAAAAGCCAGGATTCAAAAAAACTAATCTTAATTAAATATTAAAAAATAATTTATGAATTTATTTTATTCTCTATTAAACAAGATTTCACCTGCAATAAAAATTTTAATTGTTTCATTTATTATTCTCAGCTTTAACTCAACAGCTAAAAGCACTACAACAACTATAACAGTTCAAAGTAATTTTTTTAGTCCAAGTAATGTCTCTGTTTCCGTAGGCGATACAGTCAAATGGCAATGGTTAAACGGTAGTCATACAACCACTTGTGACGGTGTGTTTTCAGGCACAACTTTACCGCCTGGAGCTGCGCCCTGGAATTCTCCAATGAACAGCGGTTCTACTGTATTTATATATCCCGTTACAGTGCCGGGCACATACAATTATGTTTGTCTTCCGCACTCACCGGGTATGGCCGGTACAATAGTAGCATCTTCTTCAGGAGGTGGAATTCTATTTACAGAAAATTTTGATTATCCTGCCGGTGATTCCATTGGTGCACATGGCTGGAATTGGAATACAGGAACTACTAATACTATTTTTGTAAAATCACCGGGTCTGACCTTTCCAAACTATTCTTTATCGGGTATTGGAAATGCATGCCATTTAAGAAATAATGGAAACGACACTTACAAACAAATGGCTTCCGCCGATTCTACAGGATCATTATATCTTTCCTTTATGGTAAAAGTTGATTCAGCCAGACTTCCGGGAGATTATTTCATTGCTTTGCTTCCTGCCACCAGCACAACATTATATACACCAAGGTTTTATGCAAAAGATAGTTTAGGAGGTTTAGCCTTTGGAGTAAGTAAGTCCACTGCAGGAGCAGGTGGCATAACTTATACATCAGGCAATTACTCACTGGGTACAACGTACCTTATAGTTATCAAATATACTTTCAATCCTGGTACTAATGATGATGCAATAAATGTTTTTGTACTTTCTGCGGCAGTTCCGTCTGTAGAGCCTGCAACGCCAACCATTGGACCTGTTACAGGTACTGCGACAGATAATGCTATTGGCAGAGTAGCATTAAGACAGGGTTCGGCTGCAAACGCTCCTACATTGGATATTGATGGTATACAAGTATCAAAATCCTGGTCAAGTATTACCACATCAATAGGGAATTTAACAAGTGTTCCTGAAAGGTTCACATTATCTCAAAATTATCCGAATCCGTTCAATCCCAATACAACAATAAGTTTTATTCTTAAGGAAAGAGGTTTTGCAGACCTTACTGTTTATAATTCGTTGGGAATGAAAGTTGAAAATCTTATTAGTGAAAATATGATACAAGGAATATATAATTTTAATTTCAACGGCAGCAATTTGAATTCCGGAGTATATTTTTATAAACTGACATTCACTAATAGTAAAGGTATTGAATTCATTGATACAAAAAAACTAATTCTGGTCAAATAGAAAATTTTTTTCAATTTTAATTTTAGTACTATGAATGCTTCAGACAGTTATCATGGTAGAGGAAACAGCAAATTAAAAGTTTTCTTCTTATTAATATTTTTTTCAGGCATTCCGTTTTTTGTAAAGGCTTCAACTCATAATATCACTGTTCAAAATTTCTCTTTTACACCAAACAATGTGCATGCTTTGGTAGGGGATACAATAATATGGAATTTAAGAGGAGAACAGTCTTTTAAAATTAAATGCAACGGTATACAATCAGGAACGACATTACCTGTAAATGCAGCTCCATGGGATGTCATGTTAGACCTCAATAATACAGAATTTAAATATGTAATTACCTTCGAAGGAATCTACAAATACGTTGATCCTGATTATTTTGGCATTGGAATGCGGGGAGAAATCAATGCTCAGATTACTTTACCTGTCGAACTTACTGATTTTGTTGCCACAACAATAAAGAATGAGGTTATACTTGATTGGTATACCGGAGGTGAGATAAATAATGACAGGTTTGAAATTCAACGGGTTGATATAAAAGATCTTAAAGATTATGATCCTGATGATTTACCTTTTTATACTGTTGGTTCGTTAAGAGGACACGGCACTTCAAATATTGCTAATCATTATAAATTTAAAGATAGAAATCTTAAATCAGGAAAATATTTATACAGGTTAAAGCAGGTTGA
>JBDSYA010000122.1:0-14011 GCA_039925865.1 Ignavibacteria bacterium
AATAAATTATTAAAAGAACTTGGCGCATCTGATATTACGGATATAGTAAATATTCTCAGTGAAAGAGATGCCCGTCTTATAGAAAACAGGATGTTGGCTTTTGCTAAGAAACATTTTGAAGCGATCAAAGATGACTATAATATTACAGACATATTATTTGATAAAGATGCTATACGCAGCGAATCGAAAATCAGAGGAATGTTCAACCAGGCATTTCCGTGGTTAAGAACCAGGGAGATTCCGGGTAGTTTTAAACTTGATGAATCTGCAAAGAAATTTTATATAGGAATAAAAACCAATACTCCTTCATTTAAGAAATTTCAGTCCCTTATCCAGTCAATAGCAGGATCAAGCGTAGAGTTTAAAGATTCTGCAGACAGTTCCTCTATTACATTTTATTCTGAGTGGGCGGGATTACCGTTATTTTTCTCTTATACGATAGCGGAAGAGATGAAATCGTATTACAAACATTTATCACAAAATCACAATGTCGATCTGCATATAAATAAAAATCATTTTATTTATCATGATATTATTCCTTTGAATGATGAGGAAAAAGTAAGACTTGACGAAGCATATAAAGCATATATACTTGGTTTAATCTTTGCAGTTTTTGATGTAATACCCGAAACAGAAACATCTAAAGCAATTTATAAATATACGAAACAGGAAGGTATAACAGTTAAAAGAATTGAGCAGCTTGGAATTGAATCGCGTTTAATTAACCGTTTATTTGAAGAGCAGGGAAAAGATGCACTCAGATACAGGATTCTTAAGGATGCTGAATCTGTTCAAAATGATTTTTTCAAAGAAAATAAATTAACTGAGATGCTAGCACTGTATGAATATTATTATGATATCATTTATAAGCCACAGGAGTTCGAAATTTCAGGTGATGCCAAAAGGAAGGTTGAAACTTATCAATTCAAGATCTTAAGATCTCTTGCAAAAGAAATTGAAGATAAAATTACTTTAAAAGAAAGAGATACATTTACCAGGAGGGTAATTTATCTGAAGAATAATCTCGACGATATTTCATTTTTGGTGGGAGACGGAAATAAGAGAGCTTTGAAAGTAAAAGAATTATTGAGTGAGAACGGAGCTCCTGGGGAGTCAGAAGTTTCTGCAGAAGTAAACTCTAATAATAATTTTGTGACTAAGAATAAGTTAAGGGAATTCAAAGAAGCACTTGATGAAGGACTGATAACCTCCGCAGAATATGAAAATGCAAAAAAAGAATTTTTGAAAACTTAAACAGAACTTTGCCTACATACGAATATGAATGCGGTAATTGCGGACATCTGTTTGAAATTTATCAGACAATGAAAGATGACAAACTGACAAAATGCCCTGTATGCGAAAAAGAAACTTTGAAAAGACTTATTGGTGCCGGGGGAGGTTTGATCTTTAAGGGAAGCGGATTTTATCTGACAGATTATAAAAATAAATCAACTGAAACATCTTCCGGATCGGGTAAGGATTCCAAAGATACTAAAGATACTAAAGAAGCTAAAGATTCTAAAGATGGTTCTGTAAAAACTGATACTAAAAAAGAACCCCGGTCAGATTCTAATACTGAAAAAACTGAAACTAAAGCTTCAGAAACCACTACAAAAAAGACAGAGACAAAAAAGACATCTGATAATAAGGATCAAAGTAAAAATTAACTTTCTTTCAAAAGATATCTGTCTAAGTTGAAATTTTCACCCAGATAAAACTTTCTAACCATTTCATCATTGGCCAGCTCCGATGCACTTCCGGACTTAAATATCTTGCCATCTATCAGTATATATGCCCTGTCAACTATGGACAGGGTCTCATGAACATTATGATCGGTGATCAGTATGCCAATACCCTTTTCTTTTAAGGCAGCAACGATCTTCATTATTTCTTCTGATGCAATAGGATCGATCCCCGCAAAAGGTTCGTCGAGCAAAATAAATTTTGGATCAGTGGCGAGACATCTAGCTATTTCAGTCCGCCTTCTTTCTCCGCCCGAAAGCATATAACCTTTTGAATCGCGTATTTTTGTAATGTTAAAATCCTTCATCAGCTTTTCACATTTTTCTTCCCTCTCATATTTATCTAACCTCATAAACTGAAGTATGGATAAAATATTTTCACGCACAGTCATTTTTCTGAATATCGATGCTTCCTGTGGAAGATAACCTATTCCTAGTCTTGCCCTTTTATACATCTGAAGTTTTGTAATGTAATCTTTATTTAATTCAATCTCGCCTTCATCAGGTTTTATCATTCCGCAGATCATATAAAATGTAGTAGTTTTTCCCGCCCCGTTTGGTCCCAGTAAGCCTACGATCTCACCCTGTTTGAGTTTTAAGGAAACGTCATTAACAACTTTCCTTTTTTTGTAAGCTTTAACTAAATTAAACGCTTTCAATTCACTCATTACACTACATTAAAATTCTAATTAACTTTACCTACAATCTTTACCATATCATCTACTGCTTTATGAAGGCCTGTAAAAAGTGCCCTGGAGATTATAGCATGGCCAATACTAATTTCCTGGATCTCAGTAATATTCAAAAGAGGAAAAACATTTACATAATTAATACCATGGCCTGCTGTTACGATAAGACCAAGTTCAGAGGCCATTCTTGATGTAACGCCGATCTTGCTAAGCTCAAGGAGCTGATCTTTCTCTGTCTTCGTATTTGCATATTTGCCGGTATGAATTTCAATTATGTCGGCATTGATTTCAAAGGCCAGATCAACCGTGGCCGGCTCAGGATCAATAAATAAACTGACAAGAATATTTTTAGAATGAAGTTCTCTAATGATCTCCCCGAAACGTTTTTTATCGGAAAAAATATTTAACCCGCCTTCGGTAGTAAGCTCCTGCCTTTTTTCCGGTACTAATGTTACCATTTCAGGACAAACCTCAATTGCAATTTTAACCATCTCATCAGTTGCTGCCATTTCAAGATCGAGTTTAGTGTGAATTACCTCGCGCAATAACTTTAAATCTCTGTCATTAACATGTCTTCTGTCTTCTCTCAAATGGCAAACAATACCGATTGCTCCGGCAAGTTCGCAAATTCCGGCGGCTATTACAGGATCAGGTTCATTACCACCTCTTGCCTCGCGTAATGTGGCAACATGATCGATATTAACTGCAAGTTTCATACTGTACTTTTATTAAAAAAATAAATTAAAAAAATCCGAAATGCCTGTGCCGTAAATATTTTTATCGGTTCTTAAAATAGAAATGCCGTCGATAGAAACCATTACACACCAGTGCAAGATCCAGCTATAGATAAAAGAGCGGCTTCTTAACGCCTGTATACCCAATATAAGCCCGGCAAATATTGAAGAGAATAATTCAATTTCAGGTTTTCCTTTGTGCAAAATAAAGAATGGTATCATCTGTATAAATACTGAATAGTATCCGAATTTTTCTTTTAATCCGAAAAGAGCATAACCTCTCCAGAAAAATTCCCAGCCCAGCATATAAATTAAAATGCATAACTCATAAAGAATAAAAACAGAGAAGCTTTCTCTTACTTTAGCGCCCCCTTGCGGATACGTGTTTACAAAGACCTGGGAGCCTGAAGCAACCCAAACCACAATTAACATTATAAAAAGAAAGACACCAAATGTCAGGAAGCCAAATTTCTTATCCCCTAACGTAAATCCGTAATCAGTAAATTTTTCACGAAAGATCAGTTTAATAATAAGTAAAGGGAGGATAAACATTAAACTCCCATCAGTCAGAAACCAATAAATGCGGGAAAGAAAACGATCTCTATTGAAGTTCTCGTAGTAAAAATTAGGGGCAGCGAATACTATGGAAAGGAAAGTAATAAGTGCTATGGAAATAAAAATGAAGGTAACTTTAAAATCGAGTTTTTTTATTTCTGCAAGAAGAGTTCTTAATTCTGCGGATAAGTATTTGATCAAATTAAAATTACAATTTTTTCTTAATAATATATTGTAGTTTTTGAGGTTCCACTTTTAATAAACTTGTTGCATTGGGAATATCTACTTCAGGAATAATATAACCAAGGGTATCACTTTCAATTTCTGCAAATTCAACATTTACATTCAGATCAGACAGGGTTATTTGGGACAATTGATCAACACCTCCTCGCAGATACAAATTTACTTTAGGCGGGATCAGCAAGACTTCTTTATCCTCCGGAACATTTGTGACCTGAACTTCAACTTCTTCAAAACTTTTTTCAGCAGACAGCTGGATATTATATGTATAGTTAATCTGCTTCGGTTCGACCTTAGTGATATTTCCAAGCGTATCTTTTATATTGACCACCCCGCTGAGGTTGGAGTTAATATTATTGAAAATTTTAGTTTCAGTAGGGATGAACCTGATCTTGTTTATGAGAGCTGATGATCCATGAATGCGCAATGAATCAGGGGTAAGTATCGGTTCTCCAACAATGCTGTAACCATCCTTTAAATTTACAATGATGTTATTTTTTACAGGAACAAATTTTTCGGAAACTTTGTCAAAATTAATATTGATGGTATCGGGAGTAATTTTCATCACCGAAACATTTGTCTGAAGATTCAATCTTTCATTAACAAATTGCTCGGTTATGATCCTTGAATCTTTTTTCATCTTTGATATATCGATAGAATACCTTAGATCTTTGGATATCATGATATTCAAAAGATCCCATCCTTTCCCTTTAACGGTTACATCGATAGCAGAAGGAATTTCTTCAGACAGTGCCTGAGATTTTGTGGATTGTATATCCAAAGGTATTAAAAGATCCATTGAATAACTCAGACTCAAATTAATATAGAGCCATAGAGCCAAAGCAAACAAACAGGAAAAAAGCAGTATCTTTAAATTCTTTTTCATTAATTCAATCTATTTTAACTCTATCTCCCACTGTTCATTTTTCAATTCATTTCTAAAGGTGCTGTGAACAAGCCAATAGACACCGGTAGAAGGTTGACGTTCTATAAATACAGATTCTCCCCCACCCTCAATTGAATTATATTTCCAGATCTCATAGCTTTTCTTATCCGACTCAAAAGGAAATCTTTCAATGTCATCAGGTTTACCGTAGATAATATACATCCTGCCTCTGTCAGTTTTCCAGCCTTCTTTATACGCTTCCTTGTAAGTCTTATTTGCTTCATTGAGTCTTTTAAAATACTGGATTTTCTTATCCAGTACGGGAGAATTTGGATTTGTATTTCTTGATTTCCAGAACGTGTACATAAATTTTCTTTTATCATCTGATGTCCTCAGCTCCTCATATTTTCCTATATCCAGATCTGACATAATATATTGAGAAAGCTCAAATTCTTTTTCCAGCGCTTTCTCGTTAAGGGTGCCATATTCACTTTTTAAGAAATCATCCTGCCTGTTAGTTGTAGTTACATTATCAACATTATTAAAAATGAAAAATCTTTTCTCACGTGTTACATTAACATTTTTTGAAGGATCTGAAAGCATTATGCTTAATGTATACGATCCTCTTTTAAGAGTATCAATTTTGATCTTCCCGTAATCAGCTTTAGATTCAGTGTTTCTTTTTATATTTTTTGTAAAGTTGATTACTTTTTCACTATTCAAATTTGTTATAGAATAATTTATTTTAAATTCATCCGATACATTTTCAGAATTCAGTCCATAAAGTTCGAAATAATAATACATATCTTTCAGATTCATTCCGAATAAATTAGAAGGATTAGGCACTACGTTAAGTGTGTTCTTATAAAATATACTTTTATCGTCATTTGCTTTTTGAATCATGGTTGAAAGTTCTAGGTCACTGATCTTTAAACTATTGTTTGCATGATTAATGATATTAATATCAACTTCAAAAATATCCTGTTTCGTTGGATCATTAAAATCACTCCCGGTTACGTTCAACTTGTAATTACCGTCTTCAAGCAGATAATTTAATTGTCCGACAAGTTTCTGCTTAAGTTTTTCATCGGAAGTATCGGAAGCGACTGAAGGCGTTTTATAAATATTCGAAATCAACGTTGCATTATTGCTGACATCAAGAATAGATATTTCGATTTTAGCAGCAGCTTCAAACATATTTTCATTGAAAAGATACTTCAATGACTTTTGATTAACAGAATAATATACCTCAAGAATTGATTTACTGTTTTCAGCTTTAAAGACAGCATAGTCAAAGTTGAAATAGATGGTTTCATCACCCAATCCTGTTTTATAAAATATTAACATGCATAAAATTACAATATATATGCTTTTCACCTTTTTAATTATTTAAATTAAAAAAGGTAACCAAAATTATTGATTACCTTTAAATAGTTATTGAAAAAATTTATTCCTGATTAAAAACCAAGATTGATTGTAAAAAACTGGTTTGCATCAAATCTATCGCTGACTCTGTATGCATAATCAAAACCAATATTAAACGTATTGCTGGCACTATATTTCAAGCCTGCACCAAAACTAGGACCGGTGAATACTCTGTCGTCCACATTATCATTACTGAACTGATAACCACCTCTGAGATAGATAAGTTTATTGAAATTATATTCCAATCCAAGGTTGTAATCATCAGTTGAAAAACTATTGTTCTGAAATGTTCCATGAACCATAAGATTGTTTTTCTTATCTAATCTGAAGTCATAGCTTAAACCCAGTGACAGAGCTGTTGGTAACTCAAAATCCGAGAGGTCAATGGATCTCGGTTCATTATTTGTACCTGAAGGTGTTCCCGGTGGCTGAAAGAATTGTTCCAGATCCGGACCGGAAAATTTCATAGCAGGTCCAAGATTTTTTAATGCAACTCCGAATTTTAATCCGCTGCCGATAACATTGTAGTTAAGACCGAAATCGAAGGCGAAACCTGAAGCTGTTTCTCTTGAAATTTTATTATAGATCAACTTTGCAGTAACTCCGAAAGAAATTCTGTCCGTCATTGCTCTTGCAAATGATAAACCCGAAGTAAGATAAGTCGGTGAATATGTTTCTCCCGTACCTTCGGGGCTATTCACGGTTGTAACAGGAATATCACCAAAGCTGAGAGATTTTATTGACAATGCAATGGTACCTATATTTGCAAGTTTATAAGCGCCTGCAAAATAATTTACATCTATATCAGCTATGTAAATCTGATTGGAGAATAATACTTCTCCCGTCTTTCCATTTAAATTTGCTAATCCTGAAGGGTTCCAGTGAAGTGCATCTACTCCTGACACATTTGCCAGGTTAGAGCCTCCTAAAGCTGTACTTACAGAACCAACCGGAATCAATAATTCCCGTGCGGCAGATAAGCCGTACTTATTTTTAGGTCCGGCATAAATGCTGCTAACAAATGTAAAAAATAGAATTATTAAAAATATGTGATTGTATTTATTTTTCATCTTAGTTGTGCTCCTTATTTAAATTTTCATTTAGTTAAAGCACCTGCGGGTTTAAGCCGCAGGTACATTAAATATTTTAGAATGTTTGTATTCTTTCCGTTGGTGAGAAAATAGCTACTTTTAAAGTAGTAACTCCAATTGAGCCTGCATCTATGTACACTATATACATTCCGCTGGCTACTGGAATACTATTAGAATTTTGCAGGTCCCATTTCTCTAACGAATTATTAGGATCGTTATTATTTCTAGTTAGTTTTCTGACAAGCACACCGTCCAATGTATAAATATATATATCACATTTTATTGGTAAGTGACTGAAATAAATAAATCTGTCAAAAGGATCCGTTTCTAATCTGCTTCCACCAAAGTAAGGATTCGGGAAGGCTTTGATCTTGCCTAATTCACCTGCAGCAATAGATTGATTGCCAATCTGTGATCCATCAACTTTCCATGTATATTTAATAGGATATCCGGGAACAAAATTAGGCTTTGTAATTCTATACGGAGAAACAGTTAACTTATCCCCGTTTGACCACATTAAATTAACTCCATTAACAGATTTGACTCTTGGCAACCATGCATACATAACATCCAAAGACGGAAATCCGATACCAGGACTACTAAGTCCGGGATTCTTTGAAGTATAATTTGTATTCGGAGTTGCACTGTAATCAGATGCAAATATATATGTGAAGTGATATCCGCCGAGTAAAGATGAATTTGGATTCCATGTACCGTCCAAATCAGCATCCATGAAACCGACATTTAATTGTCTTGGTGTACCACCTGATGAATCTAATTCATCAACTGCATACACACTGAAAGGAATAGTTACCATTTCAGGAGCACCGGGTGTATTGACATAAGTTGTGTCAGTCGGCACGTATCTGTATGATTGAGAATTTTGACCAAAGACTATCTGAATCTTTCTCAATGGCCCGCCCGACAAAATTGGACTCGTGGCACTGAGCTGCTGGAAGAAATTTCCATTTGCTTTAACTCTGGACACAGTATTTCTAAATGTAAGTAAAGTTGGAAAGCTCATACCAAGGCTTCTGCTGTCAAATTGTCTGTTTGTAATAATTTTTGCAGTTTTAACTGCTGTAGTATCAGGACCTGTAAACCATGCGTTTCCCGGAGGATCATAAGTCCATGCTCTTTCACGTGTATGGAAGTTTTTCCCGGTTGTATCAAGTACTCCATTTTCAGGGTCGCGAACAATTCCTGAATCTTTGATAGTTTGATGTACTAACAAGAATCCATTAATAGTTTTTGCTGTATCCTGTTCACCTGTAAAGTTTAGGTCGTTTTCAACTAGTGTTGAAGTACTTCCATTTAATGTTCTGGTTAATGTAAAGCTTGGAGCACCGAGAGTACCACCAATAGTCGATGTATATGTCGCTGATACGAGTTCTAAAGGTTCTGTAATTATGGGCATTACTCCAAGATCTCTTTGGTCGGTATCAATTGTATCTCCGACACCATAATTGATCTGTGACCCTGATGTAAGAGCCTGCGGAGTAACTGTAAATGCACAAGAACTAATTGGAGACTCGTTAACTTTATTAGTTAAATTGCTCTCAAGGTTTGCTCTTGGATCATATAAGTAAGCTGTGACTGCAAATTTATAAGGAGTACCGGATACCAAAAATTCATTGCTTATGTTATCTTTGTCAATAACTATGTACCTTGAAATCCCATTATTAGAACCAGTCTGAACTACTGTAAAAACATATGTTCCATATCTTTCAACAAATATACTATCCTTGATATCGCCTATTCCGTCTCTTAAATCATATGTTGCGATCAATTGTCTGTCTGCTTCGTTAGAGCCGTCTGTACCAACTCTTATTGCGTAAACATTGTATCCCTGAAATCTATATGTTCCACCGGATAATTTATTCGGTATGGTTATTTTTTCGACTGCATCATTCCATGTCAAATAAATTTTTCCATTTCCCGGAGCATAAGCTTTTGTAACAGGGCATGCCGGAGGAGATGGCACCTGGAAGTTATTATCAAAAATTCTCTGAGCTGCTCTTGATAAACCTTTTAAAGCAGTAACACTTTTTAAGTTGTTTTCGCCTCTTGTAATGATTTGTGAAATAACAATATTCTGTGTATCACCGGAATTTACTGTAATAGGTCCTGAACATTGCATAAATCTTCTGTCTTCACCGGCGTTAAGTACCCATCCGGCCCCTGTTTCAGGATCACCTGAAAATGCGAAAGTTGTTGTTTGTCCACCGGGTGTTACCCATGCAGATCCATCTCTTCTTAATCCCTGAAGATTGAAATATGTTTCACGGAAATTTGATGGATCACCAATAGATGGATTTCCGTTTGAATACATATTGAATGCACTCAAACCCAGTTGTTTAAAGCCAGGCTTAACAATCAAATTATTGCTTCCCGGAGGACTGAAATAAGAAAACGTACTGTCAGGATCCGGAACTATAGGACCACGGAAGTAATCAAACCCAACCGCTGGTGGAGCAACACCATATGAAGGGTCACTATTTGTAGCATTAAATGTGAACCCAAGATTTAAAAGTGTATCCACTCCAACTGCATCATCAGTTGCACTACCTAGATCATCATCCGTCCAAACTGCAATAAAACACTTTGTCCATGGTTGATCTCCCCTGTTAATAATCCGGAATTCAGAAAAAGACATATTATTTAAAGGTCCGTTCCCTGAATAAGACCAGTTAGTCTGTAGAATTACAGCTTTAAGGGGCCTTGTACTTCCTGCATTATTTCCGTGAGCATCAGGATAACCGTCAGTGTAAGTATAAAATTGAGTTTGTGAACCCATTAAAAAAGGATTTCCAAGACTATCCAGATAGGCACCTTGCTGTGAACCGAATGTTCTCCATGCTGGATATTCTGATGAATCAGTAGCTGAAATATTGAAGATCTTGTAATTTGGATCGTCTCTTCCTACAGCTTCTCCTCCAATAACGGGGATGTTTCCGGGTAAATATTCATAATCATATTCAGCCATGGCAATCAATGTATCATTTCCTACAACAGCTCCTATCCATATTCCGGAGGCGTATCTTGCAAATTTACTTTGACCTTTAGGCCACTCAAATCCTGAATTACCGGTCGATGGATCCCGATTGAATGATCCATTGGTTCTAAACCAGGTGCTGATAAGATTTGCTTGAAGCTTTTTCGAATCAACTGCCAGGACCTGATTTTGGTTATTCAGTATCCTGTATGGAATATTACCGTTATTTGTTTTTCCTGTAGGTTTATCATGAGGCTTAAAACCATAGGCAAAAAAAAGCATTATTGGTATAAGAAAAATTAATATTTTTTTAATCATTTTAGTTTCTATTTATATTTATAAAAATTTGATAAACAAAAAATCAAAATTCAAATTTAGTGTATTCGGGTTTAAGCGAATACACTAAAGATTTTTTATTTAGAAATTCAATTTTAATCCGAGCCTGTATTGTCTTGGCGGACCGTAATTAACAACGGTTTTGGATCTCGTTTCATACCTCTTAATATATTCCTCTGAAGTAGTTGGAGGTGTTCCATTTGGATTGTTGAATGAAAGTATAGTAGCTTTTCCTGATTCTGAATTAAGATAACCGGTGCTTCCTGGTAATCCGGTTGCATCGAAAACTCCATTTACTAATTCAGCGTCTAATAAATTTATAATATATACGTATGCATTAAGATCTAATTTCCATATTGAGAAAGTCTTATCAACTTTTAAATCCAATCTGTTATTCCATGGACCATAAGCTCCGTTGATTGTAGATAACAATGATGCGCCGGCTCCTGTTGAAGCAAACGGATCTGAAGCGTTTGATTTAATGGAATATGGTCTGCCGCTGTTGAAGGAGTATAAAAGATTTGCTCCCAATTGTGACAACACTGCCCCTAAGAAACCTTTAGGCACGTCAGTTCTTCCAAATCTGTAATCTGCATTTATTACACCGGTATATCTTTGATCGTAATCTAATGGTGAGGTTAACTTTGGCTGTCTTTCACCTAACCATGCTGCCGTTGATGCCGAATTTGGATCAGATCCTGTGCCTGATGCAAAAGCAATACCTAGTGCAATATTTACTGCTAATCTGTTCATTCTTCTCAAATCTATTGCAAGATCCAATCCTCTGATCGTTCCATAATCTTGATTTTCATAAACCTGGATCTGATTTGGAAGCTGTGGATATTTTTTGATACCGATCAGATCTTCTGTTTCTTTGTAATAAGCGGTAAGGTCAACTGCTAATCTGTCTCCAACCTGTTGCTTTATACCAATTTCGTATGATGTAGTCTTTTCAGGATCAAGATTAGGATTTCCAAAAGATCCGCTAAAGCCTGCACTGTTTACCCAGTATTCAAGGTTTTTGCGTCCATTATATAAAAATTCTAATTGTGGCAACTGAATAAATTTACCGTACTGTGCATGGAATACTGTATTATTTGTTACCGGGAATGAAAGACCTAATCTTGGACTGAACGCTGAAGTAGGTTCACTTTCATCTGTAAAATCTGCAGCATCAAGAATTCCGTTTGTTCCTGCAACATTTGCAATATCCTTAATTCTCCATGAATTTGCATCTAAATAATCCCATCTTATACCTGCGTTAAGAGTAAAGTCTTTAAACTCAACTTTATCCTGAAGATAAATTGCACCAATGATCGGATGCTTTGCTCCGTCAACACCTTCATCCGACTCTACAAGTTCTATTGTATTTGTACTCTGATTAAAAACAGGTGCATATCCGTAAGTATTTGCTAATCCGGTTCCACCGTTAAACGCTGCTAACTGCTCAGCTTCTGACCTGGTTTTAAAATTAAACAATCCCACCGGTCTCATGTCAATATATCTGATGGTATGACGTTTATATTCACCACCGAATTTAATTTCGTTGTTCTTTAATTGTGTGGTAAGATTTAATGTGGAGCTCCAGTATGCAGTGTTACTTTTTTCATAATAATTTCTTACTCTGTTTGCCTTCGCAAAAATACCGTATTCATCAAGACCAATTGCACCACCAGGAACTGTCAATCCTGTTACTTTAGAGGGATCGCCATAACTGAAGAAATCTCCTCCGAATTGTCGATCAGCCTGTTCATATTTTGCATCAAAATAATTGAACTGCAATTCATAGAAAAGTTTTGAAGAAACCTGATGATTTAATTTTCCGTAATATTGATTTGAACTTTCCTGAATTAATGGATTTCTTGCTGAGTTGAATAATACATAAGACTGTAAATATTGTCTTCTGTCAGTATTAGAAATACTAGTACCGAATTTTAATTGTACCGGTATTTTACTGATTTCCTGAAGATCGATATTTAATTTTCCGTTACCTGACCATCTCTTTAAATCAAAATTTGGGATTACATTATTTGACAATCCTAACTGATCGGAGATCCAACTTGGATTACTAACTAATGAATAATCTCTTTCGATACCACCATAAAAATTAATGAATCTTGATAACTTCTTGGTAGGGATCAATGGACCGCCAAATGATAAATTATAAACATTGTAACCTTGTGAAATTGAATTGCTTAAAAATTCATCGGTAATACCCTCAATAGTACCGGAATATTTATCTGTTCCGCCCTTGGTAGTTACATTGATAACACCGCTCAATACGTTACCGTATTCAGCGCTGAAGCCTCCAGTTAAAACTGAAAGTTCTTCAAGAACACTATTTGAAACGAAAGAAGAACTTGTTCCATCCAATGGATTTGTAGTCAGAACACCGTCAATTATGATGGCCGTTTCATTTTCTCTTCCTCCACGAATATTGATACTATTTCCTCTTTCATCCTGTACAACACCTGCCGTAGTAGCTGCTATATTTTCAATACCTCTGAGTCCACTATTATCTATGAATTCTTTTCCGATAATTTTACCACTCTGATCGGGAGATATTGCATTTCTCTTACCCACAATTTCAATTTCTTCTGTGGTGATCTCACTTCCTGTTACTTTTAAAGTAAAACTTACCTGCGTTGTCAGATCTGCAGATACTTTAACATCGGAAATAATCTGAAGATCGTATCCGATATAAGATGCAGATACTTTATATGTACCTACATCTACATTTAATATTGTATACTCACCATTATCATCAGTGATTGCTCCGAGATTAGTGCCTTCAATTTTCACAACAGCACCAATGAGTGGAACTTTTTCTTTTAAATCAGTTACCTTTCCGGTGATCTTCCCTGTTGTTCCCTGCTTATCAAATGCAAATGTATTGCTGATAGCTAAAACGAAAACAAACAGTAGGGAAAGCGTTAATTTTACTGTGTTATTCATTTTTCCCCCTTTATTAGAAAAATTAAGTTTAGTAATAATTTTTTTCATTATATTTTTATTTTAAAAAACCCTCATAATAACAATTACTTGTTAGTTATGAGGGTCGGTATTATTTTAAATTGTAATTAAACAAATATTTTATTTAATCAACATCATTTTCTTTGTTTCTTTGAAATCACCTACGGTCAATGTATAGAAATAAATACCACTGTTTAAGTTTGATCCTTCAAATGTTACTTCCTTTGTACCAGCAGAAACTATTTCATTATTTATTAATGAAGCAACTTCCTGACCGGTTGTATTATAAACTTTCAATGTGACTCTGTCACTATTTCTAATGTCGAATCTTATTGAAGTTGAAGG
>JBDSYA010000123.1:0-2859 GCA_039925865.1 Ignavibacteria bacterium
ATCAATGGCAGAATTTTTAAAAGTACTAATTCAGGCTTAAACTGGTCTAATATAACAGACAGCACAATTTTACCTAACAGATATGTAACAGATCTTGCCCTTAATCCTAATGATCCGAATATTTTGTATGCAGCATATGGAGGCTTTGGTACAGGGCATATTTTTTTCACTTCAAACGGGGGCAATTCCTGGCAGAATATCTCAGCAAATATTCCTGATGTACCTCACCATTCTGTCACAGTCGATCCCGTTTATAATCAAAATATCTATCTTGGAAATGATCTCGGAGTTTATGTAACAACTAATGCAGGAATAAATTGGAATGAATATATGAAGGGAATGCCTTACGCTTTGATATTTGATTTATCCGTAGTAAATGCAAACAGAAAACTCAGGGCAGCAACTTATGGGAATGGAATTTATGAAAGAAAGCTGATGGAAGTACCTGTTTCTATAAATAATACTTCCTCAAATGTACTGAATAATTACGAACTTTTTCAGAATTATCCAAATCCTTTTAACCCGATTACCGTTATCAAATATAAAATTCAAAAGGATAATTTCATTTCATTAAAAATCTTTGATGTGTCAGGAAAAGAAATTATTACACTGGTTAATGAAAAACAATCTTCAGGAATTTATAAAATAGATTTCAATGCAAGTGATCTCCCAAGCGGTATTTATTTCTATACTTTAAAAGCCGGCGATTATAGTCACACAAAGACAATGATTTTTCTGAAATAAAATCAATCCTTACAAATTGTGAAATCAGGATGATCTTACGAGCGAAGTTTGGTGAGCCTGAGATCAAATATCTGAATAATTCTGCTCTTCATCACTGAACATTTTTAAAAGCTCTTCCGGGTTTTTTGCATCTTCAAGTTTATCCCGGAAATTGTCTTTATTCATTAACCTTGAGATCCGGCTCAATAATTTTATGTGGGCATTAAGCAGACTCTCTTTACCAACGATGAGAAATATAAATTTAACAGGCTCAAGATCAATAGAATCAAAATCAATAGGATTTTTTAAAATCGCAAATGCAGTTACAATATCTTTTATGTCATCTGTTTTGCCGTGAGGTATTGCAAAGCCCTTTCCAACACCGGTCGATACGAGCTTCTCTCTCTCGAAAACGCATTCCCTAACTTTTTCCACATTCATCATTAATCCCGAATTGCTTGCAAGATCGATCATTTTATTGATAGCATCATCTTTATCGCTGCAATCAAGATCAGTTGAAATGATCTTTACATTTAAAATTTCACTGATTTTCATAAAACAACATTTTAGAAGTAAGGTTAGTAATTGACTAACTGAAAAATCTAGTTAGCTTGTAAAAATAAATAAATTCATCAATTATATTTAGTCGTTGTTAATATAACTTTCTATTTTTTTATTAAATTCTTTTAAAAGTTTTTCAGTCTTTTTTAAAGAATTAGTTTCAACATTCAAATGTACAAAGTTCCTGTCTTTATCCGGAATGCACAATACAGTACTACTATTATCAATAAAAACTCTGACTCCGTCTATTAATTCCTGTCTGTATTGAATTGTATCCTCCATAAACTTTCTCATAATGCTTCCTTTTTCATCCCGTGAACAAACAATATTTTGTTTCATCATGAAAAGTCTTGGAGTTGAGTTATCTAACTCATCGATCGTCTGATTACTGAGCGCAAGAAGGTCCAGTATTTTAGCAATTGAAAACATCCCATCGGTTGCATATAAAAATTCAGGGAATAAAAATCCTCCCCGAATGCCGCCAACAAATTTAACTTCCTTATCATCACAAGCCATCATCATTGAATAATGAGTATCTTTGACCCTGACTACTTCTACTCCGAATTCTTCTGCAACAAGATCAACTTCACGAGTTGACTGTACAGGCACAGCGATCTTTTTAACGTTATCCGTCGCGATCAAAAACATTTTTAAAACAAGCACTAAAAATCTGTCTCCTACGAGTAAATTTCCTTCCGCAGTTGTAAGCCATATCTTTTCACCTCCGGCATCAATCATAAATCCCATATCGTAATTGAGAGATTTTACTACATACGAAAAATGACTTTGAGAATTTGTGAAAACTTCTCCTGCTCTGACAGCTTTTTCAGAATCCAGATGCGCCGATAATGAAACAACTTCACAATTGAATTCTCCTAATATGTTTGGAAAGATAGTTGACGTAATTCCGTATGAGTAATCAACAACGATTTTGAATCTTTTTTTTCTGATAGCCTGCAGATCAAGACAGCTTAAAAAATGTTTGATGTATTTTTCATTTGTTCTTTCCTGATATTTGAATGAACCTACCTTGTCATAATCAGCTCTTTTGTATTCTTCAGTGAAAAAAAGTCTTTCAATAGATTTAGTTTTATTGCTTGAAAGATCTCTTCCGTCTTTATCAAAAAATATAATATCAGTCGACGTTTTATCAAAAGGAGATTTTCGTACAAAAATTCCTCCCGTACCTTCACCGCTTTTTAATTCCTGTCTGAGGATTGGAATTGGTATCACCTGTGCGTCAATTATATTTACTCCGGATGACATTATTCCGCTTGTTAGCGATCTTTTTATCATATTTGAAATGTAATCACTGTCTCTTGCAATTAGAATTTTATTCGATGCGCCGATCGAAGCACCGTAAACTGAACCCAGCTTTGCTCCAAACTCCGGATTGATCTGAAGATTGGAAAGTCCGGTGATCCTTGAATCCGTAAAGAGTTCACTGAAAAACCTGTCATCATAAATAACGCTTCGTGTGATCTTATCATTATTTTCAATGTGCTTGTTGTCCCAGATCTTGATGCTTGAACTTATAAAAACATTTTTTCCAATGTAACAATTATCACCGATAAA
>JBDSYA010000124.1:0-2599 GCA_039925865.1 Ignavibacteria bacterium
GCTTTCCATTCCGTATAAAAATCATACACTGTCCATCCGCCTTCCCTGTGCCCATTACCTGTCTGCTTCACTCCGCCGAAAGGCATGTGAGCTTCTGCTCCGATCGTTGCGCCGTTCACATAAGTAATTCCGGCTTTGATGTCTCTTATTGCGACGAAAGCATCATTAACATTTTTAGTAAAAATACTTGAGGACAATCCGTATGGCGTGTCATTAAGGATCTCGATCGCATCATTTAAATCTTCACACTTTATTACCGATAATACAGGTCCGAAAATTTCTTCCTGCTCAATTCTCATTCCCGGTTTGACATCAATAAATATTGTCGGTTCATAAAACCATCCTTTTGAAAGTGCGCCGTCTCTTGCATAATCTCCGCCTGCAACAAGCTTTGCTTTATCTTCTTCCTTGCCGATCTTTACATAAGAATTCACTGTCTGTCTCTGTGCTTCACTCACACACGGTCCGACATCCACACCCTTATCATTTCCATAACCAAGTTTTAACTTCTTAACTTTTTTTACAAGCTTTCCAATAAACTCATCATAAATATCTTTATGAAGTATGAGTCTCGAAGTCGCTGTGCATCTCTGACCGGTCGTACCGAAAGCTCCCCATAGAACCGCTTCCAGTGCGAGATCCTGATCTGCATCGTCCATGACTATTTGCGCGTTCTTTCCTCCAAGCTCTAATGAAACTCTTTTCAAAGATGCTCCCGCAACTTCACTAATCCTTTTACCGACAGGTGTCGAGCCTGTAAATGAAATAAGATCAATATCAGGATGAGAGATTATTGCCTCACCGACGATCTTTCCTTTTCCGTGAACAATATTTATTACGCCGGGAATGTAATCTTTTCCCAAAACTTCACGCATTGCAATATCGATAATTTCAACAAGTGTAGTTGCGGTCTTTGGTGTAAGTTCAGCCGGTTTGAAGACACATGTATTTCCGCAAACAAGCGCCGGAAACATTTTCCATGTTGGTATCGCCATCGGAAAATTCCACGGAGTAATAAATCCTCCGACACCGATCGGAACTCTAAAGCTTAAATTCATTTTATTTGGAAGTTCACTCGGTGCATTATATCCGAAAAGCCTTCTTCCCTCTGAGCCGGCATAGTATGCCGTGTCAATACCTTCCTGTACATCGCCTTTTGTTTCGGCAAAAACTTTTCCCATCTCACGTGTCATTTCATGTGCGAGCTCATCTTTTCTTTCAAGCATCATATCACCGACAACTTTCAGAATGTCACCTCGTCTGGGAGCAGGAATGAGACGCCATTTTTCAAATGCAATTCTTGCTGCTGCAACGGCTTCGTCAATATCTGCCTTATCTGAGGAAGGGAAAGTACCAATTAGATCATTGTCCCAATTTGCCGGATTTCTGTTTTCAAAAGTATTCCCACTTTTAGCTTCTTTCCATTCACCATTAATTAAATTCTTAAATTTTTCGGCCATTTAAATATTCTTCTCCTGATTAATTATAATATTATTTTTTTGAATTTTAATCTTTAAAATACTCAATCATTAACTTTATTGAAATCGATTTTATTTTGCAAAAATGAACTGTTAAGTCCAGAATGTTTTTCAAAGTAATAAATTGTTTAAAATTGTAATATGGAATTGACGAATTAAATTTTGTTTTTAAAATAACCCTGTAAATTAACAAAGGGCTCACTTTCATTAAGAGTTAATACCAATTATATTTGGTATAAAGTTGAACTTCAAAAATGAAAGGAGCCCTTGTCATGGAAATTACAAAAACCGAAACATATAATCACTTTATAGCTTTGGATTGTTCACAAGAAATAGTTGCACCAGCATCAATGAGTAAGGAAGGAACTAAAGTTAATATCTGTACAATTCATCCTGATATTCGATTGATAAAGGATTATTTGGGAAAACACAGACGGAATAAAAAATTAACTTTGGAAGAGACAACAACAAACTGAGTCATTTAACACCAGGATTAAAACACTAATTTCTAATAATCAAGATTAAAAATGAAAACAGACGTAGTAATTATAGGTGCAGGACCCACAGGCTTAATGTTGGCAAACCAATTAAACAGATTTGGAATTGATTTTTTTATTGCAGATACTAAATCTTCGCCCACCGAGCAATCAAGAGCATTGGCTGTGAGTGCAAGAAGTATGGAACTTTATCAGCAACTTGAGTTATCAGAAACAGTAATGGAGCAATCTACAGACGTTGTAGGTTTCAAAATATTTATGGATGGCAAAAATAAAGCTGACATAAGTTTAAAAGGTTTGGGCAAAAGGCTTTCAGACTTTGAAAATTTTATGAATGCTTTCGAGCAAAATAGCCGTAAAAAACTTAATGACAATAAAAAGTGACCAAGAACTAACCTTAGTAACATCAAACGTAAGACATTTAATTACTCAACACCACATTGAACTCTTTGCTAATTTGGGAGTTGTAATTTTAGAATTCATACTATTTCGTAACAAATTATAATTGTGATACACATATTAAACATTTTTGAAAATTGATATTAACTAGCTATTTTTAAAACTTAAACTTACTTGTATGCATTTTTTTTGTGAGCACATTAATAGCTGCTGAGATTAAAGATT
>JBDSYA010000125.1:0-16490 GCA_039925865.1 Ignavibacteria bacterium
AATCGCCGAACTTCCACATATCCATAGTATCAAGCAATCGAATTTCCCACGGCTTCTTACCGGAATTATTCACAATAGAAGGTATTGCAATTCCATTAATGAGGCAGCGTCTTGCAATGTAAGGGTAATCAAATTCTCTACCGTTATGAGCTGCGAGATAATGATTTTCTGTATTAAAATTTTTGTCGAGCATTTCCGAAAAGCCGTTCAATATATCTTTTTCATCGTCTCCATAAAATGATTTCACTCTGAAACTATAATCATTCTCATTTTGATTGAAGCAGCCGGCTGATATGCAGATTATTTTTCCAAATTCTGAGTAAATCCCCGCGCGTTCGTAAGTATCTGATGCGGTGACACCATCTTTAATGTGATGATGCATCTTCTTTGACCAAAGTTCTTTCCAAATATCATCAAGATGTTCGAATGATGAATACTGAGGCACTGTTTCAATGTCAATAATTAAAATATTTCTTAAGTCAATGTTGTCTAGCATAAAATTTTATTTTATGGTAATTGAAATTTTCCGGCTACGATTCCCGGGACAGTTATATCTTCATCCAATGCTTCCCACCTTAGTGCAAAACCATTAAGTCTTAATTTAACTTCTTTCAATTGCTCATCCGTTGCATTCTTTAGAAGCTTAAATCTATCAGCCGGAAAACCAATAATTCTTTTATCAGTCAACTCGACGAATACTTTTCTTCCTTCGACCCATGCTTTTATGGCAGCGGGCTCTGTACTTACTTCAGTTTCAGCTATTGTGGAATTCATTATATTTCAAAGATGAATAAGTTCTTTCAAATCTTCTGCATCATCTACAGGCAAATTACATTTATAATCTTCACATACATACACTTCATCTTTTTTTGAATCTTTAATAATATTCGAAATAAACTTCGAGATATTTTTTAATTCATCTGATGCATGAAGTAAAACCTTATTCGGAATATACGTCTCAAAAATTAATTTTATCATCTCTTTTAGCTTCTCACTTTCTATATTACCGGATAAAATTATTTCTTTTGGAGAATGCATGTAAAAACTCAGGGCACATAGCATTTGAGGGCTTGAAAATGGAAGACGGTTCAGATCTGTATAAAATAATTTTAAGCTTGACAGAGCTTTGTCTAACAAAATCTTATCATCAGTCATAAATCCCAGCCTTATTAAATTCATTATCTGGATTGAATTTCCCGAAGGTTCAGCCCCGTCATATGAATCTTTTGTCCTTAAGATAATATCTTCAGTATCTGTCACGTCAAAAAATCCGGATTTAGTATTATCATAAAATTTTTCCATTGTAATGACATTCAAATCAATTGCCTTCTGAAGATAATCTGTTTCGAATGTAGATTCATACAAATCTAAAAGTGATGCGATAAAATATGAATAGTCTTCTAAAGTACCGGAAAATCTTGCATCATCATCTCTGAATCTGTGCAGGAGGATCTGATCATCTTTTCTATACAATTTCTTAAATATAAATTCAGCTGCTACTTTGGCATGATCAATATATTTCTTATTTTGAGTTGCCTGGTATATCTTCGCAAGCGCAGAGATCATAAGTCCGTTCCATGATGTTAGTATTTTATCATCAAGATGTGGTCTTGGCCTTTTATTCCTTTCATTTAAAAGTTTTGCCCGGCATTCATCGATGATTTCCGCAATTTCTTCAGGTGACTTTTCAAATTTCTTCGCTGTTACATAAATATCATTTGCCACAAAAAGTACATTCTTCTTTCCAAAAACTTCGTGAGGATCATTTAAAGTGTTTCCGAGATTTTCAAATCCGTAAAAAAAAGCAAAAATCTTCGCTTCTTCTTCATTCATTAACTTTTCAATCTCATGTTTCTCCCATAAATAAAACGCTCCTTCTTCTTTTACTTTTGGCTTATTGAGATCCAGTGCACTTTCTGCATCTTCAGCTGAATAAAATCCGCCTTCAGCACTCTTAAGATTTTCCAGTACATAAGCTGCAGTGTCTTCAGCAACAAATAAATAAAATTTATTTTTTGTAACAAGATATGTATTAACATAGGTAACGATGAGTTGTGCCTGGTCATAAAGCATTTTTTCAAAGTGCGGAACTCTCCAGATGTTATCCACCGAATACCTGTGAAACCCGCCCGACAAATGATCATACATTCCGCCTTCATACATTTTTTTAAGGGTGAATGTAACTATGTCAAGTGCATCAAAATCTTTTGTGTGATAATAGTGATCCAGTAAAAAATTATAAACTACAGGCCTTGGAAATTTATTTCCTTGTCCAAAACCACCATATTCTCCATCGTAAATTTTAAGAATATTAGTAAAAGCATTTTCAAAGATCTCTTTATCAAACTCGTTAATTGAATCATGATTTCTTTTGCTTTCAACAAGCTCCTGAAGACGTGAAACAATTTTATCGCCGCTGTCTCTCACATCATTTTCTTTACCTGTCCATATTTCATGGATCTGAGTTATGACATCTTCAAATCCTGCCCGTCCGTATTTAGCTTTAGGAGGAATATAAGTTGCTCCGTAAAAAGGCTTGAGATCGGGAGTTAAAAACATGCTCATCGGCCATCCGCCCGAGCCGGTCATTGATTGAAGTGCTGTCATATAAACTCTGTCAACATCCGGTCTTTCCTCACGGTCAACTTTAATATTAATGAAAAACTTGTTCATTAATTCTGCAATTTCTTCATTTTCAAAAACTTCGCGCTCCATTACATGACACCAATAGCATGTCGAATATCCAATCGAAAGAAAGATAGGCTTGTTTTCTTTTTTCGCTAATTTAAAAGTATCTTCATTCCAGGGATTCCAATCTACGGGATTTTGTGCGTGTTGTAAAAGATAAGGGGATTTTTCATTTATGAGTTTGTTTGGTCCTGTTCTTATTTCATATTCTCTATCTGCCATTCAATATTTTAATTATTTGAATTTAATTAAAATAGAGTTGGGATTAAATGTAAAAGTAAAATTTTATTGGTGATGTATTTCTCGCCGTGTTGGAGTTGTTCTCCTCAAACGACAATTGAAATCGTTTGCTACTTATTTGATCTCAATTTAGTGTGCGCAAACTTCAGTTTGGATTCGGGATTTTTCAAAA
Source organism: Ignavibacteria bacterium (assembly GCA_039925865.1). Taxonomy (GTDB): domain Bacteria; phylum Bacteroidota; class Ignavibacteria; order Tepidaquicellales; family Tepidaquicellaceae; genus JBDSYA01. The sequence continues at coordinate 3,101 of JBDSYA010000125.1, forward strand.
CTGATTTACAATTTTTGACAGCCAACCGGTTTTGCACCGGCTTTTCGAATAATTATCACGCAACTTCCAACTTTCTCTTTATCTCATTAGGTTTAGGGATTAAAGCTTTATGTTTCTTAGCGGAGGACATCCATATTTCGTACACTTCTTCTAACATTTCTAAAGCTTTTTCCGGGGTTTTTCCATCTGCAATACAGGCTTCTAATTCTGGAATTTCTGCAATGTATGAGTTATCTTCATTACTCCAATATATCCTTATTTCATATTTAATTTTCATCATCTAAATTTATTTGATAAAATATCTAGTTATAGTTTTCCTCACTTGTTTAACTTGATAGGGTTTTGATTTATTTCCGGCCAATGGTTGAATATTTAAGAAAGCATTGTGCCCTTTAATTCTATAAATATGGTGACTACTTTTTATTTCTTCACCAAATCCAAAATACAAAATTATCATTCTTAGATCATCAAAATCAAAATTATTATCCGATTTTCCTGAAAGTAATTTTTCGATTAATTTTTTAATTTTACTCATCCGAAAATAATCTAATCAGCTCTTTAATGCAATCAAATAGATTTTATCAGGTAACTTAAAAAACAATGTTGATTTTCATAAAAATAAAAAAGCAAAGAACGCTTATGAATTCTTTGCTTTCCTAAAACCCTTTTTCTGTATTAGTTAATTCTTTTTCACATTCCCAAAACCACTCGTGTTCAATTCTTTAACAACTGCATTTCCTTTATAAATTACTTTCCGTTCAAATTAATGCAGATCTTCATGTCAAATAGAATTATAGGATTATGTTCCAGAGTTTTAAAAAAGATCAATCTAGTCCGCTTATTTATTCCTGTAATTTGCAAGCCTCATCTCAAGAAAAGATTCAAAGTCAAAATCATCAAAATCGAAGATCTTGTCAAACATTTGATCTGAAAGATTTTTATTGCCCTGTCTGTCATATATTTTTCCCAGTTCAAAATATGAATGAGGCAACAGCCAGATCTCGGACTTTGGATCAAACTTCAGACATTTATTAAAACATTCAGCTGCTTTGACATCATCTTTTTTATAAGCATAAGTAACACCCAGATTAAAGTATAAGCGGATCATGTCGTCATCGGTTGCTTCTTTCAGATCACTAGCGATGCTATTATAAGTCTTTAATGCTTCGTCCAATAAATTTGATTCTCTCATATTCATTGCTTCAATGAACTGTGCATCCAAAGTCCTTAACGGTTTTTTAATTTTATCCTGTGCATACCTGTAAAAAAACTTATCCAGCTCGCCATCACGCTCATTTATAAAATTATCCCTCACGGATTTATATTTGCTGACAGCTAAAGTCCGGTTTCCGCTAAGCTCCTGAGAAACACCAAGTGTAAATAAATATACATTATACCTGTCCTCGCGGATAACATACTTCATATATTCATCTAGATATTCCGAAGCTTTTGGAAAATCATTTTGTCTGAAATAAGCAGTTCCAAGAATTGCATTTGCAGTTTTTTTAACTTCATCCTGAAAGGAATTTTTATTTATCCCAAGGGCTTCATTAGAAACTTTTATAGCATCTTCGGTAAGACCGTTCTGAAGCAATAAGCTTGAATAAAAAAGTCTGAACACAGAACTTGAAGGAAACTCTTCTGTCAATTCCCGTGAAAAATTTAATGCACGCCTGTCATCGTCCTCTCTTTCTTTTATTGAAAAAATTGAAAGGAAAGCTTTAGATTCCACCTTTGTATATTTACCGTTTGCCAGAGAGGTCTCAAGTAAGCGGACTCCTTCCTGAATGTTGCCGTTAAATCCAATCAGAGTGAGAAGCCATTGAAATTTTTCAGGCACAAATCCGATGGCTATCTTATAAAGTCCAAGACCCATGTAAGCATCATAATAATCCGGCTTTTTTTCAATGAGCATTGAGAGGATCCGGTAGCCGTCATTACCGTTTGAAGCTGCTTTCAAAAGACTTTTATTCAGACTAAGCATGAGCAGAGACCGGTAGCTGTGCGAAAGACCTTTATAGTAGAGAGCATCGAAATCATTTTCGTTTTTATCAAGAATGTTTTCGGCTCTTACAATTAAAATATCGGAAAGTTGCAAATATTTTTCAAACATTACCTCGTCTCTTGACGGAAGAGATTTATAAAAATATAGCAGGGACTCGTAAAAATAGCCTTCAAGACCATTGGGATCCTGCCGCTGTAAATTTTTGAATTTTATTTCCGCATCGTTGAACCGCAGATTGTAAATATCAGTCAGCCCGTCGAAAATTATTTTTTCTTCTGATGAAGAGTGGGCGGCAGCAAAATTAATATTAATTGTAAGTAAAGAAGAAGCAAAAATTAAAAGTGATAAAATATATTTCATAAGGTAAGTTAAATGATAAAATCATACATCCTAACTGAAACAAAATTCAAGATGTTCCATCTGAAAAATTCTAAAAAACTTAAAAAGATTAAACTTTATCTTTTTTTTAGGTAATGGTGTTTTTATATTTGCAGATTACTGAATCTAAACTCCAATATGGCAAAAATAATTTTCGAAATAAATTACAACATACATCCGGAAAAAAGAGATGATTATCTGCAGACTATTGATGATCTTAAAAGAAACATAAGAGAAACATCCGGCAGCGATTATTCAGTTTATGAGAATAAAAAAAATTCCAATAATTTTACGGAAATATTTATTTGTGAAGGTGAGGAACAATTTGATGAGATCGAAGATAACCAAAGTGAGGAAGCAGTAGAGCTCACACAGCGATTGTTTAAAGAGTTTATTAAAGACAAAAAAGTAACTTATACAACAATGTATGAAATTTAGAAAAATACTTTTTTTGAAATTAATCTGAATTTTTTCAATATCCGGATCTTTAAAAATATCGTAATCTTAAATCGTAATCTAAAAAAGAGTAGTTTCAATTAGGGCTGCTCTTTTTTATTTTGTATAAAGAATTAATCATTAATGAGGGAAAGCTTTAGTAAACATATAAAAGAGTTTTCAAATAAAATTAAAGATCTCAACTTTAAAACCAGCAACTGGATAAAGATCTTAATTGCATTTACTACAATAATTATTCTTTTCCTGATGTTTCCCAGCTATAAAAGTATTGAGACAAATTTTGAGGTCGGATCAATTTGGTCAACTGAAGACCTGATCGCGCCGTTTTCCTTTCCCGTTTATAAAGATGAGAAAGAATATGAACAGGAGAAAAGAGATGTGATTAAAAATATCGCTCTTGTCTTTGATATGAAAAATAAAAATCCCTTTCTCAAAGACAGCATTGACCTTTATTATTCACAGCTGAACAATATCATGCTCAAAGCTGAAAATCTGGAAAAGAATAACGAAGGATTTATTAATTCGGAGATCCTTGATTCTTATAAAGAGCAATCGCGTATTATGCTTTCCTATCCGGAATGGGAAAGACTATATTTAATTTACAAAAATAGTGAAGGTAACGGGATTAATATTTCACTTAATGAATTTATGGAAACAGTCTCCGGGATAATTTTTGAAGAATCGCGAAATGATTATATAGATTATGATAAAAGTAAAATTCTCTCAAAAAAGATCTCCATCAATAAAGAAAACCAAAAACTACAGGACGTTATTGATGTAGACAAAGTCAGTGACGGTAATGATATTAATAATTCGATCAGACAAAAGTTAATCCGGTCTTTAAATGATTCACTTCTTATTTCATCGGCCGAAAAGATCGCAGCAAATTTTATTACTGAAAATCTTTATTATAATAACGATCTGACCAATCTTGAAATTGAAAACCGAATCGAACAGATACCCCGTACGATCGGCATTGTCAAAGAGAATGAAAGAATCATCAGCAAGCATGACCCGATCAACAGATTTACAAAAATGAAACTTGATTCATACAAGAAGATCCGGCTTGAAAGGATTGGCTTGCAGGATGTGCTTTTGCAGGAGGTGGGTAAATTATTTACAATTCTGATTTTGCTAATGGTTCTCGCATTTTTTCTTTATTATGTCAGGCCTCTTGTTTACAGGGATAATTTAAAATTAATTATAATTTCTTCATTAATAATTCTGGTCGGGTTTTTTGCATACCTGAGCCTGCAGCTTGAAATAAATATACCTGTTGAACTGCTTATTTTTGTTCCTGTTGCTTCAATTTTGTTGACAATAATTTTTGATTCGAGACTCTCATTCTATACTGTAACAGTCATATGTTTTTTTGTTGCGTCGATCAGGGGAGGGGATTATGCAATTTGCCTTGTTGCTTTTTGCGGATCAGTACTTGCAATTTTTAGTGAAAGAGACATAAAAAACCGTACTCAAATATTCCGATCATTCTTTTTCATACTTATTGGATATACTTTCTCTATACTTGCAATAAATCTTGTTCGCATTGAAGACAGTCAGAAAATCTGGATGAAACTTTTGTTTGGCGGTGTCAATGCTATCATGTCACCGATCATCGCATACGGTCTGCTTATATTTTATGAAAGAGTTTTCAGGGTTGCTACTGATCTGACACTGCTTGAACTTTCGGATTTTAATCATCCGCTTTTAAAAGAATTGTCTTCTAAAGCTCCGGGAACATTTCATCACAGCATTATCATGGGAAATTTATCGGAAGCCGCTGCTGAATCAATTGGTGCAAATCAGATCCGCGCAAGGGTTGGATGCTACTATCACGATATAGGAAAATTGGCGAAGCCACAATACTTTATCGAAAATCAACTTGATCAGAATAATAAGCATAATGATCTGAATCCAAGCATGAGTACAAAAATTATTATCTCACATGTCAAAGACGGAATTGAATTTGCAAAAAAACACAATCTGCCCGAAGTTATAATTGATTTTATTCCACAGCATCACGGTACTACTCTCGTTTCATTTTTCTACGATAAAGCGAAAAATTCATCTAAAGAAGAAGTAGCAGACTATAGTTACAGATATGCGGGACCTAAGCCACAGACTAAAGAAACAGGTATAGTAATGCTTGCCGATGCGATCGAAGCAAGCACGCGTTCAATTGAGGATCCTTCACCGCAAAAACTTGAAAATAAGATCCGCGATGTTATAAGAGCCAGGTTTATGGAAGGTGAACTTGATGAATGCGATCTTACACTTAAAGACCTTACTAAAATAAAAGAAAGTTTTTTAAAGATCCTTCTGGGAATTCATCATCATAGGATAAAATATCCTGACAGCCCGGAGCTTGAGCTCGTGTCAGATGCAAAAGGTAAATCTGCATAAGAGAAAATCATGTCCGAAGAATTTGAGCTTCATAAAAAGCTTTTTGTAAATTATTTGAGAACTGAAAGGTCGCTTTCAGAAAACACAATTTCATCTTATTCACTCGATCTGAAAAAATTTTTTAAATTTGTTGAAGATGTAAAAATGATCTCCGGTTTTATGTCAGTGACTGAAAATACCGTTACAGATTTTCTTGTGTATTTAAAAAATTCCGGGAACAAACATGACTCAAAATTTTCAGGTAAATCCGTATCCAGATATATTTCTTCTTTGAAATCTTTTTTTAAATATCTCGAATCTGAAAAGATTGTTCATTTAAATCCGCTTCAAAACATAGACACTCCGCGGGTTTCAAGGTTGCTGCCGGAAGTGTTATCGATAGATGAAACTGATCTCTTGCTTTCAAAGCCTGATATAAATGACAAACTTGGCTTAAGAGATAAAGCCCTGATGGAAGCAATGTATGCAAGCGGATTGCGTGTCAGCGAGACTTTGAATCTTGAAATTTCAAATGTGTTTTTTGATGAAGGATTTTTAAGGGTTTTTGGAAAAGGCTCCAAGGAAAGGATTGTACCAATTGGGAATACAGCTTTAAAGTTTATAACAAAATATATTAAAGAAAGCAGGAGCCTGCTTAAAAATCAAAAGTCCTTTAATTATCTTTTCTTAAACTTTCGCGGAGCAAAGTTATCTCGAATGGGGATCCTAAACATTATCAAAAAATACTGCAATGAATCAGGATTTAAAAAAGAAATACATCCGCATACTTTGAGACATTCTTTTGCAACTCATCTTTTACAGGGTGGCGCGGACATTCGAATTATACAGGAAATGCTCGGACATTCTGATATCTCCACAACCCAGATCTATACTCACATTGACAAGGATTATCTTATCGAAGTTCATAAGACATTTCATCCCAGAGGTTAAACGCAATTGCAGTAAATTGTTGATTAACATACTATCAATTAATAAATACATTAAATTTATTTTTAAATTAAATTTTATGTAAAATATATTTATATGGATTTATTTTTGAAATAAACCGAAAAAGCTTAAAGTTCGTTTTTGTTAAATTGAATAAATGTCATATTATGCGTATATTTATCCCAATTAAATAAACCAAATAATTTAAAGTATTATAAAATGAATTTGTATAAAAGAATTAATTTATTAATGATTTCTTTGGTAATAGTTTCATCTTCAATATATTATATGGGTTGCGCGTCGGCGGAATCAACAACCGGAAAGCTTGCATTCCAACAACAGGATTTTCAAAAAGCTGAAATTGAATTGAAAAAGGGTCTTGCTGTTGATCAAAATGATGATGAAGGATGGTATATGCTCGGTTACTCACAAATAGAACTTGGAAAATTTGAAGATGCACAAAGGTCATTCAAGAAAAGTTTAACTGTCTCCAATAATTTTAATGACGCAATTAGAAGATACTGGGTTGAAAAATTTAACACGGGAGCTAAAGAATTTCAGGCCGGCATTGATGCAGAAAATAAAAAAGATAAAGAAAACTCAAAGTTATATTATCAAAATGCCTTAAAATCTTTTCAGGCTTCTACGGCTATATTTCCTGACAGCTTAAAATCATTCAGTGCAATGGGTGAAACTTATCTTGCACTTGGACAAAATGATAAAGCGCTTGAAATTTTAAATAATATTGCTTCAAAGTCAAATTCTAAAGAGGCAGCAGAAAGAGTTGCAAGAATTCTATTTGAATCCGGACTTGGAATGATGCAGACAAATAATTATACCTCCGCAACGGAAACTTTCAAAAAAGTTTTAAGCCTGAACTCATTACCTAAGGATAATGCATATTATGAAACGTCTGCTTATAATGTAGCTTTAGGGCTTGCAAAATTAGGAGAAAATATGAGGGCGAAAGATGATCAAAGTGATTACAAAGGTAAATTCAGTGAAGCATTGGTATATCTGGAGCCGCTCTCAATGAGTTTAACTAAAAAAGATCTTGAACCTCTGGTATGGGATCTACTGGTTTCAGTTTATGCAAATCTGGGCATGACAGATAAGGCACAGGATGCATTGAAGAAAAAAGAGTCTTTGAAAAATTAACTTAGATGAACGAAACAAATCAACTGGTAAGAAAATCTAATTCGTCTCGATGGTTTTGGGGAATATTTATTTCATTAATATTTATAGGATTAATTTTTACGGGTATAAGTTTGATATTCTTTGCAAAAATTGTTTCTACTTCTGATCGTTATTATCAGGAAAGTGAAGGTGGTAGCGGTAAAGGAAAGATCGCTCTTGTTAATCTTGACTACACAATAATTTCATCTGAATCCATTGTCAGGCAGTTTAAAAAATATCAGGAAGACAAATCCGTTAAAGCTATTATTCTAAGGGTAAATACTCCCGGAGGAGGTGTTGCAGCATCGCAGGAAATTTATGAAGCTGTAAGACGTGTGAGGGATGGCGGAAAACCAGTTATTGTTTCGATTAGTTCTTTGGGTGCAAGCGGCGGATATTATGCTGCATGCGGTGGAAGTATAATTGTAGCAGACCCTGGTTCATTAGTCGGAAGCATTGGAGTAATTATTAATTTGATGAATTTTCAGGGACTTGCAGAGAAGGTCGGGATAAGTCAATCTATAATTAAAAGCGGTGAACTAAAAGATGCAGGAAATCCTTTCAGGGAATTAAATGAAAAAGACCGGGAATATTTTCAGGATATTGTTGATGATTCGTATGATCAGTTTCTTGATGTAGTTTCTGTTTCAAGAAAGATGGACAAAGAAAAACTCAGAGAGTATGCTAACGGGCGTGTGTTTACAGGAAGGCAGGCAAAAGAAATAGGCCTGATAGATTCTTTGGGCACACTTGAAGACGCTGTAATTATAGCTGCACGGATGTCAGGTATAGATGGGGAGCCGACAATTATAAAAGAAAAAGAAAGATATACTTTAATTGAAAGAATTCTTGATACATTTTCTAATAATGAATTAAATTCCATCAAGGAAGAATTACAAAACGAGTTTCTTGAACAGCCGGTTTTACAGTATAAATTCGTACATTAATTTTATTAATTAAAGAATTGGTATGACTAGGGCTCAGATAGCAGCAACGATTTCAGATGCAACAGGATTAAGCAAAAAAGAAACTGAAATAGTAGTCGAAGGCTTTATAAGCTGTATAATAGACACACTTAAGAGAAACGAAACAGTTGAGATCAGAGGATTCGGGACTTTTAAGAATAACATAAAGCATCCTCGTGTTGCAAGAAATCCAAAGACAGGTGAGAAAATTTCGCTTGGTAAAAGATTTATACCAATGTTTAAAGTATCAAAAGAGTTCAAGAAAGTTGTACAGGAAGATCTTACAAAGAAAAAATAATATAAATTAAATATTCATTTAAATCAGAAAGGATTCAAATTAAATGCCCTGCGGTAAAAAAAGAAAAAGAGCTAAAATGTCTACTCACAAACGTAAGAAAAGACTGAGAAAGAACAGACATAAAAAGAAAATCAGATAGGTTCAAACCGCCGGTGGGCTATCTTCCGGCGGATCTTCGACAATCCATTTTTTCAGAAAATGTAATATCTTCTCCTTTCCCAGTATTTCAGCCACAGCCGGAAGTTCGGGTCCATTCTCACTTCCAGTAATTGCAATTCTTACGGGCTTGAAAAGTAATTTTCCTTTGGCACCGGTTTCATTCTTAACTTCTTCAATAGCAGTTTTATAATTGTCTGAATTAACTACATCCAGTTTCTTAATCTTCCGGGATAGTAATGATAAAACTTTTTTGGTCGAGTCTGAATTCAGAATTTCTATAAGTTTCTCATTTTCAATCTCCACATCTTCCTGTGAAAAAATTTTCAAGTATTCTGAAATATCGCTCAGCTTATTTAAGTAAACTCTTATAGCTGTTAATATTTTTTTTAAAAGTCCTCTGTCAGAGATATCAAATCCTGCTTCCGCAAAATAGGGAAGTGAAAGTTCGGTAAGTTTATCAACATCATAATTCTTGATATATTCATTGTTCATCCAGTTAAGTTTGTCAACATTGAAAACTGCTCCCGAAGACTGTACCTTTTTGAGAGTGAACTTTTTTATCAGATCTTCAATTGCAAAAAACTCCTGTTCCTCTCCTTCGCCCGGATTCCATCCGAGTAAAGCTATAAAATTTATTATAGACTCTTTCAGATAACCTTTTTTCAAATAATCCTCAACGGCAACATCGCCCTGTCTCTTGCTGAGCTTTGATTTGTCACGGTTAAGAATTAAAGGAACGTGAGCCATCTCCGGAATTTTCCAGCCAAGTGCCCTGTAAATAATTATATGCTTTGGCACTGATGTCACCCACTCTTCACCCCTGATAATATGAGTAATTTCCATTAAGTGATCATCTACAACATTTGCAAGATGATAGGTTGGAAAACCGTCTGACTTTATAAGTATCTGATCATCAATAATATTTGAGTCTATTTTGATTGTACCTTTGATCATATCATCAAATCTAATCTCTTCATCAAGAGGAACTTTCAGCCTGATAACGTGAGGAATTCCTTTTTCTAAATTTTTCTGAATATCTTCTTCTCTGAGATCCCTTGCACGACGGTCATACATTGTTTGCTTTCCCTCAAGCTGTTGTAATTTTCTCATTTCATCAAGTTCTTCAGGAGTTTCGAATGCATAATATGCCGCGCCGATCGATACAAGACCGTCACTGTATTTTCTATAAATGCTAAGCCGTTCTGACTGGTAATATGGTCCGTGATCTCCGGCCTGAACAGGCCCTTCATCAAATTCAATTCCCAGTGAACTCATAACTCTGATAAGATTTTCCACTGCTCCATCAACTTTACGGGTCTGATCAGTATCTTCGATCCTTAAAATATTTTTTCCATTATTATGCTTTGCAAAAAAGTAATTGAAAAGCGCAGTTCGCAATGAACCAATATGCACGAAGCCTGTTGGTGAAGGCGCAAATCTTACTCTTACATCTTTCAAAATCTCCATCTCTGTTAATTGTTGTTAATTATAATTACAAATTCGCCTTTTATTTTAATTGTTTGGCTTAAAATTGATTTGATTTTTCCTCTTATTGTTTGCTCAAACTTTTTTGTAAGCTCTCTTGAAACGGAAATATTCTTATTGCCAAATACATCGTAAACTTCCTTCAAAGTTTTGAAGATTCTGAAAGGGGATTCATAAATTACTATTGGCATTTTTATATTCTTCAAATCATTGAGTAATGTTTGTCGTCCTTTTTTCTGAGGCAAAAATCCCTGAAAATAAAATTTCTTTGTTGAAAAACCGGACAAGACCAGTGATTGGATCAGTGCGCTGCTTCCGGGTATTGATATTATTTCAATTTCTTTTTCTATACATTCCGAGACTAATAACCCCCCGGGATCTGAAATACAGGGCGTTCCGGCATCAGATACAAGTGCGACGGACCTTTCGTTTAATAATTCACTTAGTATGTAATCCAGCTTGAGTGATTCGACATGTGAATAATAACTGAAAGTTCTGTTTTTAATGCCATACTGCTGCAGTAAAAAATTTGTGTTCCGCGTATCTTCGCAAGCGATCATGTCGACATTCTTTAAAACATTTATTGCACGAAAAGAAATGTCTTCTATATTACCGATCGGAGTGGATATAATATATAACGTCTTTTTTTTTAACTCCGGAAATTTAAACTTTTCTGAATTGCTGTTATAGACATTTATTAATCTTTCATTCAAATATTATACCTGGTTTTTGATGATAAATTGGAAATTAGAATATTTATATTCATAATACTCATTTATAAAAACATAATAAATTTACAATTTAATGTTGGTCATCGGTAAAAATCCTGTTCTTGAAACTCTTAAATCAAATCCGCAGGATTTTAATAAAATTATTTTATTAAAAAAAGTCAAGCCTGACAATAAGCTGAAAAGTATTGTTACTATCGCGGAAGAAAATAAAATAAACGTTGTTTATCTTAACTACTTTGATTTCAAACAATTCTTTGACAATAAAAGCAAAGATGAAGGAGTTGATCAGGGAGTAATCGGGTTTATAAAAGATTATGAATACAAAACTCTTCGTGAAATTGTTGAAGAAAATAAAAAAATTGTAAATCCGGTTGTAGTCATACTTGATCAGATCACGGATCCGCACAATCTCGGAGCTATTATTCGTTCGGCAGTTTGTCTTGGTGCAGACGGGATAGTTATCCCCAGGCATAATTCAGCTGAAGTCAACCATACTGTGTTAAAGACTTCTTCAGGCGCGGTTAATTATATAAGCATCGCAAAGGAAACTAATCTTACCAACACAATTCTTTTTTTAAAGAAAAATAATTACTGGATCGCAGGTACAGATATGCAAAACAGTAAATCTATTTTTGAATCAGATCTGAAAATACCTCTTGCATTGATAATCGGCAGTGAAGGTGCGGGAATGAGAAATAATTTAAAAAATCAGTGCGATATACTCTTAAGAATTCCTATGTCAGGCAAGATTGGTTCATTGAATGCTTCGGTCTCTGCCGGAGTTTTTTTGTATGAAATCTTCAGACAGAAAAATCTGAAGTGATCATTTTCCTTTACCAAGTTTTGGGATACTGTATTTATTCATAAGGTTGTACAAATGGCTTCTTTGGATTTTAAGAGCTTCAGCAGTTTGAGAGATATTATATTTGTAATCATTCAGCATTTTCAAAACAAAAATTTTCTCGGATTCATTTTGAAAATCATTCAGTGCCATATTTTTATTAAAGAGTTCGCTGAATTCTTTAAGTTCTTTTGTGGATGGCAGCTGAATATCCTCGTGATCTATTGTATCTTTGTCAATTGTGATGATCAGTCTTTCAATCATATTTTTTAATTCCCTGACATTACCCGGCCACCGAAAAGCAAGAAGCTGGTTTTTTGCTTTATCACTGATAATTTTCCTGGGGATGTTATTTTCAATCCTCAATTTTTCGGCAAAATAATCTGTAAGCTCAATAATGTCTTCAGGTCTTTCCCTTAATGGCGGCAGGTTTATCTGCAATACATTAATGCGATGGTAAAAATCTTCTCTTAATCTTTTATCTTCAACTTCATCCCTCAGGTCTTTATTAGTTGCAAAGATGAATCTTACATTTAAATGGATCATTACATTACTGCCCAACCTTGTGATCTTATTAGTTTCAATAACATTTAAAAGTTTAGACTGAATTTCTGTGGAAAGATTTGAAACTTCATCCAGAAAAATTGTTCCTCCCTCAGCCTGTTCAAATTTTCCCCTGATAAAACTATCATTATCCATCATCCCGAATAATTCGGTATCCGTAGTTTCTTCCGTGAGATTTGCGCTGTTGATCTCAATAAATGGCATGTCAGCACGGTCAGAATCAAGATGGATCTGCCTTGCCACAAGTTCTTTACCGGTACCGCTCTCTCCTGTAATAAGTACATTAGAATTCAACCGGGCGAATTTCTTTATAAGCTCAAGAATGTTTTTTATTTTATCGCTTTTTCCGATTATTTTATTTGATTCAATAAATTCCTTTTTAACTCTTCTTAATTCATCGCGTGATTTTTTATATTCTATTGCATTTTTAATTGTAAGTTTTAATTCATGCAGATCCGGCAAAGGCTTTTGCAAAAAATTGTATGCACCTTTTTTGGTTGCTTCAACTGCTGTTTCAATGGTTCCGTGTCCCGAAATCATAATCACTACATTACTTTTATTGATCTCCATGATCTTGTCAAGTACTTCGATACCATCCATCTTAGGCATTTTGATGTCAAGCAGTATCAGATCATATTCGGTACTTTTAACTTTTTTGATAGCCTGAGATCCGTTGAGACATCCCTGGATATCGTAGTTCTCATTGTCCAGCACCATAGAGATACTGTCAATAATACTTTGCTCGTCATCGACTATCAATAATTTTTTCATACTTGTATTATCCTGTTAAATGTTAAGCCCGTAATTAATTATCGGGAGAATACTTATTTTAAACTTACTGTTTTACGCGGTCAGCTTATCCGATAAGTCCGGACACAATTTTTCCTGAAAGAAAACACAGCGGCACACCGCCTCCCGGATGGGTATTACCGCCTGCAAAAAACAGATTATCAAATTTTTTAGATTTATTTTTCGGACGCTTGATCAAAGTATAAAGTGAAT
>JBDSYA010000126.1:0-13688 GCA_039925865.1 Ignavibacteria bacterium
AACTTTACGAACCTTATAAACTTTACAAACTCTCTTTACTAAACTCACTAAAAATAGCTAAATCAGAAATTTCCCATTTTCCATGACTTTCTCATCATCAAGCCAAATATCAAAATCAATTCCAACACAATCAATATGTGTTGTAGAGATCCAGTTTGCCCGGGTATGCTCTGCATATGGATGGCCGAATGCCATGTGTATTGACGGAAGTTTTTCGTCCTGCAAAATATGTCCGATCACTTTTTTCAGAGCAATATTTGTTCCTATTGCAAATTCACCCACGCGATTACTGTTTTCATCGGTCATTGTGTAAGCTGTAAATTCTTCAAGAAGCGCAGTATTTACACAGCTCATTTCCTTTATCCTGGAGTTTACAATTTGAATGTTAAGGGGAGTATCTTTCATATCACCGTATTTTTGACAAAGATAATCACCGACAACTCCATCCACTACAAACAAGCCGTTAACATTTAAAGGAGAAGTGAAAATTTCACCTCCGGGAAGATTGCCCCATTTATCGACAGAAATAAGTCCGCTGGTCTTAAGCCATTTAAGGTTGGGAGAAAATTCTGCAACAATATCGGTGCCGCCTTTTGATTTACATTTGATGAATTTTGCCTTTCTTGCTTTTTGGATCAGCTTCTCACTAAGCTTATCCACTTCCAAAAAATTTGCACGCATACCTTCCATCATAATTTGCTTATTGATATTCACCATATGTCCATGCCGGATCTTATGCTCATTTACAACTGATGTCATTTGAATTCTCGCTCTTAACTCACCCATCTGTGCCTGTGCACAAAAAACTGTAACCTGTGATTTTGCCATGTCATCAAGTATTTGCTGAGGCATATCCTGTGTTGGCCGGGAAGTGTAATCTTCTATTACGAATACGCTGTAAGCTGATCCTACTTTAATAATTTCATTTACGAGTGAGTTTGCAATATCTATAGTTTCATTGTCGGTAATAATTGTTATTCTTTCTTCAGGTTTCAGGCGAAGGCAAACATTGATCGCATTGTAAGCACCTTCAACCAGGTCTTTGTCCAGATCTATATCAGCAGTAAAAGAATTTTTCATTTGGTAGTATTTTTAATAGTGTTGGGTTTTTTTTTGGTTTTAATTTGTGGGGCAGCATTTCTGACGATCGGTGTATAAGGCAGCCCGGTGTAAGTTTCTTCTATGATGTAATCAACTAATACATTGAAATCTTCATTTGAGTCATTAAAGACTTTTAATTGTCTGTCCGCTCCTGTACCATTTTCCATCATTTTGAAAATATAATTAATTTCCTCGCGGCTGCCGAGTTCATCTACAACATCATCAATGAATTCAAGAAGTTCTCCTGCAAGATCTATAAATGGAACTTCGATCTGTTTGCCAAAATCTATGAGTTTCCCGCTTATACCATATCTTGCCGCTCTCCATTTATTTTCCATCATCAGAGCTCTTTCATAAATTCTGAATCCAAGATTTTGCTGGATGAGCTTATGAAGCTTTACAACTACGGCCTGGATAAGTGCTGCAATTGCAATGGTTTCATCAACTCTTAATTGTACGTCGCAGATCCTGAACTCAATAGTATTAAAAAAAGGATGGGCTCTTACATCCCACCATATTTTTTTCGCATTATCTATACAATTTGTTTTTATGAGAAGTTTAATATAATTATCGTAGTCGGAAAGGCTGTTAAAATAATCAGGAATACCTGTCCTGGGAAATTTATCAAAAACCTTGACCATGTAAGATTTGAATCCTGTATTTCTACCAAGCCAGAATGGCGAGTTTGTTGAAAGTGCAAAAATATGAGGAAGAAAATATCTCGCGGCATTCATAATATGAATACCAATTTCACGGTTTGCAATACCAACATGGACGTGCATACCGAATATAAGATTTGCTCTCGCGGCTTCCTGCATTTCATTGACAATCTCAACATACCTTGGATGATCTGTTATTGCCTGATCTTTCCAGTGAGAAAAAGGATGCGTACCCGCTGCTGCAATTTTTAAACCATGCTGATCAGACAGCATTGCAAGTGAAGTTCTTAAATTTGTAACTTCTCTCCTCGCTTCCTGGATATTTTTACAAATATTAGTACCGGTCTCTATAACGGACGCATGCATTTCCGGCTTAAAGTTTTCTTTCAGCAAAACTTTTCCTTCGTCAAAGATCGTCTGAATATGTGACTGAAGTTCTCTTGTTAACGGATCAATTATCTGAAATTCTTCTTCAATGCCAAGCGTATATTTTTCTTCGTTCATATATAAATTAAGCTTCTTTCACTTTGCGTTTCTTTACATCTGATTTTCCGGATTTAGACTTTTTTTTTTCAGGGCTTCCGTTAGTCAGTGATTCGTCGTTAGCCGATGTCTTTATAAATGTACCCCATGTCAGATTATTCATTCCTGACTTATGCTCCTTTGCTTTTCTGATTGCCATATTTGCTGCTGCTTCAACAACCCAGTCAAAATTTTCCTGACCGACTGAATTCACATCAGCATCCGGTGCCGGGTTACAGAAATCGATTGCGATCGGAATACCGTCTCTGACAGCAAATTCAACTGTATTAAAATCATATCCCAAAGCATTATTAAGCCTTAACACATAATCTTTGACAGTATCTAAAAGCTTTTGCTCAGCCGGCGCTGCATTAGAAACATATCTTAAATGATGGGGATTTCTTGGTTCATAAGGCATTATCAAAACGTCCTTGCGGTCTATGCAGTAACATCTGTAATAAAGATCAAAAGTAATTTCTTCCTGAAGCATCATCACAAGCTGTTCAGTTTCATTATATTTAGCAAAAAAATCTTCAGGATCAGTAACTTTATAAACACTCTTCCATCCGCCGCCGGAAAAAGGTTTGAAGTAAGCGGGAAATCCTGTGTAGTTAAACATTCCTTCCCAATCGAGTGGAAATGAAAGATTTCTAAATGAATTTGGAGTTGTGTCAGGTGGATTCTGATTAGAAGGAAGTAAAACTGTTTTAGGAACAGGCACACCGACTTTTGTAGAAAGTGCATTATTGAAAAACTTATCATCAGCAGCCCACCAAAAAGGATTGTTAATTACTGCCGTGCCCGTGATCGCAGCATTTTTTAAAAATCCCCTGTAAAAAGGAACGTCCTGAGATATTCTGTCAATAATAACATCATATCCACTGGTCTCTGCTTGTATAACTTTATCAATGGTCACAAGCTCTGCCGTAATTCCGCTTTCATTTTTTTCATTTACTCTTTCAACAAATGCCTGAGGAAAAGTATTTTCCTGTCCAAATAATATTCCGATTTTTTTCATTAAGATTATTTAACTCCCTGATTTTGTAATTTAATTTTTAAAATAGTAATTCATCAATTTAAAAAGAAAATGGACAAATAAATGTAAAAATTTAATTGCTTTTCCGATGAGTGACAAAAATAGTAAATTTTAATATAAAATTATACGGATAATTTTTAATGTGAGATGTGATTTCACAAAGGACAGTTCTTTTTATAAGATTAGCTTTATGAAATAAAGAAATGAATTAGAATATGAAATTCTGAAAATCTTAACCAATATGTATTTAAGATATATTTAAGAAATAATTAATGAGTGAAGATAAGTTTGAAGAGTATACTTCAAACGATTAATAATTTTTATTTTGATACTTGATTAAAATACTTGATATTATTTCTAAATGCTTATATATTGGTCAGAATGAAAAACCTCAAACTACAAATTAAAGTATTATTAATATTATTTACTTGTTCAGGTTTATTGTACGGTGCTGTTACACTTCAATATTTCACTGCAAGAGATAACGCCAGCGGTGTTTTCGTTGAATGGAAAACGGGTGATGAGGAAAGTACTTCCAGATTTGAATTGGAAAGAAGTGCAGATACTCCCGATAACTTCATTTACATAAATTTTAAAAATGCTACAGGTAATAATTCGTATTATTCATATCAGGATAATTCGGTTGACTTTGGCAGAACATCTTCAATCTATTATTACAGATTAAAATGTATTGAAGGAAGCGGTAATTATACTTACACCAATCACATTACGGTTTCACATACAGTTTCAGGAATAAGAAGCACGTGGGGCAGTATCAAAGCAATATTCAGATAAATAAAATTTTTGAACATCTCTTTCTTTTAAAATAACAAAATACCCGAAAGGAGATATACATGCCAGAATCTTCACGATCTTTAAATATAACGCCCGAGGAAATTCAGTCGGGAAAAACAATGGCCATTATTTCATATTTGATTTTTTTTATTCCTCTTCTTATGGATGATATGAAAAAAAATAAATTCGTAATGTTCCACACCGAGCAGTCACTTGTGCTTCTGATCTTGAATATAGCTGCCGGCATCATCGGTACAATTACATGTGGTATAGGTTTAGTGCTTTACATTCCATGGCTGATACTTCTTATAATGGGTATTATGAATGCATCAAATGGAGAAGTAAAAGTTTTACCGGTAGTCGGTCAATACGGAGAAAAGTTCAACTTAGTAAAGTAGATTTTTTTTAAAATTTTAAAAGCAGTCATCCTCACAGGTTGATTGCTTTTTTTATTTCAGTAAACAATTTTAGTGATGCATGCGTACTAAGGCTAATTAAATATTAATGTATGAACAGCATCCCAACGGAATTACAAACTGCAAAAACATTTTTTCTGATATCAGGAATAATAAATATTCTTGGCTTCCTTGGATGGGGAGGTTCGACAATCCTGGGAGGCATCGCTACCTGCGGAGCCGGCTGCCTTTTAGTGTTTCTGCCTGCAATTAATATCATAAGCTGTATAATGGATTTCATTGCATATAGCAAGCTGAATCATCTGAATCAAAAAGGCACCTTCGGCACCATTCAAACCGCAGCCATATTTCAAATAGTAACGATCCTTACAGGCAATATTGTCAGCCTTATTTTTGGAATAGTGATCATGACTTATCTTAGCAAAGATCATGTTAAAATTTTTTTACGGGAAAAGGAAATTTATTAATTGATAATTGATAATGGCCAATTGTGTATGGAGAATCGGAATCAACTATCAACCAACAACCAACAACCAACATTAGATCATGTTTGAAAAATTAGAAAAAGTTAAATCCCGTTATTATGAAATATCCGATCTGCTGGCAACGCCGGATATTACAAATGATCAAAATGAGTTTAGAAAGCTTTCTAAAGAATATTCTGATCTTGAAGACGTTGTAAATTCATATGACAATTACTTAAAAACAAAATCTGAGTTTGAGGAAAATAGAAAGCTATGGCTTGAGACAATTGATACTGAGATGAAAGAAATGGCAAAGGAAGAACAGGAGCGGCTTGAAAATAAATTGAGTGAAATTGAAGCACATATCAAAGAACTTCTTATACCCAAAGATCCCGTTGATGATAAGAATGCAATATTCGAGATCAGAGCAGGAACAGGCGGAGAAGAAGCGTCGTTGTTTGCAGCAGAACTTTACAGGATGTACACAAGATATTTTGAAATAAAAAGATGGAAAGTCGAGACTATTGCTTTTAGTGATGCAACGAATCCCGGTGGTATAAAAGAAGTTGTATTAAACATCAGCGGTAAAAGTATTTACGGTGATCTGAAATATGAGAGCGGTGTTCATCGTGTACAGAGAGTTCCAAAAACTGAAGCTAACGGGAGAGTGCATACTTCCGCGGCATCTGTTGCAGTATTTCCTGAGGTTGAAGATTTTGATATAGAGATAAATGATAATGATCTGAAAATAGATGTGTTCAGGTCCGGGGGTGCCGGTGGCCAGAATGTAAATAAAGTTGAGACAGCAATTCGCATAACACATTTACCGACTAACACTGTTGTACAATGTCAGGATGAGCGTTCACAGATAAAAAATAAAATGAAAGCAATGAAAGTGCTCCGGTCCAGATTGTATGATCTTGAACTGGAAAAGCGAGATAAAGAATTAACTACTCAGCGGAAGCAAATGGTAAAGTCCGGTGACAGAAGCGATAAGATAAGAACTTATAACTTTCCTCAAAACCGTTTAACAGATCACAGGATCGGCCTTACACTTTACAATCTTAATGAAGTAATGGAAGGTGATATTGACGAAATAATCGATAAGCTAAAAACTGCTGACAGAGCGGATCGGCTTGCAGATGCGGAGTAATGTTAATAAAATTAAAAGTAACAAATTGACATTTAAATTCACGACCAAAGAGTCATAGACAGAATTGAATTGAAATTTGAATGAGTTAAACAATCAGGTTTTCCATAGTAAACAAATGTTTCATATTCCATTATAATTTACCTCCACTTTTATTCCTTTCGAAAATTTTCTACAGTGAATCAATCATTTCGTTAAACTTTGAGATATCTATTAAGCCTTAATAAATTTTTACTAATTACTTAGTTAAAAATTATATAAAATTTATAATCTTTGAACAAACCAAAACATGCATTGTAAAAAATTGAGGAATTGAGTATTTTGCAAGTTCCAAAAATGCGGGCGGTTAGCTCAGTTGGTTAGAGCGCTACGTTGACATCGTAGAGGTCATTGGTTCGAATCCATTACCGCCCACTTTCTTCAATTATAAATTTCAAATTATAAATTTCAAATCAAGAAGAAGAAAATACAATTTATAATATACGAATAACAAATAACGAATTTGAGTGATAAGATTAAAATAACATTTCCGGATCAGTCTGTGAGAGAATTTGATAAAGGCATTACTTCCTATGATATTGCTGCGTCAATCAGTAAAAAATTAGCTGAGGAAATTTTAGTTTCGGAAGTGAATGGAAAGATGAAAGATCTTTTCATCCCTCTGAATGAAGATTCGAATATAATTTTACATAAGTTTGATTCTGAAAAAGGTAAGGAAGTTTACTGGCATACTACTTCCCATATGATGGCACAGGCAATTGAAGAACTTTTCCCCGGCGCAAGATTCGGTGTAGGACCTCCGATAGAAAGCGGTTTTTACTATGATGTAGATTCTGAAAAAAAATTCACTGAAGATGATCTTAAGAAGATCGAAGGTAAAATACTTGAAATCTCAAAACGTGATCTAAAGCCATCCAGAAAGGACATCAGAAGAGTTGACGCTATTGAGTATTTTAAATCCTTAAGAAACGATCCATATAAAGTGGAGATCTTAGAAACAATTGCCAAAGATGAAGAAAATGTTTCCTTGTATTCTCAAGGAGAGTTTACAGATCTGTGCCGCGGGCCGCATTTACCTTCAACTTCAAAAGTCAAAGCAGTTAAGCTCTTATCTATATCCGGATCATACTGGAGAGGCGATGAGAAAAGACAGATGCTTCAGAGAATTTACGGCATTTCTTTTCCAAAGCAAAAAGAACTTGATGAGTATTTAAAAAATCTTGAAGAAGCAAAGAAACGCGATCACAGGAAGATAGGAAAAGAGCTGGAATTATTTTCATTTCATGAAGAGGGACCTGGATTTCCTTTCTGGCATAATAACGGGATGATATTGTTAAACAACCTCAAAAGTTATCTGAGGGAAAAACTTGCAGAGCTGGATTATGAAGAAATCAATACTCCTATTATATTAAATCAAAAGCTTTGGCTGCAATCCGGACATTATGAAAATTATAAAGAGAATATGTATTTCACTGAAATTGATGAAAGAGATTTTGCCGTGAAACCGATGAATTGCCCCGGAAGCACTTTGGTTTACAGGACTACTATGAAGTCTTATCGCGACTTGCCGCTGAGATTATATGAATTCGGTCTGGTTCACAGGCATGAGCTTTCAGGTGTCTTGTCAGGATTATTCAGAGTGAGAAGTTTTACTCAGGATGATGCTCATATTTTTTGTACTCCGGATCAGATAGAAGAAGAGATCACTGTTTTAATTAAATTAGTATTCGAAGTTTATAATACTTTTGGTTTTGATGATGTGAAAGTTTATTTGTCAACGAGGCCTGAAAAATATATCGGTTCGATTGAAGTATGGGATGGTTCGGAAAAATCTTTGGCAACTGCCTTGGACAAAGCAAATGTAAAATACAAAGTGAATCAAGGCGACGGAGCTTTTTACGGGCCGAAGATAGACTTTGTAGTTAAGGACAGTTTAAGGCGTGACTGGCAATTAGGTACTATTCAGTTAGATTTTTCAATGCCTGAAAGATTTGGATTAGAATATATTGGTGATGACAGCAAAGTACACAGGCCGGTAATGATACACAGGGCGGTATTCGGATCGTTTGAAAGATTTGTCGGTGTATTGACTGAGCATTACGCAGGATATTTTCCATTATGGCTTGCTCCGGTGCAGGTGAATATTTTGCCTATTACCGATTCACATAAGGACTATGCAAAAGAAATATCGGAAAAGCTGAGAAAAGAAGGAATAAGAGTTCGCATTGATAGCAGAAATGAGAAGATTGGATATAAGATAAGAGAATCTGAAAATAAAAAGATACCATATATGCTGGTTATAGGTGATAAAGAAATGGAAAGCAACAATATATCCCTGAGGGAACATTTGAAGGGTGACATAGGAAAATTTGGATTGAATGAGTTTATGGAAAAGCTTAAGTTACAAGTCTCTAAAAGAGAGAATTATAATTAATTAAAAAAAGAATTTATTAAAGACAAAAAGTATAAAGAAAGAATTAACGGGCAGATACGTGTCCCGCAAGTCAGAGTTGTTGATGAAGACGGTAATGCACTGGGAGTTATGTCCAGTAATGAAGCACTGCAAATTGCAGTATCCAAAGGACTTGATCTGGTAGAAATTTCTCCAACTTCAAAGCCGCCTGTCTGCAAGATTGCCGATTACGGAAAATTCAATTACGAGAGACAGAAGAAAGAGAAAGCTGCAAAGAAGCATCAGCACGTGATGCATATAAAGGAGATCAGATTTAATCCTAATACGGACACGCATGATATAGATTTTAAGACAAAGCATTTGAGACAATTTCTTATAGAGGGACATAAAGTTAAAGCATACGTAATGTTTAAAGGCCGGATGATAACCCATCCTGAAATTGGAAGAAAACTAATGGATGATATAGTGGAGAAACTCACTGATATAGGGAAGCTCGAAGCACCGCCCAGAATGGAAGGCAAACAATTATATGCATATTTTTTGCCTGATAAACATAAAGTTCAGGTACTTAAAGACGGAATGACAAAACAGAAAAAAGCTCCGGCATCTGTAGAAACGAAAGATGAAAAAGAAAAAATAATTTCAGACGAAACTCCAAAAATTATTACAGAAGAAAAAACAAATACAATTTCAGAAGAAACCAAAACAAAGGAAAATCAAGATGCCTAAAATGAAATCCAACAGGGCCGCTAAAAAGAGATTCAAGCTTACCGGCAATGGAAAAGTCAAAAGAGAAAAAGCTTACAGAAGTCATATTCTCACAAAGAAATCAAGCAAGAGAAAAAGACATTTGGGTAAAGCCACATTAGTTTCTGTACAGGAAACAAGGACAGTAAAGAGACTGATCTTAGCTTAAATAAAATTTAAAATTTCTAAGGAGAATAAATGCCACGTTCAAAAAATAAAGTTGCTTCGCATAGAAAAAGGAAAAGGGTTCTCGACGAAGCCAAAGGTTATTTTGGTGCAAGGAGTAAAGTTTATACCGCTGCAAAGAATGCAGTTGAAAAGGGATTAACGCATGCATACAGAGACCGGAGATTAAAGAAGCGTGAATATAAGAGCTTATGGATTACAAGGATCAATGCAGCTGCAAGATTAAACGACACAACTTATTCCAAACTTATCAATGCATTGAACAAAAAGGATATTGACATAAACAGAAAGATCCTCGCAGAACTTGCTTACAGCAACGGTCCCGCATTCAGTGAAATTGTAAGATTTGCATTGAAATAATTTCGAAGGAAAGTACACAATTTTATGAGGCGGATATCTCTATTCGCCTTATTTTATTTTGCAGAAATATTAAATACATGTTCGAGAAAATAGAATCGATTAAGAATGAAGCTCAGTCAGAAGCTGAAAAAATCTCAGGCAATTTAAACCTTGAAGAGTTTCGCCTCAAATATCTGAGCAGAAACGGACTTGTAAGCGAATTGTTTGAAGACTTTAAAAAAGTAAATTCAGAATCTAAAGGAAAAGTCGGAAAGTGTTTGAATGATATGAAAGTTTTTCTTCAAATGATTTACGATGAAAAAAAAGCTCAGCTGGATTCTCCAAAAAATTCGGATGATCAGACAGACATTACACTTCCCGGAAGATCATACAACAGAGGTTCCAAGCATTTAATAAATCAGGCATTAGAGGAAATCTCAGAGATATTTGAAAGGATCGGATTTAATATTTATGAGGGTTTTGAAATTGAAGATGAATATCATAATTTTGATGCATTGAATACTCCTGATTATCATCCTTCAAGAGATATGCAGGATACTTTTTATATTAACAGCAAAGGTAAAGACAGGCAATATTTATTAAGGACTCAGACATCTCCAGGTCAGATACGAGTAATGGAGCAGATGCAGCCTCCGGTAAGAGTTATAGTTCCGGGTAAAGTTTACAGAAACGAAGCAGTGAGTTCAAGAAGCCTGGCTTTATTTCATCAGGTCGAAGGTTTATATGTTGATAAGAAAGTTACATTCCGGGAATTGAAGGGAACATTGAATTACTTTTCAACAGAATTTTTTGGCAGTAAATTGAAAACAAGATTAAGGCCATCATATTTTCCATTCACTGAGCCTTCAGCGGAAATGGACGTTGAATGTTATTTATGTAAAGGGAAGGGTTGTAGAATATGCAAGTATACGGGATGGCTGGAGATCTTAGGATGCGGAATGGTTGATCCGAATGTATTTAAAAATGTAGGATATGATCCTGAGGTTTATTCAGGATATGCATTTGGAATGGGGATTGAGAGAACATTAATGATAAGACACGGTGTCCCTGATATCAGGCTTTTATATGAAAATGACATACGATTTCTAAAACAATTTTAATCAGATATATAAGAATGATATCAGTCAGTAAAAGAATTTTTGTAATATTACAAATAAAACATTAAATAAAAAATTAACTCAGGAGATATAAATGTCAAAAAACAAAATTACGTTATTGTTAACAGTTTTTGCGGCTCTGATTCTACTTGGATGCGGACAGAATAAGGAAACATCCAAAACAGAAATTAAGACTACTGAAAATAAATCGACAACAACAATTACTACTAAAACAGATTCAATAAACACTTCACAAACTCAAACTCAAATGAAAGATTCAAGTATGACCAAAACTGAAACTGCAGGAAAAGACGATGCTTCAAAAAAAGGTGACGGAAATTTTGTCAACATGGAAACAACCATGGGAAAAATAAAAATAAAATTATTTACAGAGCAAGCTCCTATTACAACAGGAAATTTTAAGAAACTTGTTAACGAGGGATTCTATGACGGTATAATTTTTCATAGAGTTATCGACGGGTTTATGATTCAGGGTGGTGATCCAACGGGTACAGGTACAGGCGGATCGAAAGATGGTATTAAAGATGAATTTGGCGCCGGTTTAAAACACAGTAAAAAAGGAATGCTGTCAATGGCCAACAGGGGACCGAATACCGGAACTTCACAGTTTTTTATAACTCTTGCACCAACTCCGCATCTTGACGGAAAGCATGCCATATTCGGTGAAGTCGTAGAAGGAATGGATATAGTTGAAAAGATCGGTAAAACAAAAACCGGTCCCAATGATAAACCCGCTGTCGATGTAAAGATGACAAAAGTAACGGTTTCAGATAAGTAGAATTAAAAGTTTAAAGTTTTTAAATGAGCCGTTTCATAAATTGAGACGGCTTTTTTTATAATTCAAAAATTGATTTTGTTTAAGTATTTTATTGAAAACATCTAATGGCAAAGACAGATAAGAAATATTTGACGACCTATAAAAGCTTTACAGAATATCTGCATAAGAATAAGATACCTCCGGTATTATTACTATCCATTAATGAAAAGGTTTTAATCGATGATATCATTAAAACAGCAGCGGAAAAATTTGCAGAAAATTCGGTCAACATCATAATATATTTTAACGCTGATGAAAAAGTAATTGAAGACATTGTGAATGAATGCAGCAATTTTGGTTTGTTCTCTGAGAAGAAAGTTGTTGTACTAAGAAATGTTAATAAGCTTTCTAAGAATGAGAAACTTGCAATGATAGAATATTTTAAAAGAGTAAATGAGGATACATGCCTGATAATGATCTCGTCTGAGATAGAATTCAACCCGGCTAAAATATTTTTATATGATGTTAAAGAAGACAGCCAAAAAGCTGAAGTGAATAAAAAGGTCATTGAAAAAAATGTCATGATCTTTGAGATTGAAGATTTTTCAGAGCCTGATACGATAGCCTGGGTCCGGGAAAAG
The DNA here is from genome assembly GCA_039925865.1 of Ignavibacteria bacterium. Taxonomy (GTDB): domain Bacteria; phylum Bacteroidota; class Ignavibacteria; order Tepidaquicellales; family Tepidaquicellaceae; genus JBDSYA01. The sequence continues at coordinate 12,366 of JBDSYA010000126.1, forward strand.
TTTGACGGCTATAAAATAGATGATTCATCAATAAAATATTTCCTCCAGTTCTCAAATTATTCCTTCGATGAGTTATTGACAGAAATTGAAAAACTTAAAACTTATTGCTTTCAGTCAAAAGAGATCACCCCTGATATAATAAATCTTTGTAACGGCATTGCAAAAGACTTCAATGAAACTGATTTTATAATGGCAGTGATGGAAAGAAAATTAGAAAAAGCCTTATTGATATATGAGAGAATATCTTTAAAAAAAGACGTTGAGGTATTTTTGATATTTTTGCTGACTTCTGCTTTTACAATAATAAATAAACTATATGATCCGGCTGTTTCATCGCTTAAAGAATGGCAGTTAAAAAAAGAGTTGAAGCTGTGGTTTCCGGATCAGGAAAAACTTCTGCCTTCATATCGCAGTTTTAAAAATACCAATGAACGTGAAAAGATCAAAAAGATCTTCAATTACATATATGAAAGTGATAAGATCATGAAGACTACAGCTTCGGATAAGAGAACAAACATGTACATTTTGATCAATAGGATCTGCTGTATATAATTTTTGGAACAAAAAGATATAAATCAGGTTGAATCGTATAGTTTGATGACAGGAAAAAGGAATTCCGGTTATGATAAATTAAGTGATGAGCAGCTTATTCTGAAATTTCAAAATGAAGAAGTTGCCGCATTCAATGAAATTGTATTCAGATATAAAGACAGGTTAATAAATTTTTTGTACAGGTATACAGGGAGCATTGAATCCGCTGAAGATATTGCCCAGGACACATTCATAAAGCTTTATAAAAATAAGCACATGTATATTGAAATAGCTAAATTCTCAACCTGGTTTTATACAATAGCGATCAATGAGACAAATACTTATTTAAGAAAATCGAAGAAAAACCGCACTGTATCAATAAACAGTTTTGACGATCCGGAGAAGCCCGCTTTTGAGTTCAAGTCGGATGAAACCTCGCCTTACGATAATATGAATATTAAAGATGAAGCTTATTTAATACAAAAAGCTATAAATAATCTGGATGTTAACCACCGTGAAATATTATTATTGAGGGATATACAGGATCTTGAATATGATGAGATATCAAAAATATTAAACATCCCACTTGGAACTGTCCGATCCAGAATAAACCGTGGCAGGGAGTCATTAAAAATTATTTTGAATAATATCAACAAAAATAGGGGAGTAAAGAAATAATATTTATCAGATGAAAGATGAAGAAGAAAATATCGAAATAAGGGAATTGCTGAGAAAACTGCCTTCTGTCAAAGCCGGTGAAGGCTTTTTGGAAAAACTGAGTATGAAAATTTC
>JBDSYA010000127.1:0-23524 GCA_039925865.1 Ignavibacteria bacterium
AATATATTGGCAGAATATTATACATTCAAAAATCAATCTTCATTGACAATTAAAAATTAACTGCATTTTGTTTAAACCAAAGGATATTTAAATTGAAAAAAAAATTACGTCAGATAATTGAAGGAATATTTTTAGTAAAATGATGTTAGAATATTTTAAAGACCTTTCAGAAAAAGAAATAAATTTATTCGGCAAATTTGTCCGCTCACCATATTTTAATTCCAGTAAAAGTATAATTAAACTGTTTAATTACCTTAGAGAAGCTTATCCCGAAATAAGTGAAGACTACATTAGTAAAAAAAATCTTTCGATTAACATTTATTCCGAAGAGAATGTAAACGACCCGAAGATCCGGAAATTAATATCTAATTTTTTAATTCTGATGGAAAAATTACTGACACAAATTGAAGCCGACAAAGATGTAATCGGAAAAAAAATTGCTTTTTTAAATTCAATGCACAATAGAAAGTTCGACAAGAAAATAGGTATGAATTTGAAAGAATTATATAATATCCAGGATAAGACATTTTCAAAAGATGATATTTATTATAACAACAGAATAAATCTTGAGGATCTTTATTATCGTTATAACGAAGATAAATATAAAACGGAATTTGTAGAAAATTTACAATCAAAATCTGATCACATTGATTATTACTTTATGTTTCTGAAGCTACATTGTTTTAGGGACATGAATATTTATAAGACGGTTAAAAAGAAAGAATTTGTAATGACTTTCAGGGATGAGGTCATTTCGAACATTGAAAAAAATAAAAAATCTATATCAAGTAACCATCCAAACCTTTATATAATATATCTGGTAACCATGATGGAGAGTGAGATGGGTGATATCTATCAGAATATTCTTTTGGATTATCTCAAAAAAAACAGTGCTAAGTTCGAAAATGAGAAACTTCAATATTATTATAATTATGTAAGGACCAACTACATAAGAAAGATTAATTTGGGCATGAGTGAATACAGGAAAGATGCATTTGATCTGTTGAAGATTCTTGAGAAAAAAAACCTGATCCTCTCTGAAAAAACTATCTCGGATTCTGATTATAACAGCGCTGTTAACATCGCCCTCTCGCTCAAAGAATATGAATGGGTAGAACAATTCATAGAAAATTACAGACAATATATGGCACCTGAGGTTTTAGATGATGCCTACAATCTTGCAAAAGCAAAATTATTTTATCACAGGAAGAAATATCAAAATATATTTACATATTTGAATATGATTAAATTCAAAATCCCATATTACTACATGCATTCAAAATTTCTACTGGGGAGAGTGTATTTCGAAATGAATAACATTGAAAGCAGTAAATACATAATTGATAACCTCAAACAATATCTGAGGGTCAAGAATACTTTATCACCGGTTGAGGCATCTGTAATAAAATTATTTAATAAATATCTTTATGAACTTATAAAAATATCTGAAACAACCCCCTCTCAAAGAAGTATGTCTAAGTTCATTTTAAAGAAAACTCTTGATAATGAAAAGTTTGTTGTACCCGATAAAAAATGGTTTTATGAAAAACTTTCTAAAATGTAACTCTACTTAAGATTATTGTGAGATATGTTTAAAATTTCCTTTGATCTTTTTAATCCTTAACCAGTCAAATGCAGTATTTTTTGTCAGTATGAATTTCCAGGATAACCTTTGCATTAATGAATAAGGTTTTATGTTTATATTTTTTGTAACAGCTTCAGATATTTTATCAGGGTAGAATACCAGTGTATCAACCTCTCCAATACCTTCAAGATCTTCCCTGAATCTTTCCCCTTCCAGTCCGTAAAAATCTATAAAATCGGAATGAGCATCATTTGTCATCATAATATATTCTTTAGACGGGACGGAATTTTTTAACATTCTGTGAACAACTATCACATCAACACCGAAGAGTTTCTCGCTATGATTTATTTTTTCAAAATGAATTGTTCCAACATGCACCACCATCTATAATTTAAGATCCCTTGTTTTCTGACATGCCTCGCAGCTGCTTGCATTAAGCCCGGTAAGATCGCTGATCTCTTCTGAAAAGGCTTTGAAAAATCCTATCATCTGGGATCTGACTTTTTCAATTGAGCTTTGTAAGTTTTTTTCATTACAGGAAGCATAAAAAAATACTGCATCACCCTCCAGCTCTGCGATCATAAGTGGAGGACCGGAAGATAGAATGATCGCTTTCAGGAGCCTTACTATTACCAGCTTTGAATGGTTTATGGAGATGATCTGCGAGCTCATGAACTTCGTAAATCCGCTAATGTCTGCAATCAGTAAAATTGCCTTTGTCTCTTTACTCATTTGCAAATACAGAGTTAAAGTTATCCACCTTCTTCGAGTATCATTTCATATTACTCTATTCAACCAAAACGATCTCATCAAGCTCAATAAAATATATCTTTCCTGAAACTTTTTTATCCTTATAAATACTCTTCACAACATCTTTATAAACATCGATCTGGATCTTATACTTTTGTATGTAATTTTTATTGGTGTCTGTTTTGTAATCGATCACCTCAATCCTGTCGTCATAAAAGGCCAGTAGGTCGATTGTTCCGCGAATAATTTGGTCATCTTTGGGAAGGATAAAATCTGTCTCGGACTTAAGTTCATTTGCTTTCAGATCTTCTAAAAAGGTTTTTATCTTTATCAGTTCAGGCAGATCTGATTCAACTTCAATTCCCCCTGCGATCTTATGTGCGAGATTATGAACGAGCGCTCCGTGATCAAGACGCTCTTTAACTGTTCGCAAATCATTTTCATCATTCGGTTCAAAATTGCCGAAGTCCATATCAGCTTCATCCATCAGCCTATGTGTTGAAACAAATTTACGCTGTTTAATAACCGGGTCAGTCAATAATATCTCTTCATCGCTGAAATTGTTTTCGGATTTATGCCCTATGATCTTATGATCAAAATCCGTGATCACTTCTTTTTCGGTTAACGCAGAAAGCTCTTTAAAAAATGGTGATGGCTTGAACGATGTCAGATAGACGTATTGCTTCGCGCGGGTTACTGCTACATATAGAAGCCTTCTCTCTTCATCATAATCGGATTTTCTGCACAGCGCGTTGAGAAGGTCGGTCCTCCAGTTATGGAATTTGTAATAATATACACCTTTGGTCGCGAAAAAATTTTTCGCCCTTAATCCTGCAATGTCATTATATACTATCCTGCTGGAATCACCCGTGTTGCCGGGGAAACACAGCTGGTTCATATTTGCCACGATTACTATAGGATATTCCATTCCCTTGGATCTGTGAATTGTCTGAGTAAGCACAGCATCAGAAGAATTTTCAGGTTCAATATCAAACTCAGCTTTAGCCGAGTTGTCGATAATGTTGACAAGATCATTAAGTGATATAAGATCTGAATTCATCCACTTATGTATAATTGTCATTATCTTATTACCCTTTTCATCATTGAATTTGTACCTTCCAAGAATGGACTCCACAGCATAAAGTATATTGTTTTTATTCGAACGAAGCCGGCTCAGAAAATCAGAAAGGTCATCAGGCATTCCTGCGAATAATCTGTAACTGTTCTCAACTATATTATCCCTGAAATATTTAATTTCAGGATATGTATAACCTTCTATATCAAGTACCGGAAGCCAGCCGGAAAGATCCTTTTCATTGATCATGAGTTTCAGCCACGCAAGCACCAGAATGCCCTGTTCACTCGCAAAGATCTCAAGCCCGCCTCCGTAATTTATAGGAATGCCCTTGCGAGTCCCCTCTCTCTTCAGCTCCAGGCAAAATCTTTTCACCCTGGACAACACACAAATATCTTTATATCTCACCGGTCGGTCTTCAATAACTTTACCTGTTATTTTATCAAAATCACGTATTTTGTATTTGTCTGTTTCATTCACAAGCTCTGATATTTTCTTTAGTACAAGATCATACTCATCTAATCTGTTCTTTGCTTTATAAAATTTTATTTCAGTGAGGTCTTCCAGTTCCCTATTAGGCCTTAAGGATTCTTTGAAGTTGTTTTCAATGATCCCGCGATCAACTTCTTCTTTGTCTGACCCTTTTACAAATAATGTTTCCCTGCTGAATTTTAAGATAGATTCCGAGCTCCGGTAATTTGTCTCAAATATGATTTTTGAATGTTCACCAACATCGTAATCAACGCGCACTTCAACCCGGTTCAATTCTTTTTTATTATGCTGAAGATTTTTGGCAAACTCCGTTATGTTTTCTATCTTCGTATTCCGAAATCCGTAAATCCCCTGCTTCCAGTCGCCCACAACGCAAAGGTTAGCCTTGCCTTTTACATTCTTACAGACAAGCATTATTAATTTAAATTGCAGTTCATCCGTATCCTGAAATTCATCTATCATCACATATTCAAACCGGGTATTCTTTCTTAACCCGCCGTTGTTGTAAAGAACGAGGTAAGCAAACATTGTCATAAATTCGTAGTTGATAAGATTTCTTTTCAGAAGATATGATATATAAGAAATGTAAACGTCTTTAATAAATTCGATATAATCTTTCTGCATAGTGTCATTAAAAAGATCTTCTTTAATTGCCGGATTGATCATAATTTTATCTTTGAATATATTATTCCTATTGTAATCAGTATATAATTTATTTATCGTAATTTGGCTAAATCTTTTATATAGCTCATTTTGAATGCCTTCCGGTTTATTTTTGCCGATCACAATTTCATTAAGCTTATCAAAACTTTCATTGTAAGCTTCATAATTTCCTGAAAGCCTCTCAAGATCTTTTTCAACCCATCCGTTCACTGTGGGAAATATCCCGACACTGCAAAGTTTCTTGATGATCTTTAAAATAGTTGCATCTTCATTTTCAAGCGCATAAAGGATTTGCGAATACTTCTCGCTGTTCAGTTTTGAGAAACTGAGAAAGAACTTCCTGAAGATTTCTTTTTCAAATGAATCTTCCAGAATATTAAAGTTTTTCGGAAGATACTCGTTGAGTCCGAGATAAGTAGGTGAAGCTGTCCCTGCCTTTTTCAGTATTCTTGAACAAAATGCATGAAAGGTCATCACAGGGGCTTCAAGAAGCTTGCTGATACTTACCTTATGTGAAAGATTATTTATTATATCATCCCTCATTTGTTCAGCTGCTTTTACTGTGAAAGTAACTAAAAGTATATCCTCAGGTTTAGATCCGCCATCAATTATATTTTCATACCTCCTTACGATAGAATAGGTTTTTCCCGTGCCCGCCCCCGCATCGACAAGATGAATTCCTTCCAGAGAATTTATTAGTTTAAGCTGCGGATCAATATGTTTATCTAATGCCATAGTTTATTTCCTGTGCATAAATTTAAATAGTTACACTCTTTACAGATCTCGCGTGAGCCAAAAAGCGGCCGAAACGGAAATACTGTTTCCGTATATTTATTTATATTAATTAATTCATCTTTTATAAGTCTTGTGAAATTATCAATATCATCTTTGAAGATTGTTGCATTTTCATGATTCCCGTTTCTGATCCCAAAAATAATATCTGATATAGGTTTAATACAATTGTCGTTTAATGTTTCCTGTTTTTGGCAGCCAAAGTTACTATAACTATATCCTTTTTCCTGAATTACAAAGTTAGTAATCTCCAGAATTTTGTTTAATAAAATTTCTTTGTCAAAAAACTCAAAAGGATGTAAGTTAAGATTGTCCAGAATATATTTATATTTATAAAGTCCGAGGGTATCAAATAGTTTTCCTGCCTTTTTTTCCTTTTTTATCATTTCAAATACTTCCTCTGAATAAATATGTTCCATAAATGTTATTGGAAGATATTTTATATTTGTCAGATTGTTTTCTTTTTTGGCAAATGTATCTATGTGATATTTGAAATTAGTGAATAAGAAATTATAAATGAAATTAACGTCATCGAATTTTCCCCTTGTTACCGCAATATAAGCAGCTGCCTGAAAATCTACTTCAGCAGATTCAAAACCATTTATATAATCCAGATTTGATTTCAATGTCGCATTATTTTCGTATTTTCTCTTTTTGGAAGATTTATAATCTACAATTGTATTTCCCGACTGAAGATCTATCTTTCCTTTGATCTTTGTTTCATCATTTTCGGGAATTCTTCTTTCAGTGTTTTGATAAATTATATCTTTTTTGAAAAAATTCATTAAAATATTTTCATTTGCCTGCTCAGGGATCTCCAGTGGTATTTTTATAAAAGTCATTGTATCCAAAAAAAACATCAGTGATTCAGCACCTATCAGAAATTCCGATCTAACAAATTTTTGATTAATCTCTTTATTGAATGATTCCAAATCCTTTGTCATTTTATCAAGGATAGTATCAAGTTTTTTCTTCGTGAAATCAGGGTGGTTAAAATAAAGCTCTGCGAAATTATGGAGAAGATTACCTTTCTTGAATACAAGCAGGTCTTCACTTGGAAGAAACCGGTCAAACGAAAATAGTTTTGGACATTTGAAATATTTGTTGAAGCTTGTCGGAGAAACAGAAACTATGGGATCCTTTACAGAATTTAATTTTTTTACCCTGGCCTTGAAAGGATCTTCAGTTCGTTTATTATTTATTTGTACCGGATTGAAAATTTCATTAACAAAACTCCCCGCATCAGCTCCTGCAAGCATTAGAAAATAATAACAGGGAATAACTTTCTTATAATCTCGAACATTCTGCACAAAGTAAAATCTGTTTTGGCCCTGCTGAAGTAATATCTGAAATCTGTTAAGATTCTTCAGCTCTTCTTCTTCTTTATTCAGATAATCCTTATCCGGAAATAATTTCATCCAGCTGTTGTCCATCTCTAAATAATAAATTATCTGCCGGTCAATAAAAGCAGAGTTAAGAGCATTCACAAACAACACACCCGAAGTCTTATTTTTTATTTCTATATTGAATTCTCTTATAAAATATTTCAGATCGATGAGGTTATCTTCACTAATATTCTGATCAGATAACTCCAGTAAATTTATTGCTTCGTTAAATTCTTTTATAAAGCTTGTCTGGAAGTGAAGCTTCAGAATCGAAATCAGCTCCCCGTATTTATGCTCTGTAATTTTCTGAGAAATATTACTTAACTTTTTTAGTTTTTTGTCTTTATTAATATGACCAACATAATTTACGATATCATAATTATTGTGATAATTGTCAATGCTGATGCCATATTCCCCTGCTATCGCAATATATTCTTTTACTTTCAGTTCATTGAATCTTAAAGAAAGTTCGATGAGTGAAATAAAGTTTCGCACAGAGATCTCATCACTGAGATAATTTTTTATCTCAATGTTTATGTCCGAATCCTTCAGCCTGGCTTTTAATATTTCAAGATGATCAGATTCAGAGCTTAACACAATTGCAGTCTCATCAGCGTTGTCTTTATTAATAAGCATTAAAACATTTTCTATAAGCCGGCCGGATGAATTGAAAATGTATGCTTTGTCAATTACAGCAGTATCTTCCGTAAAAATATTTATAGCTTGAGCAGGTACGCCTCGTTTAGGGAGAACTTCAAGATCAAGAAGGCTGAAAAGTTCTTCACCGATAACTGCAATTTTCCTGTCACCGAAAAATTCCTCATTAAAATTTTCCATGGCAGTTTCGATGGTGTCATATCTACTGATATATTCTGACAACAATTTTTCTTCTTCAGATAAAAATTGATCCGCAAATTCAAGCTTTGCATTATACATCCATATTTCATAGATCTTTTCCGCCATACCGTGAACAAGTTTCAAAGGTTTTTTCAGATCACGGCTGAGATTGAGAATGATTTCATACTTCTCATAAACTTTAATGTAATTCAACTGTGCGAATTTAGAGGCGATCTGCTTTGGTGTCATTGCGAAATAATCCAGACGTGGTGCTTCAACGAGCTTATTCAGCGCTGTCGCCAATGGAGCGTCGTTTGTTATTACAAGATCAAATTCTTTTGTTTCCTGAAAAAGTTCAGATATGGTTTTTGCTTTCCTTAACATTGAATAATTGATTTAAGACTTCCTGGCAATGTAATTTACTAAAAATGAATATTAACTTTGAAAATAGTTATTTAACTTTATAAAAAAAATCCTATGGATGATGTAAAAAATAAATATCTTCCGCATTATACTTATGAAGACTATAAAAACTGGGAAGGCCGATGGGAACTGATAAATGGAATTCCTTATGCAATGAGCCCTGCGCCAAGAATCGAACATCAGGAAGTTTCAGGAAGAATTCATTTTCAACTATTGACTTCATTGGAAAATTGTAGAGATTGCAAACCCCTGCTTCCAATTGACTGGAAAATTCCAGGAGATGATGATGACAATGTACTTCAGCCTGATAATCTGGTAATTTGTAAGGATATTAAAGGTACTTTCATAACTGATGCACCCGTAATGATATTTGAAATATTATCTCCTTCCACTGCTTTAAAAGACAGGTATATTAAATACAATATTTATGAATCAAATGGAGTAAAGTACTATATAATTGTTGATATAGATTCTAAAACTGCAGATGTATTTGAATTGGAAAACAGCTCTTATAAAAAAATAATTGAAGCAAAAAATGATTTTGTTAAATTCGAACTTGAAAAAGACTGTTCAATTGATTTTAATTTTGAAAAAATCTGGTATAGATAATTTATGGGAAAGAAAAATTCTTCGATAAATATTTTTTCATGGAATGTAAACGGCATAAGGGCAATTCAGAATAAAGGGTTTATGAATTGGTTTGAAAATCACGGCGGTGACATAATTTGTTTACAGGAAACTAAAGCTCAGCCTGAGCAGATCGAAGATTCACTGAAAAATATTTCCGGATTTAGTTCACATTGGTTCTCAGCTCAGAAGAAAGGTTATTCGAGTGTTGCAATATATTCAAAACCAGAACCCTTAAATATAAAGAATGGTTTTGACAATTCTTTGTTTGATTCAGAAGGCAGAGTTATGTTTGCTGAATATGAAAAATTCGTATTGGCAAATGTATATTTTCCTAATGGCGGCAGAGGTCCAGAAAGAGTTAATTACAAGCTCGACTTTTATGACGAGTTATTTTTTTACCTGGAAAAATATTACAGAGATCGTAAAGGAATAATTGTTGTCGGAGATTTTAATACCGCGCATAAAGAGATCGACCTTGCTCAGCCTAAAAAATATTCACGGAGCTCAGGATTTCTTCCTGAAGAGCGAATGTGGATCGACCGGCTTGTTAATCTTGGGTATGTGGACGTGTTCAGAAATTTTAACAAGGAACCCAATCAATATACTTACTGGGATCAGGTTACATTTGCAAGAGAAAGAAATGACGGGTGGAGGATTGATTATTTCATGGTGTCAGAAGATATTGTAAGTAATATAAAAGAAGCAAAGATCTTTCCGGAAGTAATGGGAAGTGATCATTGTCCTATCTCAATTAAGCTAGAAATTTAAAATGAAGGCTGTTGTTTTAAATCAAACCGGTCCTTCAGCAAACCTCTCTGAAAATATTTCAATTGAAGAAGTTCCGGTACCGGAGATCAGCGAAGATGAAATTTTAATTAAAGTTTTATCTGCATCTCTTAATCATCGTGATCTGTGGTTAACTTCCGGATCATATAGTAAGATAAAACTCCCTGTAATTTTAGGCTCAGACTGCGCGGGTATAATTCATTCAACAGGCAAAAATGTAAAAGAACTGACACACGGAGATGAAGTAATCATCAACCCGGGAATGAACTGGGGAGCCGATGAAAATTTTCAAAGTAAAGATTTTAAAATTCTTGGAATGCCCGATGACGGCACGCTTTCAGAATATGTAAAGGTGCACATGAACCAGGTTTTTAGAAAACCCGAACATTTGACTTTCGAAGAAGCCTCCGCTTTTCCTCTTGCGGGAGTAACAGCTTTCCGGTGTCTATTCAAAAAAGCACAAATAAAAAAGTTTGATAACGTATTGATAACCGGCGCCGGAGGCGGAGTTGCTGCACTTGCTTTAATTTTTGCCTCAAAAGCCGGAGCAAATGTTTATGTAACTTCTTCGCAGGATCATAAAATAGAAACAGCAATTTCATTTGGCGCAAAAGGCGGAGTGAATTATTCCCGTAAAGAATGGGAAAAAGAAATTCTGAAATTAATGGAAAATAATATTCAAATTGTGATCGACGGTAATGGTGGTGAAAATATTAATAAATTTACAGAAATCTGTAATTACGGAGCAAGGATAGTATGTTACGGTGCGACAGCAGGAAGTGTAAATGAATTAAGTATGCACAAGATCTATTGGAAGCAAATAAAATTAATGGGTTCGACAATGGGCTCTCCCGGAGACTTTGCCGATATGCTAAGCTTTATAAATGAAAACAAGATCAGGCCGGTAATAGATAAAGTTTTTAAAATGAATGATATAGTTAAAGCCTTTGAAAGGATGGACAGGTCTGAGCAATTCGGAAAGATTATTGTTTCAATGAAATAAAAAAAGCAGATCCATGTAACTGATCTGCTTTAATATTCTTGATAACTTAGTTTTATTTTTGGAATCCACTCAGCCTGTCGTTCACATCATTTAATTCCATATCAATTTCATCCATGGAATCATTCAGTTCCTCAATCTCCCTTTCATACATGATATCCTTTTTCCTTTTTCTGTTTTTCAAAGCATCAAAAAAAGTTTTTACTCCAATGGACACTGCCGAAATTGTATTTGCCGTTTCCAGTACCGGAGGTTCGATCTTTCCTCTGACCTTCCTTTCGAACTGAATTATGCTGTCAGTAGATTCTTTAACCTTCCCGATGATACCGTCAGTAGAATCCTTAACTTTTTCTATAATACTTTCTGAAGCATCTTTCACTTTCTCCATCACATCATCAGAAGTATTTTTTACTTTCACTACTACCGTACTCAATATATCCAGGTTATCATTAACCTTTACAACTATGTTATTAACATTGTCAGTAAGGCCCTGAACTTTAACTATTACAGGATCGATCTTTGCTTTTATATCTTTTACCTGCGTAGAAACTTCATCGATCTTTGAAGTTGCTTGCTTTAAAATACTGATGAGTTTAAAAACCAATATTACAAGTCCGAGAAAAAGGAGTATTATAATAATATTAGTCGCTATCTCAAGATATTGAATTGTCTCTTCCAAATTATAAGAATTTAAAATTAAAAAATAATTACTTTAAATTTCAGAATTCTTTTCCTTTTCATCATTATAAGCATCAAGGCCTGCCTTAAAAGCATCTTTAACCCTGTCAGTCTCATTTGTGATTTTATCTTTAGTTGACCCTAAAGCAGTGGTAGCTTTTGTTTTTGCATCATTGAGAATTACATTGGCGTCATCGATAAGCGAACTCGCTTTCTTCTTGGCATCCGATATAAGTTCTTCAGATTTTCTTCTACCTTCATTTATAAGATCACCTGCTTTAGTTTTTGCGATCTGAAGATATTCAGACGTGTCGTCGATCAGTTCATCTTTCTTAAGCCTGATATCATTTCTCAGTTCTTTTCCGCTTTTAGGAGCATATAGTAAAGCGACTGATGCACCCACAATTCCTCCTGTTAAAATCCCAAGAATAAAACTTTTAGTTGTTTTACTTTCTTCCATAATAAATATCTCCTCTTTATTAAATTGTTTTCGCAATATAAATTAAAATATTTGTTTTTACAAATTAGATATTTATTGCCTCATTATATGCAACGCCAACGGCTTCCATGTTCGCCTCACTGAGTGTCGGATGTGCATGAACTGTTTTTAAGATCTGTTCATGAGTTGCTTCAAGTGATTTTGCAAGAACAAATTCAGTTATAAGTTCTGTAGCTTCAACACCAACAATATGCGCTCCTATTAGTTCGTCATACTTCTTGTCAAAAATTACTTTTATCATTCCGACTGTTTCTCCCATTGCTCTTGATTTGCCGCTTGCTGAAAATGGAAATTTTCCAATATTGAGTTCATAACCTTCTTCCTTTGCCTTCTTCTCCGTTAACCCGACTGATGCAACCTGCGGCTGGCAGTAGGTACAGCCCGGTATATTATTGTAATCAATGTCCGGTGCATGCATTCCTTTTATCTTTTCAATGCAGTTGATGCCTTCCGAAGATGCAACATGGGCAAGCCATGGAGGACCGTTAACATCTCCGATCGCATAAATGCCTTCTACATTTGTTTTATAGTCTTTATCAACTTTAATACTGCTTTTCTCAACAACAATTCCTAGATCTTCTAATCCTAAATTTTCAACATTTCCCCGGACCCCGATCGCTATGAGCACAGCATCTGACACGAGCTCTTCAGTATTCTTTCCCGAAAGTTTAGTTATGACTTTGCCATCCTTTAATTCAACGCTTTCAGTTTTAGTTTCTGTAAAAAGTTTTATTCCGCTCTTTTTAAATTCACGCGCTACTACATCTGAAATATCTTTATCTTCAATCGGCATAATCGTCGGCAGCATTTCAATAATAGTTACCTCAGAACCAAACGCATTATAAAAATATGCGAACTCAACACCGATGGCACCGCTTCCAACTATGGTCAGTTTTTTCGGAACATCAGTCGAGATAAGAGCGCCGGTTGAAGACATTAATTTCTTTTCATCAAACTTAAGATCCCCCAGTGACCTTGCTCTTGCACCAGTAGCTATGACAGTGTATTTGGACTTAAGCTTTTCAAATTCCTTACCTTCTTTATCTTTTACTGTGATTGTCTTATCTTTATTTATGTAAGCCGAACCTTCAAACACATCGATCTTATTTTTTTTCATAAGATATCTGACACCTTTTTCAGAAACATCAGCTACGCCGCGAGACCGTGATATGATCTTTTCAAAATCAAATTTCAGATTATCATATGTAATACCAAAGTCTGCAAGATGTTTCATGCCGTTCATAAGTTCAGCATTTTTCAAAAGAGCTTTTGTGGGAATGCATCCCCAATTCAGGCAGATCCCGCCAAGCCTGTCTTTCTCAATTATTGCGGTTTTAAATCCAAGTTGTGAAGCTCTGATAGCAGTCGTATATCCACCGGGTCCGCTGCCGATCACTACCACGTCAAAATCTTTCATAAATACTATTGATTGTGAGGTTATGTTAAATTAATTATTGTAAGTTGAATGTAAATTACTAATATTGAGTTGGTTTCTCAATGAAGATTTTAATAATTCAAAATTAAATATTAAAATGGAAAATGAAAAAATACAAAGTAAAAATTATAAATTACACTATTGTCCGTGAAATACATTTTGGTAAGGTTCGAAACTTTTGATTTTTTACTTATATTTTTCATTTTTCCACTTTTCATTTTTCATTTTAATTTATGGCTTTAGGAAAAATTTTAATTATTACCGGAGTTATAATTTTCATAACAGGCATTATTATAACTTTCTTTGACAAAATTCCTTTTCTGGGCAAACTTCCGGGAGATATTACAATCAAAAAGGAAAACTTCACAATTTACTTCCCGATCGTTACTTCAATAATAATTAGCATTATACTTTCATTAATATTTTATCTTATAAATAAATTCAAAGGGTGAGTCCCAAGATATTATGTCATTTAATTATCCCAAAACTGTATCAAACTTTCTTTTTGGAGCGAGTGAAGATATCGGCGAGCTTGATTCTGATTCCATCATTGCTGTCCATTCACATAAAAATGTTTTAGATCTAATTGTACAAAACAACAATAATTTGATTACCTATAAAGAAAATATTTTAGAAGACAACTCAATAGATTGTCTTGTATTAGATTTAGAAGAATTAGAAATTAATTTAGAGTCACTAAGAAAAGATTTTAGGAGAATTTCAAAAAATTATTTTTCGGACATAATTATTTTTGAGGATAGGATTGATAGTGTGAACAATAGCGATCTGTTAGAATTTTTCGAACAAAACCATTTCAAAAATTCTTTAGTGAATGACAACTTATTAAGTGAAGATTTCTTGTTTAATTTATATCTTGGCTGTTACTTTAAAAAGCAAATATTTGAGTATAATTGTACATTCAATTTTAATGAGCTTTCTGACTTACTGAAGTTAAAAGAAAATGATTTACGTAATAAGCTTTTTAAAAACATTTTCAATGATTCTGAAACCCATACTATTGAAATACTATTCAAAACGAATATTTACATTGGACAATTAGGATATAACGACAAAGAATTTAACTCAAAAGATATTACGGATTTTATTGAAACTGTAAAGACCTACTGTACTGTAGTTGAAAACTATAATAACTATTCTCAAAAGGAATTTCTGTATGAAATTCAAAAGTCTTTAACCCACTATTATCATTGTGGATTTTTATTACCTGAATCAAGCAATACCAGTAAGTTAATCGATGGAGCTCATGAAATAAAAATGAATACACATTTAAGATTGTTTTGGAATTGTAATTCTAACCTTTACAAAAAGCTTGATGGGAATGATATCTATTATACAAATTTTGACCCCTACGATAGCAAGGCTGAGAAATCTGAAATTATAATTTGTCATTTGAGTAATGATTTAGCCGAAATATATGAAGATTTAAAATCAAATTTAGAAGGGTTTTTCAAAAACGATGTCTTCTCTAAACAGGAAGCTTTATGGCAACTCAAATTTGATTGGAAAGGACATACAGGTGATCATTTAACATTTGCCTTCAGAGCAATACATTGGAAGCTGCAGGAAATTCGATATGATTAAATAAATAGTTGTTTTAAATAAATTTCAATAAAGTCTTCATCAAAGGCGGCTATGGCTTCAAGAATGATGAGCATTTTTAATTTTAAATGCCTGACCTTGGCGCAGACAGATGATTTTGCATTTCAAATTTCAATTTTTAAATTGCTTCCGTTTCCATTCTTCAAACATTCCCTTAACTTTATTCCTTTGATACTTTCCCGTCGAAGTCACAGGTATTGAATCAGAAAACACAACTACTTTTGGAGACTTAAAAAATGGAAGATGTTTTTTACAATGTTCAAGTATTTTTTTGCTGTAAATTTCTTTTTGCTCTTCAGAAACATTCTCTTCTTCAAGTATTACCAGTGCGCCCACCTCTTCACCGTACCAGTCATTTTCAAACCCTACAGCAATTGCAGATCTTACGCCTTCACACGAAGACAAAACTTCATCGATCTCTAACGGAGAAATATTCACAGCACCTCTTATTATAAGTTCTTTTATCCTTCCGGTAATAAAAAAATGTTTCTTACCGTTATGATCGTATTTAAAAAATCCTTCGTCTCCGCTCCTGAACCATCCGAACTCAAATGTCTTTTGATTCGCTTCATTATTGTTAAAATAAAATTTCATCACATTATGACCCCGTATAACAATCTCACCTTTTTCGGTCTCTGCAAGAGATTCACCTTTATCGTTATGAATTTCCATTTCATTGCAATCAATAGGAATTCCAATTGACGGGTATCCAAAATCATTCTGCCATTTATAATGCTCATCTTTATTCAGATTTGAAGGGATGAAACATGAATAGCATGTAGTTTCAGAAAGTCCATAGCCGTGAACGATCCTCAGTCCGAACCTTGTTTCAAAATTTCTTGCGATCTCGCAGGTAAGCGGACCGGCACCGCATATTATATGAGAAAAGTTTTTTAGTTTGTAATCTTTTGTTTCTTCTTTTGAATGTAATAAAAACTGAAGCAGGGTCGGGACGACACTGACAACTTTTACGTTTTCATCCTGTATCCTTTTTAAAAAAAGATCTGTCTGAAATTTTTGATTTAATATTAATTTCCCGCCGTAAAACATAGTTGTCATTATTGTTACAACCGTTCCGTTAACGTGATGTATAGGAAGGACGCACATCATTACATCATCCTTATGAAGTCCATTCCATGATGATATTGACTGCGCATCAGCCATTAAATTATACTGAGTGAGGACTACACCTTTAGGATTACCTGTAGTTCCTGATGTATAAACAATAAGACATTCATCCTCTTTATCAACTTTATATTCCAGATCCAGCTTAAATGAAAAATCTTCAAAATTAAATTTATCAAAATTTACAATTGAAAAATTTTCAATAAGATCAGCTTTTTCAAGTTTTGCGAAATGCTCATTTCTTGTGAAAACAATTTTTGCTTCAGAGTTTTTCAAAATATAATTTATCATTTTAAACTCTTCACTTACATTTACAGGAACTACAACAGCACCGATCACCCAGCTTGCAAAGTATAAAATTACTGTATCACTGTGATTATGCGAGAAAGTTGCAACTCTGTCACCTTTCTTAATATTTTCATTCATCAAAAAATTTGCAAGCCTGTTAACTTTCCGGATAAAATCCATATAGGTTAAACTACTTCTAATTGAATTTTCATAATAAACTAAATATTCTTTTTCAGGCTTATCATGAAGATGTTCATTTAGAATGTCGTTTATATTATTACAGGCAACAAGATAGTCTGTTGCCGATCTTTCACCTACATAATGAGCTTTTAGAATATTTGCATGTGTTATTTCATCCATGATATAAATAGATATAAATTGAAATAAATTTATTTATAAAAGTTTTCTTGCCATTATAAGTCATTTACAATTTTGTTTTATGATTATTTTTAAAATTTTATTTAATTATTTTGACATCACTTCAAAAATACTAATTAACATTAAATGAAATAATGAAAAAATTTCTTTTATTATTATTAATCTTTATTATAACGTTAACTTCTTCATGTTCAAAAAAAGAAGATTTTAAATCAAAAACTTTTAATCTAAATCTGAATCAGGGAATAGAATCTCTTGAACCGGTAATGTCAAACTCTGTTCAAATGATCTGGGGACTTGCTGTAATGATGGAAGGTCTTGTTGAATTTGGCAAGGATAAAAATATTGAGCCATGCATTGCAAGAAGCTGGAATATTTCCGATGATGCACTCACCTATACATTCAATTTGAGAAGTGATGTTTATTTCCATGATAATGCGTGCTTTCCTAATTCCGTCGGCAGGAAAGTCACTTCTGGAGATTTTAAATATTGTCTCGAAAGAGTTAATGATCCAAAATCAAAGACACGCGGTCAATGGGTCTTCAGGGATAAAATTAAAGGCGCGCAGGAATTTATAGATTTTCTGTCTGGCAAAGGCACTGTCGAAGTCAAAGATATATCGGGATTAAAGGTAGTAAATGATTCTACGCTGCAAATTGAGTTGACAAAACCTTTCTCACCTTTTCTAAGCATCCTGACAATGAGTTATGCTTATGTTTATCCAAAAGAAGCAGTGGATTATTACAAAGATAAATTCGGACAGAATCCTGTCGGGACAGGACCATTTAAATTTGTTAAATGGGATGTTGATAAAGAATTACTTTTTGAAAAAAATTTAAAGTACTGGCAGAAAGATGAAAAAGGAAATTCATTGCCTTATCTTGAAGGTGTTAAGATAACTTTTACTCAATCATCTGAAACGGAATTCCTGGATTTTCAAAACGGGAAATATGATTATCACGATCCTTCATCAGAAACATATGACCAGATAACTGATGATAAAGGAGATCTTATTGATGGACAAAAAAAATCTTATACACTCACAAAACAGCCCTGGCTTCAAACAGTATTTTTTGGTCTTATGCAGTCCACTGAGCTTCCGGCCGGCAAGGAGAGTCCGTTTGTGAAAAATAAAAAATTAAGGCAGGCATTGAATTATGCGGTTGACAGAAATAAGATCTTAAAGTTTGTTCTTAAAAACAGAGGAACACCTGCATCAAACGGGCCTATTCCGTTTGGCATGCCCGGCTATAATCCTGATATAAAAGGATACACTTATGACAAGGAAAAAGCTAAACAGCTTTTGAGTGAAGCAGGTTACCCTGCCGGCAAAGGTCTTAATTTAACTTTAGTAACGGGAAACGAAGAAATACAAAAGACAATCGCCATTGCATTTCAGGAACAGTTAAAAGATTTTGGAATTAATCTGCAGTTAGAGCAGATGCTTCAGGCAACTTTAGTTTCAAAACAGGAAGAAGGAGTCTTCCCGTTTTGGCGCGCAAGCTGGGGCGCGGATTATTTTGATCCAGAGAATTTCATGGCATTGTTTTACAGCAAGAATATAACTCCGAAAGGACCCAACAGGGTTGGTTACTCTAACCCTGTTATTGATAAAATGTATGAGGACGCACTTGTGATCACTGACTTCAACGAACGTCAAAAAATTTATGATGAAATGCAGAAGATAGTTATAGATGACGCCGTCTGGCTCTATATATATTACAATCAGAAAATATATTTACTACAGAAGAATGTAGATGGATTTTTTCTTGACGGATTAAATATTATCAACCTAAAGCATGCAAAGAAGAATTGATATTTAAATAAACATAAGGTTAGATTAAAAATATTTAAACTATAAATAGAATTATAAATTTTAAATCCTGCTTTAGTAAAAGTCCGTTATTCATATTTAAAACATAATACAACATTGAAGAAAAATAAATTTTATCTATTAGGCGTCACATTAATATTCATATCCATATCTGGTTCGTGTTCAAAAAAGGAACCGAACAACCAAACATCTACTGTTAAATCAAAAACTTCCGATTCAATTAATAATTCTAAACTGACTTCCGCTGTAGCTGATACTTCAAATCTCAGTAAAGCGACATTTGCCGCAGGCTGCTTCTGGTGCGAAGAAGTTGTCTTTGAAAGTATTAAGGGAGTAGGTGAAGTAATATCCGGCTATGCTGGCGGAAATACTATGAATCCGACTTATCAGGAAATTGGAACAGGCAGGACAGGGCATGCAGAAACAATTCAGATCTATTATGATTCATCTGAAATAAATTTTAAAACTTTATTAAAAGTGTTTTTTGCTTCACAGGATCCCACGCAAGTCAATGGACAGGGACCGGATATCGGATCACAGTATCGCACAATTATTTTTTACAGAAACGCTTCTGAGAAACAAATTGCAGAGCAGTATATTAAAGAACTCTATGATTCAAAAGTTTATGACAAGCCAATCGCTGCAGAATTAAAATCTTTTACGGAATTCTGGACAGCAGAAAAATATCATCAGGATTACATTAAGCATAATCCGGATGATTCATACGTCCTTCATGAATCCATTCCGCGTCTTCGAAAAACGCAAAAGCAAATTCCTGAATTACTTAAGCCTGATAAATCTATAATTGATAAATAATCTTGCGAGAGGGATTTGAATATAGTTTTATTAGACCCAAGGTCCTTCCAAATTTTACAATATCATAATTGTATTTCTTCCTGATCACAAAAATTCAAAACATTATTTTTTTTTATTAAATTTGTCTAACCACTTAATGTCATATAGATCACTATCCCTTCCCGTTTTAATTTTGTTTTCAATTAAATCTTCTAATGACAAGTAAGGCACATTTTCCACCTTACCATATTTACCATTTTTTATGTTAATGTAAGCTTTCCCAAAAATAATACCTTCGAGTGAAGTTAGAAAATCGATTCTAACAGGAGGATATCCAAGCTGGATGAAATTCCCTATCTTTAATAAATCTTCTTTAGTAATCCCGGGATTGTCAAATCCAAAGTCAATTAATGCTTCTAAAACTTTCTCGGAATTTCTCTCGGTTGAGTTAATCCAGATATCAAGATCTTTTGTATATTTTGGCTGAGAATGAAATGAAACGGCATACCCGCCTACAATTATATATTCTACAGACCTTTCATTTAATATTCTTAATAAATCTTCAAAATCTTTATGTATATCTATTTTCATAATCCTGAATTTCTATTTTGCAATTCTGCTTCTGAATTCTTCAAAAATCTTATTATCATCTTCTTCCTGATCCTTATGACTGTGATAAACCTTTATAACGTATTGCAGCCTTCTCTCTTCCGGAGTTGCATTGATCATATTTAAAAATGACTCCCGGATAAATTCTAATTCTTCGATTTTTTTATCAGGATCTAACTTCCGGTAATATTCTATATCTGCCTTTTCCTGATCCGTAAAATTATTAAAAACTTTAATTTCTTTTTCCATGATTTCAATTTTCGTATTTTGATTTTTGATTCAAAGACCAAAGGTCCTTCCAAATTTTACAATATCATAATTATATTTCTTCCTGATATTGTCAATTTTCTCCATGAGTTTTTCTTTTTTGTCAATATCATCAAAGATACTTTCCTGTGAAGATTTATCTCCTGTTACAAGCTCTGAAAATTTAATTCCCAACAGCCTGACTTTCCTTTTGTTTAAAAGTAAGCTTTGCATCAGTTCTACAGCATCATTAAAAAAATCGGCTTCTATATTTGAGTATTTTTTCCCGGTAAATGATTTTTGATTAACTTTGAAATCGAAATACTTTACTTTAACTGTGATCGTCCGGCTCTTAGTCTTATCACTCCGCAGCTTCTCACAGCATCTTTCCATGAGATAATACAGTTCAGACATGAGAAACTCTTTATCGATCGTATCTTCCCAGAAAGTATTTTCTTTTGATAATGACTTTCTGTCTTCATCAAATTCTGTAACAACATCATTAGATTTTCCGGAGGCAACATTCAATAAAAATGATGTATGAATTCCGATCTCATTTTCATAAAATGATTTATCATACTTTAAAATATCTCCGATCAGATTAATCCCATATCGCTTGAGCCGCGCCTGAGTTGATTTTCCAACACCGGGAATAACAGCTATCCCCAGTTCAGAGAGAAACTCCTTTTCTTTATTGAAAGGGACGCAGGTAATGCCGTCAGGTTTATTCATCTTCGAGCCGATCTTTGCGCAGATCTTATTTGTAGCAATTCCAATGGAACATGTAATCTGTAAGGTATTCTTAATTTCATCTTTAATCCTTTGCGCCAGTTCATAATGATCTATCTTTTGAGCTTTCAAAACTCCTGTTACATCAAGATAAGCTTCATCAACACTTACCGGCTGAACGATCGGTGTATATTTATAAAAGACCTCCCGTACTTTTTTTGAATAGCTTGAATACAATCCTCTTGTGCTTCTTATAAAATTTCCTTCCGGTGCCAGTACCATTGCTTTAGTAAGCGGCATTGCAGTCCTGATGCCTTTTGCCCTTGCAAGATAATTCGGACAAGCAACAATGCTTCGCTTATCTTCTTTAGTGCCTCCTACTATAAGCGGCTTTGACTTAAGCTGCGGATTAATAGCTTCTTCACATGATGCAAAGAAAGCATCCATGTCAATATGAAAAATTATTTTATGATTTGAAGCTGCGTTCAATTTAAGATTTTAGATTGATGATTTTAGATTTATTACAATATAAAGTTAATAAATCTAATATCTAAAATCACGCCGATTTATTATTAGCGAGTGTGATAAGTGTTAGATCCAATAGTTCACATCAAAGATCATAACTCAGAGATCTAAAATCTTCAAAATCCATTAATGTTGTGAAATTTTTAATGTATTTTTAAAAAATTAAATAATTTTGATGAAAGAAACGCCCGTAGAAAATCACAGGTTACAGTCATGGATAATATTAATAATTCTCTCACTGGTCTGGGGCAGTTCATTCATTCTCATCAAGAAAGGTCTTGAATCCTTTTCTCCCGATCAGGTTGGAACAATAAGGATCTCTTTTGCTTTTTTATTCATGTTACCTTTTGCATTAAAAAGTTTTAAAATTATTCCAAAAGAAAAATGGAAATTTGTTGCCTTTACCGGATTGATCGGCAATCTTATACCTGCTCTTTTATTTGCAGTTGCGCAGACAAAAATCGAAAGTTCTCTGTCGGGCATATTGAATGGACTTTCTCCTTTATTCACTTTGATTCTTGCTATTGTAATATTTAAGTACAAGTTGAAATTCTGGCAGACACTTGGCCTGCTCATTGGTTTCTTGGGAACACTCGGATTGAGCTTTGTGAATTCATCAGGTGGTCTCGGAAATATGAATATTTATATTTTGCTGATCGTGCTTGCAACCATGTGTTACGCCATAAGTTTAAATTTTGTTAAAGTGTATTTAGATAATATAAGCTCTGTAGTTATCACATCACTTGCAATGTTTACAATTGGTCCGGTATCACTTATTTATTTATTTACCACAGATTTTTTTGAAAAATTAAATTCAACACCGGGAGCTTTTGAATCTTTAGGTTATATTGCAATATTAGGAATTGTCGGAACCGCCATCGCATTAATTCTTTATACCCGGTTCATCCAAATGACTAATGCCGTGATCGCAAGCTCTGTAACCTATCTAATTCCTATAGTTGCAATACTTTGGGGTTTGCTTGATGGTGAGAAATTATATCCGCTGCATTTTGCAGGAATGTTTATGATTCTGATGGGAATTTATTTTGTCAATAAAACAAAGCTTAGTTCTTAATTCAAAAGTTCTTACTGTAATTTGTAATTTAATTTTAGATTATAACTAAAAAACAAATATGGATCTTTTTGGGAATACAAATATCATTTCACAAACAAATGAGAACATTCCTCTTGCCGAGAGGATGCGTCCCGAAACACTTGAAGATTTTGCCGGACAAAAGCATCTGACGGGTGAAAGTAAACCAATCAGAATAATGATCGAGAGCGATCAGCCGGCATCAATGATTTTATGGGGGCCGCCGGGTGTTGGTAAAACTACACTTGCATTAATAATCGCAAAACTTGTAAGATCAGAGTTCATTCAGCTTTCCGCAATATCATCAGGAGTTAAGGATGTCAGGGCAGCAATTGAAAAAGCGGAATATAATCTGAAGCAAAAAAATCAGAAGACAATTCTTTTTATAGATGAGATCCACAGATTTAATAAATCTCAGCAGGATTCTTTACTTCAGAGTTCTGAAAAAGGTATCATAATTCTGATCGGAGCGACGACTGAGAACCCTTCATTTGAAGTCATCTCACCTTTATTATCGAGGTCAAGAGTATTTGTCCTTGAAGAATTAACTAAAGATGATTTTTTGCAGATCATTGACAATGCTTTAACAAAGGACCGGTTATTAAAAAGTATGAATATCCGGATCGATGATAAAGATTTTCTTATCGGGTTATCAAATGGTGATGCCAGAAGGCTGCTCAACGGTTTAGAATTTGCGATCAAACTTACAAAACCTGATAAAGACAGCATTATCATCCTCACAAATGAAATTTTCAAAGAAGCATTTCAGACAAATTATATTAAGTATGACAAAAATCTGGAAGAGCATTACAATATAATTTCAGCTTTTATAAAAAGCATTAGGGGAAGCGATCCCGATGCCGCAGTTTACTGGCTTGCAAGAATGTTAAAGGGCGGAGAAGATCCGAAATATATTGCAAGAAGGATGATAGTCCTGGCATCAGAAGATATCGGTAATGCTGAACCTTATGCAATAACCATAGCTACGAGCGCGTTCACTGCTATTGATTATATCGGTATGCCTGAAGCTACTATTGTATTGGCGCAGACTGCGACTTATCTGGCGAGCTGTCCAAAAAGTAATGCATCTTATAAGGCCATCAGAAAGGCTGAAGAGGATGTTAATAATCTGACTGCTTATAATGTACCGCTTCATTTACGAAATGCACCGACAAAACTTATGAAAGATCTGAATTATGGAAAAGATTATAAATACTCTCACGACTTTGACGGGCATTTTGTGAAGCAGCA
>JBDSYA010000128.1:0-3031 GCA_039925865.1 Ignavibacteria bacterium
ATTGACTGCGGAAATTTCCCTGAATGGGAATTAGGAGTTCAGATAGTTGAGGAAAAAGATGAGTTCAAATTTGATTTTGATCTTCTGGATCCTACAAAACTGATTCCGGAAGAATTAGTCCCGGTTAGAAGAATTGGCAAATTAACATTGAACAGAAATCCTGATAATTTCTTTGCGGAAACTGAACAGGTTGCATTTCATCCCGGACACATTGTACCCGGAATTGATTTTACTAACGATCCGCTTTTACAAGGAAGATTGTTTTCTTATACAGACACACAACTCTCACGATTGGGAAGTCCTAATTTTCATGAAATACCAATTAACCGTTCTATCTCTCCTACACATAATAATCAGCGTGACGGACATATGCGGCAAACAATTAATGTCGGACAGACAAGCTATGATCCCAATACTCTTAACGCGGGCTGCCCGTTTCAGGCAAAAGCTGTTGAGGGAGGATTTACTTCATATGCTGAAAGAATTGATGCGAAAAAGATCCGCGCAAGAAGCAAAAGTTTCTTTGATCATTTCAGCCAGGCAAAACTTTTTTTCAACAGTCAGTCCGGTCCTGAAAAAGATCACCTTACCAGTGCTTTGACTTTTGAACTTGGAAAAGTTAAGACGGAAGTTATCAGGAAAAGAATGATTGCTTTATTAACCCAGGTCGATATGGATCTTGCTAAAACAGTTGCTTCAAATTTAGGTATGGATGTTACAAAACCTGAACAGCCGATCAATCACAGCATTCCTGCAGATGGCAATCCAAAAAATTTCCAGCCTGTTTTTGTAAAATCAGCAATTGATAAATCTGCAGCTCTGAGCATGGAAAACACAATAAAGACTTCGATTAAAACTCGAAAGATTGCAATGCTGGCAACTGACGGATTTGAAGATGCTTCGTTTAACGCTATGAAGAACGCTTTACAAAACGCAGGTGCTATGCCTGTGATCATTGCATCACATCTTGGATCTATAAAGAGTAAAAACGGTAAAGTTGTAAAGGCAGATGAAAGCCTTTTATCAACCTCTTCAGTCTTGTTTGATGCTGTATATATATCAGGCGGACGGGAAAGTGTTAATGCATTTTTTGAATGCCCCGAAACATTGGACTTCATAAAGCAGGCCTTCAAGCATTTTAAACCAATTGGAATAAATGGTGAAGCTATTGAATTATTTAAAGCTGCATGCTCTTCAAAAAAACCTGATAATAAATCTGTTGAAAGTCCTTCTGAAGAAGGAATCAGCATTAATAAAACACCTAATGATTTTATTAAACAAATAGCACAACATAGATTCTGGAATAGAAAATTTTAATATCGGATATAATATTGTTTGAATATTTGGTTAAGAGTGGGAAAAGGAAATTCTTTCTCCCACTTCTAAACTCATTGCAGTTGTTATTTTAATTTGGGTTCACAGTGATTTTTAAAAATTAACTGTGATACAATTTATTTTGAACTTTACTAAGTTCGCGTAAGTCAAGCTTCAGGAACTTCTGTTTATTGAATTGCTTTCCGCTCATTAATAGATTATTTTCATGCACTCTTTTAACATAACCCCTGACATTTTACATGCCTGTAATTCAAAAGGTCCATGCAAGAGAAATCTTAGATTCAAGAGGCAACCCAACAATAGAAGTAGAGATCACATTATCAGACGGAACGCTCGGCAGAGCTGCAGTTCCCTCCGGTGCATCAACCGGTGAACGTGAAGCTGTCGAATTGCGCGACGGCGATAATAAAAGGTATCTGGGTAAAGGTGTTACAAAAGCAGTTGAAAGCGTAAAAAATATAATTGCTAAAGAGATCACAGGCATTGAATGCTTTGATCAGATATTGATAGATGAAAAAATGATCAAGCTTGACGGGACTGATAATAAATCAAATCTCGGTGCAAACGCATTACTTGGGGCTTCAATGGCTGTTGCTCACGCCTCTGCAAAATTTCTGAAAATCCCTTTGTATAAATATATTGGAGGTGTGAATGCAAAAACCCTTCCTGTTCCAATGATGAATATTATTAATGGCGGAAGGCATGCTGACAATACAGTTGACTTTCAGGAGTTTATGATAATTCCTGCAGGCGCAAAAACTTTTAAAGAAGCGATCAGATGCGGAGTGGAAATTTTTCACGCATTGAAAAAAGTTCTTCATAAAAAAAATCACAATACAAATGTCGGAGATGAAGGAGGGTTTGCACCTAATCTGAAGTCCAATGAAGAAGCGCTTGATGTGATCGTCGAAGCAGTCAACAGCTCAAGTTATAAATTAGGCAAAGATGTTTTTCTCGGTCTTGATGTTGCTTCAAGTGAAATGTGGAAAAACGGAAAGTATGAATTTTATAAATCCAAACAGCCGACTAAGTCTTCAGAAGAAATGGTAAAGTTCTATGAAAAGCTGGTCAAGGATTACCCGATTATCAGCATCGAGGACGGAATGGCTGAAAACGACTGGGATGGATGGAAAATGCTGACTGATTCGATTGGTCAGAAGACACAGCTTGTTGGTGATGATTTGTTTGTAACAAATACAGAGATTCTTCAAAAAGGAATTGATAAAAAAATTGGCAATTCTATACTTATAAAAGTTAATCAGATAGGTACTCTTACGGAAACACTTAATGCGATTGAGCTTGCGAAGACAAATCGCTACACATGCATCATAAGCCACCGAAGCGGTGAGACAGAAGACACTACAATTTCAGATATTGCTGTTGCAACAAATGCAGGCCAGATAAAGACAGGCTCACTTTCAAGGACAGATAGGGTAGCAAAGTATAATCAGCTTTTAAGAATTGAAGAAGAGCTTGGCAATACTGCAGTTTATCCGGGGATGAAGGCATTTTATAACATTACTTTATAAAGTAAATACTTTCGACGTCTGCTTTATCAAGATAATTTATTAACAATAAAGATTTCAATTTACAACCATGATACAAAATTCAATAATTAAAAATTTATAATGAAACTTTCGCAATTTAAATATCCTATTCCAAAAAATCTTATAGCTAAAGTTCCAAAGTCGCCCAG
>JBDSYA010000129.1:0-3363 GCA_039925865.1 Ignavibacteria bacterium
GGGTTTACCAAACTCAGGCTTAAATTGTAAATACCCGACTTTCATTTATGATCTTTCTTTAATCGCTCTGAAAAAAATAAATGCAGGCTTTCTTAACAAGTCTTCATAAGCATCGGGAAATTTCTCCCGGCATTCATCAAGCGGCAGCGGTTCGAGGATCTCATCTATGCGGAAATCTGTTTGTTTCAAAATATTAAAGAACTCACTGAAAGACCTTCTGTATGAAGGCATATCTACGCCGTATCCAAGCCACCTGTCAACTACAATTTCAGTTTCATAATAATTACCCTCCGGATGCAAAATAAAATCTGTTACCGGATGTCCTGTCGAAAAAACCAAAACTCCATTGACTTTCAAAACTCTGTTAAATTCACTAAAAAGATTTCGAAGATCTTTTACATAATGAATTACCATTGAACTCACAATTAAATCAAATATACCATCCGGTAAAAAATCCAGAGTTTCATTAAGATTTGCTTTGATGACTTTTGCATCTTCTCCTACTCGATCTTTAGTCAATTTAATCATCTCGTCACTGTAATCAATTGAAGTAACATCTGCGCCTTTATTTGTAAGCCACTCGGAATACATTCCGGGACCGCAGCCGGCATCCAAAATTTTTTTTCCATTTACTTCAGGAAGCAGCGATAGTGTGGCAGGTCTTTCATAGAGGGCATTATGAGAATTGTATTCAATTTTACTGGCATAACTTTGTGCAAACTCTTTGTTATTATAAACATCAAGCGCTAAAATATCAAGATTCCTAAATTCCTTTTTATTATTTTTATTCAAATATCAATAATTATTCAGAGGTAATAAAAATTTTTTTAGAATATTTTATTTCAAATTACTTCAATAAATTTCAATTATCAATAAACAAGTCGGTAAGTCCAGTAAGTTGTGTTAAAACGGTATTTCATAGTATGAAAGTTTAACAGCATAAAATTTTAAAAAAATATAATTGACATGAAAAAAATCTCGATAGGTTTATTTACAATCATAGTAATTTTCTTTTCCGGTTTTACTTTCGTAAGGAATTCTGATTCAGAATTTGAAAAACTTGCTGAAGATTTTCTTAATGAATATCTTGCATGGCGGCCTCAGCAAGGTACCAATCTTGGCCTGCATCAGTATGACGGTAAAGTTACTGATTTTTCTGGTTCATCAGTTTTGACAGAGATTCAGCGATTAGAAAATTACAATACAAGATTAAACTTAACTGACCCGAATTCATTAAGTCAAAAGAATTACTTTGACTACAAATTATTACAAAATGCTATCGGCAAAGAGCTGTTTAATTTTGAAGGCAGGAATTCTTTTTTTAGAAATCCCATGACTTACGCCGGAGCTATTGATGTCAATATTTATATTGCACGAGACTTTGCTCCCATCGAAGATCGCATCCGTTCTATAATTGCGATTGAAAAAGAGGCTCCTCTAATTTATGCAAATGCCAGGACGCTTCTAAGTGATGATGTAATTCCAAAGACTTTCGTAACAACAGCAATTAGTATTGCAAAAGGTACAGCAGACTTTCTTGAAAAGGATCTGCTGATAGCACTAAAAGATGTTAAGAACAAATCACTGATGAAAGAATTTAATGAAGCAAATAAAATTGCGATCAAAGAAATTAATGATTACGCAGAGTTTCTTGAAAAAGAAAAGCTTCCCGGCGCTGATAATAGTTTTAATTTAGGACGAGAGAGATATTTAAAAATGCTTAAGGTGAATGAAATGATAGATTATACCCCCGAAAAAATTTTAGAGATCGGTATGGAAAATCTAAAGCGGGAACAGATGTTATTTGAAGAAACTGCCCGTCTAATTAATCCAAATAAAAAAGCTATAGATGTTTTTAAAGATATTCAAAATGACCATCCGACTGCTGAAGGTTTAATACCCGACACAAGAAAAAATCTTGAAGCAATAAGGCAGTTTTTAATTGATAAAAATATTGTGACCATTCCAACAGAGGTCAGGGCATTAGTTAAAGAAACTCCTCAGTATGCAAGAGCTACAAGCTTTGCATCAATGGATACACCGGGTGCATTTGAAAAATCAACACAAGCGTATTACTATGTTACTCCGGTTGAAGATAGCTGGACTGATAAGCAGAAGGATGAATGGCTCACAGCCTTTAATTATTATACTACAGATATAGTATCAATTCATGAAGCATATCCCGGACATTATATTCAGTTCCTTCATGTTAAAGCTTCACCTGCATCGAAGCTTAAGAAGATCTTCGGCAGTTATGCTTTTAGTGAAGGCTGGGCTCATTACACCGAACAAATGATGATAGATGAAGGGTTTGCTCAGGATAAAGATCCTCTTACTGCAGCCAAGTATCATCTTGCACAACTTGATGAATCACTGCTTCGCTATTGCCGGCTGTGTGTATCTGTAAAAATGCACTGCGAAGGCATGACTGTAGATGAAGCAACTCAATTTTTCAAAGACAATTGTTATTACGAAGAACAGCCTGCACGCTCCGAAGCAATTCGCGGGACTTATGATCCCGGTTATTTATTTTATACTTTGGGAAAACTAATGCTCTTTAAGCTTCGTGAAGATTACAAGAGACAGGAAGGTGCTGATTATAGCTTAAGGAAATTTCATGACCTTGTACTTTATTACGGATCACCTCCGGTACCTTTGCTCAGGGAAATTATTTTGCAAGACAAATTTATATGGAAAGAAATTTTATAATCACATCCGTCCAAAACGATTGAATTTTATAAATTGAAAATTTTTCTTTTCGATTTCCTCCGCTTTTCTTTTGATAGATCAAAAGGAAAGCTTGCAAAAGAAAAATCTCCCGCTGATGAAAAATTGCCTAAATTCTTGATCAATTGCGGCAAGTATTTCAACTCCTCACCCGACAGAAGAACACCCCGTGGGGGTAAACTTCGTGCTCGTCAGACAGGAAATTCTTGCTTATCGCAATTGCTCAAGAATTTTAAAGGCAATTTTCCATAGGCGGGTTCTTTTAAAAACAAAAATTATTTCTTCAATTCAATATTACAATTCAAACAATGTATTACTTTGAAAAACGTTTTGGACAATATTGTTTTATAATATTGAAAACTTACAATATTATTATAATTTTATTCCCGAGACATCAACAACAATTGGTGAAAAAAAGATAGTGTCAGGATGGTGTCGGTGATTTAGCCAATCATCCAGTAATGACTTTGATTCTTCTACAGTAATAACTTTTTTATCAGCCATCAGGCCGAGATGAACTGTAAAAAATCTGTGTGCCCATTCTATGACATCGCTGTCGGCATCACCGGCAAGTATAACCGGCGTAAAATCTTTAAGCTGAATTTTATTCTTTTTGAAAATTGCAGGGATCTTCAC
>JBDSYA010000130.1:0-3780 GCA_039925865.1 Ignavibacteria bacterium
GTATATATTCTGGTTCCGTAAAGATCTCAGATTAATTGACAATAAAGCCTTGTCGGAATTTTTAGTGTCAGTTTCAAAAGAAAACAAGTTTGCGTTCTTATATATCAAAAATAAAAATTCTTTCAATTATTTTGGAGAGAAGAGAATTAGTTTTCTAATAGAATGCCTTATTGAATTAAGAAAAGATCTAAATGAATTTTCCTTTGAACTTCAGATAGCTGAAGGAAATAGTCCTGAAGTATTTGAAAACATAATTGATAAGCATAAACAAATTTCGGTATTTGTAAATGAACAGGTCGAGCCTTATTGTAAAGGACGTGATGAAAAAGTGAAAGATCTTATTGAATCTAAAGATGGATTTTACAGAAGCTTTACAGATTCCACAATTTTTAAGCCGGGTGAAATTACAAATGGAGAAGGCAGTCAGTACAAAGTTTTCACACCCTTTAAAAATCAGGCATTAAATCTTTTAAATAAAGATCATTATAAAAAAATTGAATGTGATTTTTCACTTTTGGACAAGACTAGGGAAGTTCACTTTAAAGATTTAACAAGTTTTAAAACAGAAACTGTATATAAATCACTTTCAAGATCGGATCTTATAAAAGGCGGAAGAAAAAAAGGTATCTCAATACTCAAAGATTTCTACACTAACAGGATCAGCGAATATAAATCAAAAAGAAATTTTCCTTCTGTTAACGGAACCAGTGTCCTGTCTCCACATTTACATTTTGGAGATGTGGGAATCAGAGAAACTTTACGAACAGCTTTGAATAAATCAGGTAAGGTAAAAAACCAAATCGAAAAAACAGGCGTTGACACATGGATCAACGAACTGCTATGGAGAGAATTTTATTATCATATAACCTTTCATAATCCATCAATAATTTTTGAATCATTCAGAAAAGAATTTGACAATTTAAAATGGAATTACGATCAGGAAATTTTTCAGAAATGGTGCGAGGGAAAAACAGGCTTTCCGATTGTTGATGCGGGAATGAGACAGCTCAATAAAGATGGATGGATGCACAACAGGTTAAGAATGATAACTGCAATGTTTCTTACTAAAGATCTTTTCATGGACTGGAGACTGGGTGAAAAATATTTCGCAGAAAAATTAATTGATCTTGATTTTGCAAGTAATAACGGCGGATGGCAATGGAGCGCATCTACAGGCGTTGATTCACAGCCTTACTTCAGAATTTTTAACCCGTATCTGCAAAGCAAAAAATTTGATAAAGAAGGGAAATATATTAAAAAGTATGTTCCTGAATTGAAAGATGTACCGAAAGAATTTATTCATGAGCCAAATTTGATGAGTGATCCCGAACAAAAACTCTATAAAACAATAATTGGAAAAGATTATCCTGCACCCATTGTAGATCATAGTCAAGCAAGGATTTCGGCGATCGAATTCTTCAGGCAAGGTCTGGAAAAAAATTAGATAATGGAAAATATTTATTCGAAATACGAACCGGTTATCGGACTTGAGATTCATGCTCAGATGAAAACAAGATCAAAGGCGTTTTGCAGGTGCTCAACTACTTTCCATTCAGCACCCAATTCAAATATATGTCCGATATGTCTTGGATTTCCCGGCACTCTTCCGGTATTGAATAAAGAGCTTGTGGAGTTTACGATCAAAATGGGCATTGCAACAAATTGCAACATTAGAGAAACTACTATCTTCGCACGAAAGAATTATTTTTATCCTGACCTCAGCAAAGGTTACCAGATCACGCAATACGAGACGCCGCTTTGCTATGATGGTTTTTTAAATATAAAGCTTAAGAATCAAGACGAGAAAAAAATTGGCATTACAAGAATACATATGGAAGAAGATGCAGGAAAGTCGATCCATGATTTTCATGAAAATGATAGCCTGATCGATTTTAACAGGTGCGGCGTGCCTTTAATAGAAATTGTAAGTGAGCCTGACATTAATTCTTCTGAAGAAGCTTTTCAATATCTCTCAAAGATCAAACAGATCCTTGTTTATCTGGAGATCAACGATGGAAATATGGAAGAAGGTTCACTCAGATGTGATGCAAATGTCTCAGTTAAATTAAAAGGATCGGACAAATTAGGAACGAGGACAGAAGTAAAAAATCTGAATTCATTCAAGAATGTAGTTGATGCTATTGAGACCGAAATAAAGAGGCAGATAAATTTAATTGAGTCAGGAGAAAAAGTTTCTTACCAGACAATGACATTTAACGCAAAAGATAAAGTGACAACTGCAACGCGTTCAAAAGAAGAAGCGCATGACTACAGATATTTTCCCGAACCAGATCTTGTAAAAGTCAAAGTCGGAGAAAACTGGATAAACAGGGTTAAAGATAATTTGCCTGAATTTCCTGATAAAAGAAAAAATCGTTTCATTAAAGATTTTAATCTTCCGGATGCAGATGCCGAGGAAATTACACAAGATAAAAAGTTTGCTGATTATTTTGAAAATGTTATTGATAATCTCCTGAACAAAAACGAAAAATCTTACCGTATAGCGGGAAACATAATGCGTTCGGATGTCAGAAGAGTTCTCAACGAAAAGAAGATCGATATAGTTGATTTCAATCTTTCAAAAAAAGTAATTGCAATGCTGGCAGATTCCACTACGGCGGGAAATATAAGTGTGACTGCTTCTAAAGAGTTTTTTATTGAGCTGCTTGAAGGTAAAACAGAAGAAGAGCAGAAACAAATTTTCAAAAGAGCTGAAGGTAAATATTCACAGGTATCGGACAGTTCTGAGATCGAGACCATTGTTAAAAAGATACTCGACGAAAATCCTAAAGAAGTTGAGAGATACAAGACAGGTGATAAGAAACTGGCAGGATTTTTTGTGGGTAAAATAATGCAGGCAAGCAAAGGTAAGGCAAATCCTAAAATTGTAAATGAACTATTAATTAAAAATCTGGAAGTAAATATATAATGAGAAGAAAGCTGATTGCCGGAAACTGGAAAATGAATATGGACTATAAAAGTTCAGACAAGCTCGCCAAAGAACTTATAGCAGAGCTTGATAAAAACATGTTCAAAAAAACGGATGTAGTTGTTTGCCCTTCTTACGTATCACTGGGAATTGTAAATAAAACTATAAAAGATTCTGAGATCAGATTGGGGGCTCAAAATTTATTTTATGAAAATGACGGTGCATTTACGGGGGAGATATCTGCCAGCATGCTTAAAGCTGTCGGATGTGAATATGTGATAATCGGACACAGCGAAAGAAGGATAAGTATTCATGACACAAATGAAACTATAAATAAAAAATTAAAGAAGGCTCTGGAGTTTGAATTGAAACCGATCTTATGTGTTGGTGAATCTCTGGTTGAAAGAGAAGATGATATATTTGAAGGAGTTATCGAAGAACAACTCATGGAATGTTTAAAAGATATTCCGGAAGATGAATTTAAAAACATTGTAATTGCTTATGAACCCGTTTGGGCAATTGGCACAGGTTTGAATGCAAGTCCCAAACAGGCGAGTGATATTCATGCCTTCATCAGGAAAGTTATCCTGGGTCTTTATAGTGCAGTGAGTTCTGAAGAATTACAAATACTGTATGGAGGAAGTGTGAATGAAAAAAATTCAAAGGAAATGATTTCAGCAGCAGGCATTGACGGGGCTCTTGTAGGAGGTGCAAGTTTGAAAGTAAATGATTTTGTCAGCATTATAAAGACAGCATCAGAAACCAAATAAAAATTTAATAATATAATACACATAAATGAAAGAAGTCGTAATCGTATCAGCAGTGAGGACGCCGATAGGCAGTTATCTGGG
>JBDSYA010000131.1:0-4949 GCA_039925865.1 Ignavibacteria bacterium
ACATTGAAATGTTAAAAAAGAATAAACTTTTTTTGAGAATTGATTCGAGACTGCCTTTCTCAGAGTTTGCAAACATTTCCAAATATAAAACTGAATTTGAAAAACTGACAGACAAAATTAAATTCAATTCTTTAAAAGCATTTTATGACGGCTCTTTGTCAAGCAAGACAGCTTATATGAATGAAAATTATAAAAATTCAAATCATAACGGAATACGGACAGAATATGTAAACAGTGGTGAATTTATAAAAGCAATTTTTGAAATTGATAAAGCAGGCTTTCAGTCATCTGTCCATGCAATTGGGGATAAAGCAGTTAGTGAACTTCTTGATCTTAATAGAGAATTAATTAATAAGAACGGCAAGAGGGACCGCAGGTTTAGAATTGAACACGCACAGCATATTAATGAAAAAGATTTTAAAAGATTTAAAGATCTGAATGTGATTGCATCAGTTCAGCCTTCGCATTTATTCAGCGATGCAAAAACATCTTTGGAGATACTTCAGGATCCCGCTTTAGAACATAATTATAAAAGATTAATTGATACAGGAGCAAGAGTTTGTTTTGGTACGGACTTTCCGGTTGTCAGTGAAAATCCCTTTGAAACAATTTATTATGCAATGACACGTAATGCCGGGGGTTTTGATAATGGATTTTTTCCGGAAAACAGAATTCCTCTTTCAGATTGTTTAGAATCTTACACTATGCAAAATGCTTATGCTACTTTCGAAGAAGAGATCAGAGGAAATCTGGAAGTTGGTAAATTCGCTGATATAGCCATTCTTGAAAATGATATTTTTGAGATGAGCCCAAAAGATATACTGAATGAAAAAGTTATTATGACCTATTTTAACGGAGCCAGAGTATTTTAAATTAAGAAATGACAGAATTATTTAAGCAGCATGATCTTTCAATTTCTGTAAAAGAATCAGTTTTAATTTTGCAATAATAAATTCCACCTGGAGATCTATTCCGTCAAAATCCACTTCAGAACTTCCTCTGATTAATACTAAATAATATTAAATAAACCCGGATTTTTCATTAGTATTTTAGAATATATATAATGCTCGTTCAGACTGTATTATAAACTGATATTGAAGTTGCCACAACCTTTACGGTTGCGATTTCACCCACATCTCAGGCATAAAGCCTGCGACTACATAACTACCAGTGTCATCCGAAACTTAGTCGATCATTTTCCTAATGAAGTTCATAAAGAATTTTTTCAAATGAAAAATCCGGGATAAAATATTTTAAAATGATTCGTGTTTCTTTAACATTGTAATTATACAGCAATGTGAGTAATTTGTGAACAAATCAAAATCAGACAGCAATTTTATCTATGAGTGATAAAGCTCACCTTTCAAATAAATACAATAATATTTTAATTTCGGAAATAGAAAATCCAAAAGCTTTAAAGGCGGCTCTTATCCGGCTCAACCGGCCCGATGCACTTAATGCTCTGAACATGGATCTTATGAAGGAAGTTGTCGAAGCTTTAGAAAATTTTGATAAGGATACTGAGATCGGATGCATTGTTTTGACAGGGAATGCAAAGGCATTTGCTGCCGGGGCAGATATAAAGGAAATGGCTGATGCAACTTCAATTGAAATGCTGGTGAGAGATCAGTTTGCCAGGTGGGACAGGATCAGAAAGATTAAGAAACCTATAATTGCTGCTGTCAGCGGATTTGCTCTTGGAGGCGGATGCGAACTAGCCATGTCCTGTGATATGATCGTCGCAGCTGAAAGTGCGAGATTCGGCCAGCCGGAAATTAATCTTGGTGTAATCCCAGGAGCCGGCGGTACACAGCGGCTTACAAAAGCAGTGGGCAAGGCAAAGGCAATGGAGGTTATATTAACCGGAAAGATGTTCACTGCCCGTGAAATGTTAAATGCCGGACTTGTGACTAAAGTAGTTGAAGATGATATTTATCTTGAAGAAGCAATCGAGCTTGCGAAGGTGATCGCATCAAAGCCCGCAATAGCAGTTCAGCTTGCAAAGGAATGTATTTTGAAGTCTTTTGATTCTACAATCGAATCCGGCCTTGAGTTTGAAAGAAAGAATTTTTATTTATTATTTGCAACAGAAGATAAGTCTGAAGGAATGAATGCTTTCGTGGAAAAACGTAAAGCAGAGTGGAAGGGGAAATAGTGTATAGAGTGTATAGAGTGTATAGAGTGTATAGAGTGTTTGGAGTGTGGAGTGTGCATACATTCACGTTTGACGTTTCACGTTTATAATTTCAGTTTTTAAAAAATAGAAAGGTAATTTTAGTTTTTGAAGAAAATAAAATTTTTTACAGCACTGATATTTTTAGCTTGTTCATTAGTCTCATCTGCACAGAACTCCTTTGAGAAATCTGAAACTGACAATAAGTATGACGAACTTAATGCTGAACAGATAATTGAGAAATACAAACCCGCATTAATTTCAATATGGTTCAACGATAAGAATTATTATTCCTATAACTCTTACAGCTATATTGACACAACTGTTTTGAACGGCAGCGGATTTATCATCAGTGAAGACGGTCTGATCGGAACAAATTATCATGTTGTGGAACAGATCGACAGCCTTCTTGTGAAAACAAGTGACGGAATTTTTTATAATGCCGAGCTGATACTTACTGATGAGATAAATGATTTTGCAATAATAAAATTGTTTGACACCGATGGCAGAAAATTTCCGGTCATCAAATTTGGAAATTCTAATGATGTAAAAGCAGGACAGGAAGTTTTTGCAATAGGCAGTCCATTAGGATTTGAATATACCATTTCATCCGGCATAATTGCTGCGGTCAGGGATAATGAAAAGGTAAGCTTCACCGATCCTTTAACTTATATTTCAAAGGAAAAGACTTTTGAAAAAGTTTTACAGGTTACTGCTGCGATCTCCCCGGGGAACAGCGGCGGTGCTTTGTTTAACACGAAAGGCGAAGTTATAGGAATTACAACATACACTTATATTGGTTACGGCAATCTTAATTTTGCAGTGGCAATAAATACCTTCAAAAAACTTTTAACTCTCGCAGAAACCAAAGATCTTGAGAATGATGAAGAGCTGAAAGTAAAAAAGGAAGAGAGTCTATTTAATTCAAGCTACAGAATTGCTACAAGTTTAAAGACACAACTTTCATATGACTGGTTTTATTCAAAGCAAAAAGATACCATGACAATTGTTGATACATTTGTAGTCAGGCAGGATTCTCTAAACAGATTAAAATTGTCAAAGGCAGAAAAGTTTTATCAAAAGTGCATCGAACTAAAGCCGGATTCATTTATTGTTTATCAGGATATGCTGGATCTGTATGTTTTCACCGATAACTTCAAAAAGGCAGAAGATCTTTATAAGGATATCAGGCTGAAGTTTGATTCAGACAGCCTTCTTAACCTGCTGTCATCAAGCCTTGCCTCCGCATACTCGACTTCTAAAAATTATAAAAAAGCTATCCAGTTTTATGAAAAGATGCTTGCTCAGGATACAACTCAATATTATATTTACTATCAGATCGGGAATATTTATGAACAAATGCAGGAATATAAAAAAGCCACAACCGAATATAGGAAGCTTTTGAAACTTGATTCAACTTATAATGAAGCATATATACAATTAGGCAAAATTTATTACTCTCATAATAAAAATAACAGAAAAGCAAAACAATATCTTAAGAAAGCATACGAGAGAGAACTCTATCTAACCGGTAACACTCCTTACAATGTAGATCTTCACTATTATCTTGGTATGATCGCTGTTAACGAAGGTCGTAAGCTTGATGCGATATTGTCTTATATGGAGCTCAAAGGAATTTACGGTTATGCAGAAGATGATAATGAAAAGAAGATGAAGCTGTACAAGGCTATAACGAACATGGAAGAATGATTTCAGTTTTAGATTCTTGATTTTAGATTTAAGATTTGTTTAGATGTTCTTTTAACTTTAACTTTTAACTTTTAATTAAACTAGTTTCAAAATGGAACATACTGCGGGCTTAACATACAGGACAGATAAATGGTGGATCCAGCCGATTTCTGTTTTAGTTGGATTAGGTGCATTTGTTATTTACTCAACGTGGGCAGGAATGCAGGGAGCATATTATTATTTTGATCCATATTTGTCTCCTTTTTATTCACCTCTGCTGTTTGTCAAAGAAGGTGTAGCCGGCGGTGCACCATTATCTCATGCCTGGTTTGGTTCGTGGCCAACTTGGTGGCCTGATTTCTTTTTACTTCCTGCTTCACCGGCAATCTTTATTTTGATATTTCCGGGTGCGTTCCGTTTAACTTGTTACTATTACCGCAAAGCATATTACAGAGCATTCACATGGACACCGCCTGCCTGTGCAGTTGGAGCGGTCCCGCAAAAAAATTATAAAGGTGAAACCGGGCTATTAATTTTTCAAAACCTTCACAGGTTCACTCTATACTTTGCAATTATATTTATTTTTCTTTTATACTACGATTCATACCATGCATTTTTCTATAAAGGAAAATTTGGTTTGGGCGTCGGCTCAATCATACTTTTGATCACACCGACACTGCTCGCATGTTATACTTTTGGATGTCATTCATTCCGGCATTTAATCGGAGGCGGAAGTGATTGTTTCTCCTGTTCAAAAGTAAGATACGGAGCATGGAAGAAAGTAACTTTTTTGAATGAACGGCATCAGCTATTTGCATGGCTGAGTTTGTTCGCAGTGGGATTGGCTGACTTATATGTGCGTTTGGTTTCAATGGGAATCATTCATGACTATAATACATGGGGAAATTAGTTGTTGGTTGGAAGTTGTTTGTTGTTAGTCTGTTGATGGTTTAAGTTTTCATTAATTATTTGAAAGTCTGTTGGTTGTTTATGGTTTCATTAATTATTTATAAAAGCTATGACTAACAATTTGTAACAAACTACAAGAGCAACATACAACTAACATTTGACAAAAGAATTTAAAAAA
>JBDSYA010000132.1:0-3331 GCA_039925865.1 Ignavibacteria bacterium
ATTTTATTTGATCAGCACCATTTTCTTTGATTCATAAAATAATACTTCCGAAGAGTTAATCTTTTCAATTTTCAAAATATAAAAATATAATCCGCTCGGCAGATCACTTCCGTCAAATTCAATTTTATGACTTCCGGAATTTTGTTTTTGATTTACTAAGAGGGCAACTTCTTTGCCTAAATTATTATAAACTTTTATTGAAACAAAATTCGTAATTGGCAATTCGTAATTTATAATTGTTTTTGGATTGAACGGGTTTGGATAATTTTGATAAAGTAAAAAATTTTCAGAGATCAATCGTAGTTCATTATTATTATTCTGCTTCGTCAAAAGATCATATTTTAAAATAACACCATCTTTACCAACTGCCCATCCGGAAATGGAATCTGTAAATGTAATATCAAAAATTGCTGTACTGTCAGGTGTATTTTCAGTTATCCAGTTTACACCACCATCCAAAGAATAAAATAATAATTCACTGCTGCCTAACGCTATCCATCCTTCATATTTTGTCCGGAAATCAATAGCAGTTGCAATTCCTGCAAAACCTAAAGCATAAGTCAGCCAGTTTTGACTGAAATCAGAAGTTGAAAAATAGTTTGCGCCAAACTTAAAGTCTCCACCGGTTCCGAATACCGAATCACGGCTGACGAGATAAAGATCATTGATAGGATCAACTCCAAGGATTTTTTGCTTCCAGTTTAATCCTGAGTTTGTTGTCGTCCACACAGAGCCGACAAAGTCCCTCGATCCGCCGCTGGCATAACCAAATTGTTCATCAAAAAAAACTATTTTATTGACAGGGACACCATTAAAAACGGCAGAGTCTACATGTGACTGAAACCAATTATTTCCTGCGTCTATAGTGTAATGAATAAATTCGGGCGCACCTCCCAGAAAGCCCTTTAAAGAATCCACAAAATATACTGAGTTCATAAATACATTTGTATCAGCATACATTGTTTGGTTCCAGTCAGTTCCACCATTAGTGGTTTTGAAAATTAGGGTTCCTGTATAAGATAAAGTATCTGGTTTAAGCTCCCATGCAAGCGACCATCCCAATCGTTTATTAATAAAGAACAATGATCTGATATCTTTGTTTGTATTTGTGTTTTGTACGATCCAGTTTTTACCTCCGTCTGTAGTATGAATTATGGTACCTGAATCACCTGAGATCCACCCGTTATTTTTGTCAACGAAAAAACAATTTTTAAGGTCTTTATCAGTTGGGCTTGTAATTAATTTCCAATGTGACAGTACTGATGCAAAATTAAGATTTGTTAAAAAAATTAATGAGAAAGATATTGAGTAAACAATTCTGTGCATATATTTGAAAAATATTTTCATAAAATTTATATAAAACTCGCTGCAAAATCTATTTATTAAAATGAGTTAAAGTAATATATTTTTTAACTTATTCCTTAAAATTTTTAAAATTTAATGTAAGATTATTAAATAAGACTTGATTTTAAAATGGAGATTAATGAATATGTAAAAGTTTTCTTAAGAATTTAAAAATCAAACATAACGAAAGGTAAAAAATGCAAAACAAATTACTTGTTCCCGCATTACTCATTTTACTTATTTTGGCCAGTCATTCTTCTTATTCCCAGGATAGTAATGATCCGAGATGGAATGTCGATCCAAGAACAGTGGTAAATCTTTCAGGAGATTATAAACCATTACCAATAGAAGAGACAGATATAAGGCAGTTCACAACAGAACCGCAAAGGACCATTACTCCAATGGGAGTAATGGTTACTTTTCCAAATATTAGGGTTAATCCCAGCAATAATTTCTCCCAGTCGGAAGTTGTAATTGTAAGCAATCCTGTTAACCGGAATATATTATTCGGTTCTTCAAATGCATATACATTTTCATCAGGGACAATCAATTCAGGTGTGTACAGATCTTTTGATGGTGGACTTACCTGGACAGGAGTGGAAACATTCGGAGCAGGAAGCGCAAATAACCAGCGTGGAGATCCGGGACCGACGATCAGTAAATTCGGCACCTGGCTTTTTACCCACCTGACAAGTGCTACTAATTTTGGAGGTTTAACAGGTATGGGCGCTAATCGCTCTATTGATAACGGAGCAACCTGGACAAATACATTTCAGGTGGTAAATGATGTTAACGCTGATAAAAATTTAACAGGAACTGATGATTATCCGACAAGTCCGTTTTATGGCAATTCCTATTTTGCTTATACAAGTTTTGGAACAAATCCTGCAAATGGCAGGGCTTCCAGAACTATAAACGATGGTGTAAGCTGGTCCGTACCAATAATAATCAATGCAACCCCTGCAGGCCACAATGCACAGGGACATGATGTTGCTACAGGTCCCGGCGGAGAAGTTTATATTGTCTGGTCAGCAGGTGTTAACTTTTCACCATTTACTGAAGATTTTATGGGTGTAGCTAAATCAGTTAATGGAGGGGTGTCATATACGGCAACAGAAAATGCATTTAATGTTAATGGAAGCAGATCCGGATCTTTTAATGGCTGGGGAATCCGAACAAATGGTTTCCCGAGAATTGCAGTTGATAAAACCGGTGGTGCAAGAAACGGCTGGATATATGTAGTATCGAGTGAAATTAATAATGCACCTGCGGGAACTGATGCAGACGTAGTTTTTCACCGTTCTATAAATGGCGGAGCTACATGGTCAGGTGGTATAAGAGTGAATCAGGATGCACTCAATAATGGCAAAGTACAATTCTTTCCTGCAATATGTGTAGATGCTGACGGAGGCATAGACGTAGTTTATTATGATAACAGACAATTTCCATCAGTTGGGGATTCCTGCGGAGTATATATTTCCAGATCTTTAGACGGTGGAATTACATGGGCCGATGTGAAGATCTCTGATCACAACTTCAAGCCAAAACAAATGTCACCATTTGGTGGCGGTTACATGGGTGATTATATTGGCATTACTGCATCTGTTGGAAAAGTTGTTGCTCTATGGATGGATGATAAAGCAAATACTGTCGCAATAGCAAATGCTTGGGCTGGAGCTCTGGATATTACAACTGTACTTCCAACTATCTGCCAGGATTTTTCCGGAGCTGCATTCCCAC
This sequence comes from Ignavibacteria bacterium, assembly GCA_039925865.1. Taxonomy (GTDB): domain Bacteria; phylum Bacteroidota; class Ignavibacteria; order Tepidaquicellales; family Tepidaquicellaceae; genus JBDSYA01. The sequence goes on from JBDSYA010000132.1 coordinate 3,085, forward strand.
CACCGGATTTTACACTGGAGTTTACAGGAACACAAGAATGGACAAGGGAAACACCAAGTGCATATGCTGCAGGCTCAGGTTCAGCTAAATTTGACTACTGGAATGCAGCTGCAGGCGTGACACAATCTTTAGTAACTCAAACTTTTGCAGCAACAGCCGCCAATACTTATTTAACTTATGACCGAGCTTACTCTCCATTTTTTTCAAATACTGATTCTTTAATTATAGAAACATCAGTTAATGGAGG
>JBDSYA010000133.1:0-3898 GCA_039925865.1 Ignavibacteria bacterium
CCGTCACCGTTTACATCTCCTGCTGATGAAACTGAATTTCCAAATAAGCTACCGGCAGATCCGGTTGCAATAATATCCGGAATATCTTCACCTGTTATTGTATTTGTATATACATATGCACTTCCATACGAACTGAACCCGTATATTGCTCCCACAATCACATCAGCATATCCATCTCCGTTTACATCTCCTGCTCCCGAGACTGAGACTCCAAATCTATTGTTTGGAGCTTCACCCGAAATTGTAAGATCAGCAGTATTATTCATTATAGCACTACCAAAGTATATGTATGCTTTACCTGTATATGAACTATACCCTAATGCCCCAACAACAACATCAGAATATCCGTCACCATTTATATCTCCTACACCCGAGACTGAAAATCCAAACCCATTGTTCGGAGCTTCACCCGTCAAAGTAACATCAGCAACGTTATTCATTACAGCGCCACCGTAGTATATGTATGCTCTTCCTGTAGATGAACTATACCCGTAAGCCCCGACATTCACATCCGCATATCCGTCATTGTTTACATCTCCTGCTTCGGAGACTGAAAATCCAAACCCATTGTTCGGAGCTTCACCTGTCATAGTAACATCAGCAACATTATTCATTGCAGCACCACCGTAGTATATGTATGCTCTTCCTGTGGATGAACTATACTCGTTAGCCCCGAGAATCACATCCGGATAACCGTCACCATTAACATCTCCAGCTGCCGATACTGACCTTCCAAACCCATTGTTCACAGCTTCACCTGTCATAGTAACATCAGCAACGTTATTCATTACAGCGCCTCCGTAATATACATAAGCTCTTCCTGTATATGAACTATACCCGTAAGCCCCGACAATCACATCAGAATATCCGTCATTGTTCAAATCTCCTGCTCCCGAAACTGAATTTCCAAAAAAAATGCTCGCAGCTTCACCAGACATTGTAACATCAGCGACACTATTCATTGCAACGCCTCCGTAGAATATTTGTGCTCTACCTAATACGTCAGTACCGACAATCACATCAGAATATCCGTCACCATTTACATCTCCTGCTCCTGCGACTGAACCTCCAAAATAAGTATACGCAACTTCTCCGGTAAGAATCACATCTGATATAGTGTTCATATTGAGTCCTCCGTAATAGATGTATGCTCTTCCGGCATCTGAGCCGGCTGCATCATTATTGGGAGCACCGATTATTACATCATCAAATCCGTCACCGTTTACATCTCCGGCTGATGAAACGGAATAACCATATTGATCATCAGCTGCTGCACCTGTGAAAATACTTCGTTGAAGTGCATCACCTTCAGGATCTTCAGGAATTACAGGGTTTCCATTTTCGTCTCGAAGATTATTGAGCCAGTCTTTCGTTACACCTGCAGGAAGTGAATCGCTCTTCGATTGCGGAGTTCCTGCCTTGCCGTCAGCCAGGTTTGGAGTGTCTTGTATTTTTTGTTCTGCCTTTATCCAGTTAGCATAAGTGCTTACTGAAAAGAAGAAAAGCATTCCGGTTATAATCAGAATGTTTTTTAGTCTGTATAAGTTTTTCATTTTTTTTGGAGGTTAAGTTTCATAGAATTATTTTTTGTAATCTAAAAAAGGTCATTTGAAAATAAAAACAACAACATTGAACATTAAAAATTGAATTACGGTCTTGCTATGCTCACGAAGTTCGCAGCATTATTGTCCGCAATTGCTGCATCGCTTCCGTCAATGACTTCGTCACCGTTCAAATCTGTGACCAGGTATCCTGTATCGAAATTAGATGCATCATTATCAATTAAGGCTGCATCTGTTCCGTCAACTACTCCGTCCTGATTCACATCTCCGCTGTAAATTGCAAACACTACAGGCAATGCATCTACCTGCTTCATATTATTTCCAAAAGCCTTTGTAATAATATTTGTAAAGCCATAGCTCATCGTCGTTCCAATTACAAACGGCTCGCCTCCGGATCTGCTCCACGTTTCAATTGTATTTCTATGTTTGATGACTATATAGTATGTTCCATTTGGTGCATTGAAAAATTTAAATGCTCCCTGATATGTAACTGAATCTATAACTGCTGCAGCCGAATCAGTTACAGCAAAAGGTGAAGCAACATTACGAAGATATGCTCTGACTGTATCTTTCTTATTAAGTCTGTTTGTGGAAGCATCATAAAATCCTTCGGGAATAACTTTTATATTTATTATAGAAACCACCGTTGGAGATGAAGTAAAATAAAGATAGCTCTTTCCGGTATTGTTGTTATTTCCAAAGGCGCCGATAATCAGGTCAGGGTTCCCGTCGCCGTTCACATCACCTGCTGCCGATACAGAAAAGCCGAAATTATTAATTGTTGCTTCTCCGGTCATCGTTACATCTGCAGTATTATTCATATTTACTCCACCATAGAATATATACGCTTTGCCGGTAGAACCGTTGTATCCGTTAGCTCCGACAATTACATCCGAATATCCGTCGAAGTTCACATCTCCTGCTGCCGATACAGAAATGCCAAACCTCCCATCTGTTGCTTCTCCTGTCATCGTTACATCTGCTGCATTATTCATGCTTGCACCTCCATGGAATATATATACTCTGCCGGTACTATAAACGCCGTATGCCGAAGCTCCAACAATTACATCCGAATATCCATCGCCGTTCACATCTCCTGCTGCTGATACTGAAACGCCAAAACGATCATCTGTTGCTTCTCCTGACATTATTACATCTGCTGTATTATTCATACCTGCTCCTCCGTAAAATATAAATGCTCTGCCGGCATTGTTTAAATAAGCTCCAACAATTACATCCGAATATCCGTCGCCGTTCACATCTCCTGCTTCGGATACCGAAACGCCGAATTGACCAGATATGGTTTCTCCGGTCATAACTACATCTGCTGCATTATTCATGCTTGCTCCTCCATAAAATATATAGGCTCTGCCTCTATAATCGTCGTAAAACCAAGCTCCGATAATTACATCGGAATATCCGTCACCGTTTACGTCGCCTGCTGCGGATACTGAATTGCCGAAATATCTATGTGTTGTTTCTCCTGTCATCGTCACATCTGCTGTATTATTCATGCTTGACCCCCCGTAAAATATATATGCTCTTCCTGTACCATTGTATTGCCAAGCTCCGACGATTACATCGGAATATCCGTCGCCGTTCACATCACCTGCTCCGGATACGGAAACACCGAAATTACTATTTGTTGTTTCTCCTGTCATCGTTACATCTGCTATATTATTCATGCTTGTACCTCCGTAAAATATATATGCTCTGCCTATATCGTTGTTATATTTATAAGCTCCGATAATTACATCTGAATATCCGTCACCATTTACATCTCCTGCTCCGGAGACCGAGTAGCCGAAATAATTATTTGTGGCTTCTCCGGTCATAGGCAGATGTTCAAATTCATACTTATACAAATACGCTCTGCCGATAGAACCGTTGTATCCGGTAGCTCCGGCAATCACATCAGAATATCCGTCGCCATTCACATCGCCTGCTGCTGATACTGAAGTGCCGAAATAATTAAATGTCGCTTCTCCGGTCATCGTTACATCTGCTGTATTATTCATGCTTGCTCCTCCGTAAAATATATATGCTCTGCCGGTACCACTATTGTAAGTATAAGCTCCGACAATTACATCCGAATATCCGTCTCCGTTCACATCTCCTGCTGAGTATACCGAATGGCCGAATCTATTATTTATTCCTTCTCCGGTCATAACTACATCTGCCGCATTATTCATGCTTGCTCCTCCGTAAAAAATATATGCTCTGCCGGTTTGATTGCTGTGTAAATAAGCTCCGACAATTACATCCGAGTATCCGTCTCCGTTCACATCTCCTGTTGAGGATACCGAATAGCCGAATACATTATCTATTCCTTCTCC
>JBDSYA010000134.1:0-4208 GCA_039925865.1 Ignavibacteria bacterium
GTTACCAATTAATTCTTCAAAGTACTAACGGAATAACCCGGAATGATGTGTGGGGAATCAGAAGCGTAAATCTCCCAAATAATGTGGCACCACTCGAGAAAGTTACGTTTTACTTTCAACTTCAGGCACCAAATGCCGGCGGACTATATCAATGTTCGTGGATCATGGCAAAATCAAGCCAGCCATTCGGAGAATCTACTCCATCTATAACTGTGAATGTATCAGGAGAGCAAACCCCTGTCAGTATCTCAAAAAACAATTCGGAATTTGTGGGAAAGGATATTCCTTCCACTCTGAGCTCAGGTCAGAAATATAATGTATATGTCACTTATAAGAATATCGGAACAAGCAGCTGGTTACCCGAAAGTGATTATAAATTGGGAATATACAGTGAATTCATGAACATTAGCATAAATAATGAATGGAGATTTTCACCAATAGGATTGTCTCAAAGAGTTAATCCCGGAGAGTCGCATACATTTCAATTTACAGTTGTAGCTCCCGCACCAGGAGATTATAATTTGCAGTTAATGATGATGCAGGGGTCTAATTATTTCGGGGAAAAAGGCAATTTATACACTACTGTCAATAATGAAGGAACTAAAAATAAGAAAGAAAAGAAGAATAAAAAAAATAAGAAACATAAGAAGAATAAGAAACATGATAAAGACGATGATAATGATGATCATGATAATGACGACAAGGATGATTAAAATAAGTAACATATTATAGCAATTCTATTTTGTAGTTTGAAAGAGTTGATTGAGCTTTTAATAAAAGGCGGATAGTTTTCGCCTTTTATTTTTTATTGAATTTTATTCAAACTAGTGATCTTTCGAAACTCACTTTAGGATCCGAAATTAGTGCTTGTGAACTTAAGTAAATCCCTTTGATTATCAGAATTAATTTATAAATTCATTAATCTTCCAAACTGCATGAAATGATTTGGCGTATAATTACATATTTAATACCACTCTACAAGTAGACATATTCTTTTGTATTTTTTATGATAGTTCAATTTAAAACTAACACTTAATTCAATAAGCCTACGCTGTTTTTTTAACTTAAATTTAGTACTCAGTCAGAATCCTACGGAATGGGGATAAATTGGTTTGCCTTATCGTTAATTAATAAGTAATTTAATTAGCATTGAGACAACATGTCATAATAGTTGAAGCTTATTTAGTATTAAGGATCTTAAAAATAATACAAACCCACATTCTATGAAAATATTATTCGTAGCAAACAGATTTCCATATCCGCCTTACCGCGGGGTCGGCACGGAAAATTTAATTAAACCAGAGTTTAATAGAAAAAAAACTAGTTGACACTCGTGAGGATGCAGGTGAACACAAAATTTTGTTTGACGGGAGTTTATTATCAAGCGGAGTTTATTTTTATACATTGTCATTTCAGGATTTTACACAGACAAAGTAAATGGTTTTTATTGAAAAAATAATGGAAAGCAAACGATTTAATTTATATGAAACTTTAGAGAATAAAAAATGAAAACAATATTTTCAACAATTTTTATGTGCATTCTGTCTGTTCAAATATCCAACGCACAGTGGGAGCAAGTGTCTAATGGGATGGGAGATAAAATTGTATACTCATTAGCAGTAAACGGAAATAATCTCTTTGCCGGAACCTGGAATGCAGGTGTATATTTATCTACCAACAACGGCACAAGCTGGTCTCAAACTTCTTTCAATAACCGGGATGTGCGCTCATTAGCAGTAAATGGAAATAATGTCTATGCCGGTACTGCTATTTATGGAATATATTTATCCACAAATAATGGCACAAGCTGGTCTCAAACTTCTTTCAATAATCAAAATATTTGGTCGCTAGCAGTAAGCGGAAACAATATCTTTGCCGGGACTGAAAATAATGGTGTTTATATATCCACTAATAGTGGAGCAAACTGGACTCCAACTTCTTTAATTAATCGATACGTTCATTCTTTGGCAGTAAATGGAAATTATATTTTTGCCGGAACTGATTTCTATGGGGTCTATGTATCCACAAATAACGGTACAAACTGGACACAAACTTCTTTAATTAATCGATGGATCTATTCATTAGCTGCAAACGGAAATAATGTCTATGCCGGATCCCATAATGCCGGAGTATTTTTATCAACGGATAACGGCTTAAACTGGACGCAAACTTCTTTAAACAATCTATGGGTCTATTCCTTAGCTATAAGAGGTAGTAATATATTTGCAGGAACTATTAGTTATGGTGTATATGTATCGAATGATAATGGGGCAACCTGGACACAAAGAAATGAGGGATTAGGGAGTTCCTATGGATATGCTCTTCGTACATTAAACAATGACATATTTGTTGGCACATACAATAGCGTTTACAGAAGACCGCTTAGCGAGCTTACTCCTCCCCCTTTGATTCTGAATCTAAAAGCATTAATTCAGGGATTTTATGATCCCGTAGCGAATAAAATGGTAAGTGATACCGCAAGAGTTTATTTGAGAAATTCCTCATCGCCCTACACATTAGTTGATACAGCCGGCGGAAAATTGGATTCAAACGCAATGGGAAGTTTTATTTTCCCAAATGCGGTAAATTCTGTTCCGTACTATATCGTTATTAAACACCGCAACGGTCTGGAAACATGGAGTTCAGCAGGTAATAATTTTACAGCGGGAAGTTTGACTTACGATTTTACATTATCTTCTTCACAAGCTTACGGTAACAATCAGATTTTGAAAGGAACAAAGTATTGCATATATAATGGCGATGTGAATCAAGATGGAATTGTTGATGGATCGGATATGAGTCTGACTGATAATGCTTCGTTTAACTTTTTAACAGGATATTTAAACACAGACGTAAATGGGGACAATATAATTGATGGAAGCGACTTATCAATTGTGGATAATAATACATTTAACTTTATAGGTGTACAAAGACCATAGAAAGTTTAATTAATATGAAGAGTTTTATAAGTTTATGTACTTTAAACAGGAAAAATTTTAAAAATGAAAAAATGAAAACCTTAAGATTTCAGGTTCTGTTAATACTTCTAATTGTATCAGTAAACTTACAGGCACAATGGATAAGAACAAACGGTCCAAACGGTGGTTATGTAGATGATTTTGCTGCAAGCGGAAGCACCGTTTTTGCTGCAACTGCAGGAGGGATATACCGAAGCACTGATGCAGGACAGAGCTGGGTAAGCGTCAGCAATTTCGGTCCTACTACTATTTGTATAAAAGGAACCGCTGTTTTTGCAGGCGGGGAGTTTTTGGGTCTCTATCGTTCAACAGATAACGGTAATAGCTGGGTTCATATCAGTTCACTTTCTGTAACTGAGCTTCATGTGCACAATGAAATATTATTTGCAGGTGGTGGTGGGTCCGGAGTTTACCGGTCAACAAATAACGGAAATTCATTTCAGGCAGTTAACAACGGATTTTTAGGGTTTTCCACGTTTATTCGGACATTGGCTTCATCTGGAAATTTATTATACACTGGAGTTGCGGGTAATGGAGGGACAGTCGGAGTTTATGTTTCAAGCAATAATGGAGATTTATGGACACAGGTAATAAACGGTCTTCCGCTTTATCCTTCAACAAATAATCTTGCGGTAAGCGGCACTGATGTATATGCAGCCATTTATAATAAAGGTATTTATAAAACGACAAATGACGGAAGCAGTTGGTTTGCGGTAAATACAGGACTTCCTCTTTCGGTGAACAGAATTGCTGTGCAGGGAGGAATTATTTATGCCGGTATGAATTCAGGAATAGGAGCATATAAATCTACAAACAACGGGGGCAGCTGGGTCCAAATTAATAATGGACTTCCGGTAACACCGACCACGTTTTCACTTATGGCAACTGATAATTATGTATTGCTCGGTTGCCAATATGCAGTTTACAAAACTACAGATAACGGCGGTTCATGGTTTTCTTCCTATAAAGGTATAGCTAATACTGTTGTGAATGATCTTGTTGTTAATCAAAATAATATATATGCAGGGACAATACCCGGAGCAGCAGGCGATGGAGAAGGTGTATCGGTTACATCGGATGGAGGAAATACCTGGAGTCCGGCTAACGGTGATTTCTTCGGCAATGTAACTGTAAATACTATAGCTTTTAACGGCACTACAATGTTTGCAGGAACAGTATGGGGTATTTACAGAAGCACAAATGCAGGTGCTAACTGGGTAAATGTAAGTT
>JBDSYA010000135.1:0-9793 GCA_039925865.1 Ignavibacteria bacterium
ATCGCAGACAAATATTTACATCTAGATTGTATCTGCGAAAATCTGCGAGAAATGTTTTTGCCGGTCTACATCGAAGTGAACTCCAATATTGAGTTTAACATTTAATCAAATATAAAATCACGTCTGAAGCGCCTTCAATACCTTACTCAAAAAATCAACTTGTTTTTTCAGATCATCTACAGTCTTATTATTCATGATCACAAAATCTGACATCTCCATTTTTCTATTTTCATCCAACTGAAATTTCATGAGTAAATTGATCTCGGTGCGGGATGATTCATCTCTTATCATTAAACGGTTTATCCTGTTTTTTTTATTTGAATAGATCGTAACAATATAATCTAAAGATTCATGAAAGCCGCTTTCAAATAAAACTGCTGCTTCCACTAATACCAGTTCATATTTACTTTTACTGATTTCTTTCTTTAAAAACTTTATTACAGCAGGATGGACAAGTTTGTTAATTGATTCGTAATTAGATTTATTGGCAAAAATTTTATCTTTTAGTTTCGGAAGATTGACCTTACCCTTATAATTAAGAATATCTTTCCCGTAAACTTTGACAATCTCTTTTACGATTTTTTTATCCGTCAAATATAAATTCTTGGCGATCATGTCTGCATAATATACCTTGAATCCCCTCTTTGCAAGCATCTTGCATACTAAGGTCTTGCCTGATCCAATTCCGCCTGTGATCCCTATTACAAGTTTTCCCTTTTTTTTCATAAAATGAAATTTTACCTGCTTAATGTATTCATATTATTTTGCGTATGCAATTGATCTTCTCTCTCTTATGACATTTACTTTTATCTGCCCGGGATATTCCATTTCTTCCTGTATCTTATGAGCAATATCTGATGCGAGCTGATCCTGAGTGATATCATTGATCTTCTCCTGCTCTACGATGACTCTTACTTCCCTGCCCGCCTGTATTGCATATGTTTTTGCAACACCTTCAAAAGATTTAGCAATAGTTTCAAGTTTCTCCAGTCTTTTTGAATAAGCTTCAACAGATTCTCTTCTTGCTCCCGGCCTTGCTCCGCTAATGGAGTCCGCTGCCTGTACAAGTATTGATATCGGATGTTCCATCGGCATCTCATCGTGATGTGCTCCGATCGCATTACATATGATCGCATGTTCCTTACATCTTTTTGCAACTTCATATCCCAAAATTGCATGCGGTCCTTCAATACTTCTGTCTATTGTTTTTCCCATATCATGAAGAAGTCCGGCTCTTTTTGCCATTTGAGCATCAAGACCTAACTCCGCAGCCATTATCCCTGCAAGATGTCCTACCTCAATAGAATGATTTAAAACATTTTGTCCGTAGCTTGATCTGTATTTCATCCTTCCGATAAGAGTTATTATGTCCCTGTGTATTCCCTGTATTCCCATGTCTATCAATGTTCCCTCGCCCACTCTTATTAATTCTTCAAGTAATTCTTTTTGTACTTTCTCAACAACTTCTTCTATTCTGGCAGGATGAATTCTGCCGTCAGCTATCAGTCTTTCCATTGCAACAATAGCTATCTCTCTCCTGAATGGATCGAATCCGGAAATAATAATTGCTTCAGGTGTATCATCAACTATTATATCGACTCCCGTAGCTGCTTCAAATGCCCGGATGTTTCTCCCTTCTTTACCAATTATTCTTCCTTTGAGCTCATCTGAAGTTATCTGAAGTACGCTGACTGTAGTTTCAACTGAATGGTCTGAAGCGGTTCGCTGAATTGCCTGGATGACAATATTTTTTGACATCCTGTTGCATTCAAGCTTGGTCTCTTCACGGACTTCCTGAATTTTGTGAGCCGCCTCTATTTTAGCATCATTAATAAGATTTTCAAACAGGATCTTCTTTGCTTCTTCTTCACTCAATCCGGATATTCTGTTTAACTTAATTTTTTGTTCCTCAACGATCTCTCCGTATTGGTCAATTAATTTCTCAGCTTCGCTAATTTTGGAAACAGCCTTTTCAGATTTTTGAGTGTATTCAGTTTCCAGATTAGCAAGTTGTGCTTCGTAATTTTTGATTTCCGAATTTTTTTTATCAATTAATTCTTTTTCCGTCTTGATCTTTTTTTCATCTTCCAGAACCGTTTTTTCCCGTTCTTTTATTTCCTCATCGAATTTCTGTTTTCTCCTGTAAAATTCATCTTTAACTTCCAGTAATTTTTCCTTTTTCAGATTTTGGGACGCTTTGTCTGCATCAAGCATAAAATCTTTTGCCCTTTTCTCGGCAAGTGATATGGTGTCTTTAGATTTTGTTTCAGCATCTGTAACGATCTTTTTTGCAATATTTTCTGCACCGCCGATCTTTGTCTTATTTGCCTTTGAATTAAGATGCCATCCAAGGAAAAATGTTATAAGGCATAAAGCCACCAGCACTGGCAGCAAGATATATAATTCTAAATCCATATTTTATTATTCCTCCGTAACCGGTAATTTTATTTTATAGTAATTTTTTTTAAGTTTCTGTTTATAATAAACATTAATATTGTAGTCGATACAATTTTTTTTTAAAAATAAAAAAGCCGCTGCAGACTGTGTTTCATAGTTCAAAGGTTATAAAAAAACCTTTTCTATAATACGGTGGGGGGCGCCACAATGTCTTTTGCTTCCTCTGCTTACTATATGACACTTATGCAGCGTCAGTAAATTCCGGATAAATCCGGATGAGGCCTGTAATCGACATTTTTATATGAGCTACCTCCCATATAGTTAAACCTGTTGGTTTTATATAATGTTTGACTATTGTCTGTGCGGCTTTTTTTTAAACCTAAAAGACTCTATGTAAAGAACGAAAGTAATTTTTTTATTTCACAGATTCTCATCTATTAACTGGGATATCGACTTGAGTTTGGAATTACATTCATCCAAAATACCTGAAAAATCCTTTTCAAGTTCAGTCTTTATATCCTTCTCCTTAAAATATTCCTCGGCGATGTTCAATGCCGATACAACTGCAATAGTTTCTTCAGATTGATTAGGAGATTCATTGTTAATACGATTCATTATCCCGTCAACATAATCAGAGATCCTTTCAACCTTTTCAGAGTTTTCACCCTGTAAGTTATATTCACTGTTGAAGATCTTAACTCTTATTTCCTTCTGATCCATGTTGAGATAATGTTATTATAGATTGACCGTGAAATTAAATTTTGTTAATGAGTCAAACATTTGTCTTAATGCATCATTCATCGGTTTCGTGTTGTGCCAGGTGATTGTCGATCCTTGATATTAATTCTTTGATTCTGGATTTTACTTCATCCTTATCTTTTACAGGAATTTTATTACTATTGGTATTTAAAACTAAATTCTTCAGATCCGATATTTCCTTATCTTTGTTGATCAATTCGGTATTGACTTTTGTATGCTGTAATTTTAATTCAGATATTTTGAGGTTTAAGTTTTTTATGTTCTCCTTTAATAAAATGTTTTCATTTTTTACGTCCTTGAGTTTTGAAATTAATAATTTAACTTTTTGTAAAATCTCTTCAGTTGAAATCCTTACAGAATTTTTTTGATCTTTAAAAAAATCCTTATATATGTCAATTAACTTTTGGCTCATTTAAGGTTATTTCTCATTATCCTGCTCAAGATCTCAATTTTGCATCAAAATTCTTCTCAAGATTATTCACAATTTTAGATACAACCCGGTTTGTCTCTTCATCAGTAAGTGTCTTTTCATCAGATCCGAATTCCATCGAAAAAGCAAGGCTCTTTTTTTCATTCCCGATCTTTTCATCAAAATACATGTCAAACAATTGTATATTCTTCAGATCTTTACCACCGCTTTTAATAATTGTTTCTCTTAAAACTTCAAAAGTGATCTTTCTGTCGATCACTATGGAAAGATCTCTTTTTACAGATGGAAATCGTGAGATAGCTTTATAATATTTTGATTTTTTACCTTTTGAGAAAAGCTTATCCGTAAAAAATTCCGCAATATAAACGTCTGTATCAATTTCAAATTCATTCCTTAACCCGCTATCTGTCTTATATATATTGCCAATAAGTTCATCATTTAATCTAACATCTATTTTCGTGTTGTTAATTGTATTATCATTATAGTAAAATAATCTATAATTTTCAAGATTCAATTTAGACAAAAGCATTTCTGCTTCACCCTTAATATCAAATATATCAAAATCCAAATCACCATCATAAATCAATTCTGAATCTTTCTTGCCGGCAATCGCCATGATCAGTTTATTTTCTTCTCTAAAGTCCGTTCCGGTATCCGAAAAGATCTTTGCTGATTCAAATAGTTTGAGCGAAATATTTTTACCTGAATTATTATAATTATTTCTTATTATTCCCATCATTCCGGTTATCAGACTGGTTCGTAATGAATTTATTTCAACTCCGGCTGCATCAACAATACAGACAGATTTGTCATATTTCTTTCCGCCTGTTAATGCATTTGTCAATACCTGGTTGAAACCTCTTCCGATCAAATGATCTGTAATTTGTTTACTCAGCTTCCAGTTCAAATTTTCAAATTTATTTGAATTTAAGACATTTAAATTGAAGTTTGTATCCTCGGGAATATTTTCATAACCAAATATCCGGGCTATTTCTTCAATAAGGTCAACATCTCTTTCGATATCTAATCTTCTGAACTCAGGTATTTCAAAAAATAGTGCGCCGTTGTTGATTTCAATAAATTTGATCTCGATTTTTGACAATAATTGTTTGATTTCTTCTTCAGATAATTCAATTCCTAATAGTTCATTTGCACGCTTTACATTTACACTGACGATTTGTTTCTCAAACTTCTCTGGATAGACATCATATAATCCATTTGATATTTCGCCTCCTGCGATCTCCTTTATTAACTGGCTTGCCCTCAATGAAGCATATTCTACAAAATTTATATCTATGCCTCTCTCGAATCTTTGTGAAGCATCCGTCTGCAATCCGAGTTTTTTGGAATTTTTTCTCACGGAAACAGGGTCAAAGTATGCACTCTCAATAAAAACATTTCGCGTACTTTCGGTTATCTCGGAATATTCACCACCCATTATACCTGCAATCCCTGAAGCTCCTTCCTTATCACAAACCATAAGTGAATTTGAATTCAAAATTCTCTCCTTCGAATCAAGTGTAATAAATTTATCTCCGTCTGTTGCGCATTTCACAATAATTTCTTTGCCCCTGATCCGGTCATAATCAAATGCATGCAATGGCTGTCCCGTTTCGTGCATAACAAAATTTGTAATGTCGACTATATTATTCCTGGGCCTTAATCCAATTGCTTTCAACCTTTTTTTAAGCCATTCCGGCGATTCTTTGATCTTTACATTTTGGATAACCCTGCCTGTAAATCTTTTGCAAAGATCACTTTCAACCGAAATTTTTATAAGACCGGAAGTCATGACATCTGTTTCTTCAAAATTTACATCGGGTAATTTGACTTTTAAATCATAAAGTGCTGCAATTTCTCTTGCGACTCCGATATGTGAAAAGAGATCGCCTCGATTTGGGGTGATGCCGATCTCAAAGACAATGTCATCTGCATTCACATACTCTGCAAAATTTTGGCCGGTTTTAGCATTGGGATCTAAAACCAAAATACCTTCATGATCCTGTGAAAGATTTAATTCCTTTTCAGAGCAGATCATGCCTTCCGATAGTTCTCCACGAATCTTGCTTTTTTTTATTTCAAATGCTCCGTTTGGAATAATGGCTCCGATCTTAGCAACACAGACTTTTTGTCCCGCTTCAACATTAGGCGCACCGCAAACTATGCTCAAAATTTCCCCGCCCGTATCGACTTTACACAAACTTAACTTATCTGCATTTGGATGTTTTTGCTTTTCTGTAACTTCTCCGACAACAAAATTTTTAAATATTTCCCCTTCATTTTCAACTCCTTCAATATCCAATCCAACAGAGATCATTTTATCTTTCAATGTTTCGATTGAATCAATCTTTAATCCGGGTATATATTCTTTTAACCAGTTTAAACTAATTTTCATAATGCGAATATACTTATTTGCGTTTGGAGATTAAACAGAAAATATTTTTGACAGCTTTAAGAATAATAAGAAGAATCAATACTGTGAAAATTGATTCTTCAGAATAAGGACTATTATTCTTATAAAGATTTTACTAAACAATAATTTGTAGAAAACTTATGAAATACCCCTCCCAGACCCTCCCCTTGCCAAGGGGAGGGCAGGGTGGGGTTGTTTGAAGTTTAAGAAAATTTCAATGAACAATTAATTATTTCAAAATATTTTTGACAGCTTTAAGAAGAATCAGTATTGTCCAAAACATTTTATATTGTTCAGAAAAAATTAAATATTATTAACATTTCAAATTCTAATCTTTAAATTCCTTATGCTAATAGCTATATTTAATTATCTTTAAAAATACTTAATGATCCTATCTTACCGCAGTAAGAAAATTTACAATAAAATATTATACATATTTTTAATATTGTGTAATTCCGGTATTGCATTTTCTCAGATCAAAGTGTTTGAAAGACCTACCCAGGCAAATCTCAAAGACATCGGACTTTTTTTTGAAAGTGAAACAAGAAGTAAGATCTATCTGAACGGGCAATGGGATATTTCATTTAATGAAGGAAAGAATTTCAGCAAATTCATTGTTCCTATCGCATTTGATCATAAAGGTAATTCACAATTCAGGCACAAATTTACAATTCCTGAAGAACTCGCAGGTTCGCACAGCTTTATTTTTGTAGCTGAAGGAATTGAATATGAATCCGAAGTTAAGATCAATAACAATTTTGTTTCAAATCATACCGGCGGCTTTTCACCGATAATTGTACCTCTCTCTGACGGAATTATTTCAGTCAATAATGAGATCGTTATAACTGTTAACAGCAGTCTGGATTTCAAAAATACAATTCCCCTTTCAAACCAAATAAACTATTCCCGCATTTACGGCGGCATTAACAAAGACATCT
The DNA here is from genome assembly GCA_039925865.1 of Ignavibacteria bacterium. Taxonomy (GTDB): domain Bacteria; phylum Bacteroidota; class Ignavibacteria; order Tepidaquicellales; family Tepidaquicellaceae; genus JBDSYA01. The sequence continues at coordinate 6,938 of JBDSYA010000135.1, forward strand.
ATATAATTGCCGTCCCCAGGTTATTTATTTTAAAAAATTATATAAAATATTCAATTGATAACTTATTATCGGTAAAGCTGAAAAATTTTATTGATATTAAATCATCAGACTTGAATCAATACCGAGACACTTCCAAAACAAAAGAATTTTTTCTTCAGACAAAAGTATTTAAAAGATCTGACAATTCTGAAACCGGAGTAAGTGAAAAAAAGAAATTCAGTATCGGAGATAATAATTCGATAAAAGATCTGAACGAATTAACAATTAATAATCCTGTAATCTGGACTCCCGAAACTCCTGAGCTTTATATAATTAAAACACTGATAACCGATAAAGAAGATAATATCATTGATGAACAGATTATTGAAACCGGATTCACAAATTTAACCGTGAGGAATAATCAGATCTTTCAAAGCGGTAAACAAATTAAATTAAATGGTATTAATTATTATGAGGACCAGTTAAAATTTGCTTCTGCTCTTGAATACTCTGAAACTGAAAAAGATCTGATGAATATAAAAACGATGGGATTCAATGCTGTCAGGGTGCCGGGCAGATGCTCGCATCCTTACATTGTTAATTTATGCAACCGCTTAGGCTTATACCTCATGCAGGAAATACCATTCAATGAAACTGATGAAGTACTTATTGAAAATGATAAGTATGTAAGACTTGCGCTTAATTACATTTCGGATATGGTTGAAAGAGATAAAAATTCACCGTGTATCTTTGCATGGGGACTTGGAAATGATTTTAATGTGTCAGGAAACGCTGCTCTGAATTATGTTAAGTCAGCTTCAGCATTAATAGATTCTGTTGATAAGAGATTTAAATATTATACTTCAAGACCTTATAATGAAGACATCTGCTCCGAAGAAGTGAATTTTGTCGGGATCAATTTTTACGGGAATAATTTTGAGCACATCAAAACTTCTGTTGCCGATCTGACAAACAATAAGAAGCCTTCAGAAAACAGAAAGAACAGAAATCTCTTTGTGTCAGCTTACGGTCTGAACATTCAGAACAGTAATGCGAATGGATTTAGCGACATTAAATCACAGGAAGCACAGATGAAATTTCTTAATGAATGTTACGGAAAAATATCCCAGACAATTTTTGGAAATTTTATTTCGTCTTACGCAGACTGGAATTCTGAAGATCCGCTTAACTTTCCCATGGATTCAAACAATTATTTAAAAACTAACGGCCTCTTCACAATTGGCCGTGAACAGAAACGTTCAACGGATTTTGTTAAAAGGGTTTTGAATAATGAAGATCTGCCACGGATACAGGAAGGAAATAATGTGCCGGAATTTCCATACATCTTTCTTATAGCCGGTATTACTATGATAGTGATACTTGTTTATTTTATTAATCGCGACCGGAAATTCCGATCAGGATTGATCAGATGTCTTTACAAACCAACTTATTTTTTCTCTCTTGTGAAAGACCAGATGATCATACCGACAGGGTATAATCTGCTTCTGTCACTGTCAATTTCAGTCGGGCTGGCACTGTTTTTTGCGTCTATATTTTATTTTTACAGGGAGAATAATTCTTTCGATATGGTCCTTGCGAAGATTTTCACAAATGATAATTTGAAAACGACATTTAGTAATATAGTAAATAATAAATTCTATCTGATAACCACTTTAACAGCTTTAAATCTTTTTCTTACTTTCCTGACGGCGCTTCTGCTTTACTTTATTTCTTTTTATACAAAAGGCAGATCATATTTCAAAAATATTTACACTGTTTGTGTATGGTCAACATTACCTATGATCTTCTTTTTGTTTGTCGGGACAGTTTTATATAAAATTGCTGAAACAAATCCATCATTCATAAAAATATCCCTCTGGATATTTTTTATCCTGTACATTCTTTATTTGAACAGAATAATAATGGGGACAAAATCCTTATTTGAATTAAGGACCGGAAAAGTTTATTTGTATGGAATCATTATCATATTTGTTATTTTTGCAATAATATATTCTTACTTTTCATTTTTTACAGGAGCACTTGAAACAATGGATCTCGTTTCCTATTTAACAAATAATTAAGTTTTAAAAAATCTTTCGCTGTTGTTTTAAAATTTTAAAATAAATTATCCCTGCATTAAAAGGTTTTAGCAGAAACGGTAATTAATCTTACAGGTTTTTATAAAATGTATTTATCTAAACTGGAAATTTTCGGTTTTAAATCTTTTGCTGATAAAACAACAATTGAGTTTGACAGCGGCGTTTCTGCCATCGTTGGTCCTAATGGTTCGGGTAAATCTAATATTGTGGATGCTTTGCGATGGGTGCTTGGTGAACAGGGAGACAAAGTACTGCGAAGCGGCAAGCGCGAGGATATTGTATTTAACGGAACAAAATTCCGCAAATCACTGAGTGTTGCCGAAGTTGCTGTGACAATACAGAATAATAAAGGAAAACTTTCTACAGAATATTCGGAAGTACAGATAGCCAGAAGATTTTACAGAAGCGGTGATACAGAATATTTTCTTAACGGTACAAAAGTTCGTCTTAAGGATATTAAAGAATTATTCGCAGATACGGGAATTGGTCCCGATGCTTATTCGGTAATTGAATTAAAAATGGTTGAGACCATACTTTCAGATATTAAGCATGAAAGAAGAAAATTATTCGAAGAAGCCGCAGGAGTTGTATCTTATAAACATAACCGTGATCTGACTTATAATCGTCTCGATGCAGTACATGAATCACTTCTAAGAGTTAACGACATTATCAGGGAAAAGCAAAGGAATGTGAACGCACTTGAAAGACAGGTCAAGCGGAATGAAGAAGCAAAGGTAGTTTCCGAAGATCTGAAACAGCTGGAATTAAAAGTCGGGAA
>JBDSYA010000136.1:0-8148 GCA_039925865.1 Ignavibacteria bacterium
GTATGAGAATTTTTCTTTCCTAATTGTGAATTATCCGAGCGGGATCTATTATTACCACATAGTGGTCCATTCGGATAAACTTGTCGTAGACTCCTTCGGAGTCCGGTGAATTTAGTGAGGTGAGGAAAATGATCTTGATAAAGTAAGATCCGAGAAGTCATTAATTTTAAATATTATTAATATGAAATATTTTTTTATTTCTTTAAGCTTGTTAATAATACTAAGTACAAACCAACTATCATATTCGCAAGTAACTCCTACTTATAATCTGACAGCACGTAATTTCCAAAGCTACAATGATAGTTTGACCTTTGATGTTTATATACTTCATACAAATTTTCCGCTCTCAGATTTTGGATTCATGGGAATTACGGCAATTTTCAATTTTAATCCCGCTGTTGCTAATGGCGGTGATCTGTCATTTACATACTCAGAAAGAAGCTCCTCTGGATTTTATTGGGTTACTCCGCAGGTTTTTTTATCACCCGGCAATAATCAACTAAGGTTCGCAGGTTATTTGGGGGTTACCGGATATCCTCCGCAGATTTCCAATACAGGATTAGGCACTCTTATTTGCAAAATGAAATTAAAAACATCAGCACTATACCTGAACCATGATTCTCTTAATTTAAACTGGAGAGGCAGTTCTCAAGTGCTTCCATATACAAGGATTTTCGCATGGGTTGGTTTCTTTAATACAGAAATTACTTCCGACTCATCTCATTTTATTGACTTTTTAACATCTGTTATAGAACCTATAAGTACAACTAATGTAATTAAATATTTTTTAAATCAGAATTATCCCAATCCGTTCAACCCAACTACAAAAATTAATTACTCAATACCCAATACTCAGTACACTATTCTAAAAGTTTATGATGTTCTCGGTAATGAAATTGCAACACTTGTAAATGAGAAGCAAAACGCAGGGAGTTATTCAGTTGTGTTTGACGGAAGCAATTATCCGAGCGGAATTTATTATTACCACCTAGTGGTCCATTCGGATAAACTGGTCGTAGACTCCTTCGGAGAAGCGGGGAATTTTAGTGAGGTGAAGAAGATGATTTTGATTAAATAAGAACATTTGCCCTAATAGTAAATAATTAAATAGTTAATAGTATAAAAAATTAAAATATTGTATAAACTTACTCTACTATTATGAAGTATATATCAATAGGAGAAATGGAGGGCTAATAAAATGTTTATCAAAATAATTTTTCTTTTGACCTTTGCCAATCTACAACTACAAACCCTTAATTCACAGCCTGGATGGTTTACACAACCATCGGGTACACACAGGTTCCTATGGAACGCTTATTTCATAGACACACACACAGGATATGCCGTTGGAGATTTTGGCACTATAATTAAAACTACTAACGGTGGAGATAACTGGACTTTACAGAACAGCCCTGTCAGCAATAATTTAATTGGAGTAAATTTTATAAATTCTGAAACGGGATGGATCTCCGGGCATCAGGGTGTTGCTCTAAAAACCACCAATGGAGGTCATCTGTGGAGTGTTCAGAACAGTGCAACGAATAGAAACTTATTTTTTGTAAAATTTGCCAATTCTCATTCAGGATGGATCTCCAGTGATGAAGGTATTTTAAACACAACAAATGGCGGCGCGAATTGGATGACTCAGTTTCACTCAAATGTGGGAATATATTCCCTGTTTTTTTATGACAGTCAGTTGGGATGGTTTGCGGAAAGACTTGGGAATATTTATAAAACTTATGATGGTGGAAATACCTGGACATTTACTCAGAATATTCCAAACAGTTCAGGTGTCTGGTTTGATTTTATTAATCAGCACACCGGTTGGTCGGTTGGATACGAGAATAAAATATTGATGACGACATCAGGAGGAAATCATTGGCTTGAACAGACAAGCGGTGCCATCGGACATCAACAATTAAGATGTGTTGATTTTTCAGATTCATCAGATCACACGGGCTGGATAGCCGGTTTTGAAAATACTTTGATGAGGACAAATAACGGAGGGCTGAACTGGATCCGTCAAAACACACCCGTAAATACAGACTATACTTATATTCAATTTGTTACTTCTTTGACGGGATGGGCAGTTGGTGGAAACGGAACAATCATAAAAACTATCAGTGGTGGTGATATAACCTCCATAGAACCGTCCGCAAACAATCTGTCAGATAATTATTCTCTTTCTCAAAATTATCCCAATCCATTCAACCCAACTACAAAAATTAATTACTCAATACCAAATACTCAGTACACTATTCTAAAAGTCTATAATATTCTCGGTAATGAAATTGCAATACTTGTAAATGAGAAGCAAAACGCAGGAAGCTATTCAGTTGTATTTGACGGAAGCAATTATCCGAGCGGAATTTATTATTATAAACTTGTCGTAGACTCCTTCGGAGAGTCCGGTGAATTTAATGAAGTGAGGAAGATGATATTGATCAAGTAAACTTAAGTAAATCTAAAATCCAAAACCTAAATTCAAAAATCAGTGCACCCGTCTTTTCCTGATCATCCAGCCTTTAGTGTATTTTTATTGATCTTCATAAATTTGGAATTTGAATTTTATGAGAAACTGAAAGATCGAGGTATTGTTGGGATAGATATTTATTGAGAAAAGATTAAACCTATTGTCGAAAAAGTAATTTCCTGACAATTTAATTTTTTAGAATAGTCGATTTATTTTTTGATTGCAATTTCTTTCGCAATGAAATTTTTGAGGTTTCTTTAAAAACCGGAATGTTTTTTTTACCTGTAAACATTAATTCACTTAGATCCTCAACACTTTCAATAATGGATGGATTTTTAACTACTTCTTTGATGAAATCAAATGTCAAAGATAGATTTTTATCTACTTGATTTTTTTTTGACATAATAAATGGTATAAATTTCTAATTTTCAAAATAATTTTGTTTATATGACTCCCAATTAACCTTTAAATCAGTTTCTGCTAATGTTAAAGCTTCATTCAAATCGAATACATGAATTATTCTTTTTCTCTTCGAACCGTCCTTTTTCATAACATCTCTATGAAAATATCCATGCGAACAGTCATACCTAAGTATTTCTTCCCAAGTTCCTGCAACTAAACACTCATACTGAACTACTAAATCCTTTACAACACCTTTATCGGTTTTAAAAATAATTCTTAACCTTTCAGCTCCAATGGTATCCAGGTTAATAGTAAAACTTTTTTCCCTCAAATAACAATAAAAGAATTGTGACAGATTCTTAAGAGATATAAATTAATTATTTTTGAAGTAAATTCAAACTCTTTTTTAAACTTTCATTCAAAAAATTCAGAAACTCCTTTTTTATTAATTGAATAATAATTACGGATCGGTTTTACTAAATTAATAAATATGAAAAAACCTCTCAGGATATTTATTATTTCAATTATTACTATATTATTCTGTTTCGTAATCTTTTCTTTCGTGTTTGCAAATTTTTTTATTTCCTCTTACCATTCATCAATCGAACGTCCTCCTAATAACATGAATTTTGAAAATGTAACATTTAAAACTTCAGATAATATTAATTTGAAAGGATGGTTTTCAAAAGGTTCAGATTCTTCAAAAACGATAATTTTGCTTCATGGATATAAAGCTAATAGAACGGAATTGATTCCAAAAGCTAAAATATTTAAAGATGCGGGTTACAATATATTATTGTATGATGCCCGAGGCTGTGGGGAAAGCGATGGAATATGATTTCATTTGGGTACTACGAAATCAATGATCTGTTAGCGGCAGTAAGATTTGTAAAATCAATTAGCGAAAGTGAAATTGCAGTTTATGGAAATTCTCAGGGCGGTGTCACAGCTATAATGTGTGCAGACTCATTAAAAGATGTAAAATGCATAATATCAGAAGCAGCATTTGATAATCTTGAAAATGCAATAGACAACCGATTCAGAGCTTATCTATTTATTCCCGGCAAAATAGGAGCAATTCTAATGATCCCATTGGCAGAAGATAAGCTCAAAATTAACATCGATGATATAGCACCGATTAAATTAATATCGAAAATACACATTCCAATATTTATTATTGGAGGAGAAGATGACAAAAGAATTTTATTAGAAGACACAATCCGATTATATGAAGCAGCAAATCAACCAAAGGAATTGTGGATTGTTCCCAACGCAGGACATAAAAATATTTTATCTGCAGATCCTGATGGTTACAATAGGAAAGTTCTGGGTTTCTTGAAAAGAAATTTTTGAAATACAAGTGGATAAAAAATTTAATCTTTAAAAAAATTTAATAAAATGTAATTATGTGAAACTTTGAAAAACGATAAACGTCAAAATAGGAAATTTCAAATATAATTATGTATAAAACTTTACGTTTTACAATTCTTATTATTTTCTTTTTCATGAATTATCTGCTTTCATTCTCACAAGAAGAAAAAGATACTACTGTAATTACTTTTACTCCTAATGTGAAACCCGAATTGAATATTGTAAAATTAAATGCGGGCAAAATGAACATTGACGGAATTCTTGATGAAGAGGTCTGGAAGAATGCAGAGGTTGTCTCAAATTTTACGGAGGTTAGTCCGGGGGATAATGTAAAACCTGAAGTTGATACGGAGGTAAAATTTTTTTATGATGAAGATAATCTTTACATTGGCTATGTATGTCATGAGATTGATATGACAAGTATTCGTGCATCTCTATCTGACAGGGACAAAATGTATGGTGATGACTGGGTGGGACCTTTCATAGATACTTATGCAGATCTTAAACAGGCTTTTGAAATGTATGTTAATCCGAAAGGCATACAGGGCGATCTTATATGGACCCCCAATAATGAAGATTCAAATTATGATATTATTTATGATTCCGAAGCAAAAATTTTCAAAGATAAATGGACAGCAGAATTCAGAATACCTTTCAAGAGCTTAAGATTTCCTGATAAAAAAGAACAGACATGGAGAATTCATTTGCTTCGCAACAGGCCGCGCGGCGCAAGACAGGAAATTTACTGGGCTTCGGTTTCCAGAGATGATCCTAATTTCATGGGACAGTCGGGTTTTCTAAAAGGAATTAAAAATGTTAAGAGAGGAACCGACATACAGTTTCTTCCTTATGTTTTAGGAACTCAAAACAGTTCGATCAAAGATCTTACCGATCCTGACTCTGAATTGGATCTTGGTAAAATAAAAGGTGCTTTTGGATTTAGTGCAAAGTACGGTATAAGCTCAACGTTAACTTTGGACGGGACTTACAACCCGGATTTCAGTCAGGTCGAAGCAGATGCTCCTCAGATAAATATAAATTCACCGTTTGCATTGTTCTTTCCCGAAAAGAGGCCGTTCTTTCTTGAAGGCATCAATGACTTTACAACTCCCATAAATGTTGCTTATACCCGTTCAATCAATAATCCCCTGTTTGCTTTAAAGCTTACCGGTAAAGCAAAAAAATTGAGCATAGGATTTCTGTCCGCATTTGATGAGAATACACCATTTATAGTACCTTTGACTGAAAGAAGTTTTTTTCTTGCCAGCAATAAAAATTCTGTATCGAATATTTTAAGACTTAAATATGATATCGGCGGTGAAAGCTACATGGGTTTAATTTTATCCGACCGTGAAGAAAGTGTTGACAGTTCTAATGCCTTTGGATATACCGGTTATAACAGGAATTTCGGTTTTGACGGAAAGTTTGGATTTGCTTCAAATTATTATTTTGAATTTCAGATCTTGTCCAATAATACAAAAGAAATTAATGACACAAATTTCAATTACAATACTTTGAAAAAGCACAGATTCGACAATGATAAATATACTGCTTTATTTGACGGTGAAAGTTATAACGGGACAAATGTCTATGCATCATTTAACCGTAATGCTCGTGGATGGAGTTTTTACACTGATTATTTTTTTCAGCCTCCAACCGTCAGAAGAGATAATGGTTTTGTAGCCAGGAATAATTTTCATCAGTGGTTTATGCAGCAGGAATATAATTTTTATCCCGAAACAAAATTAATCCGGCGCATTGATCCTGAATTTAATTTTTTTTTAAAACATGATGTTAACGGAAGGCTTAAGGAACAACATATTGATATTAATATTGTCACTGACTGGACAAACGGGATTCACACATCAATAGGTTATCTGCCATTGAACAATGAAGATTACGGCGGGGTTTATCATAAAAATGTAAACAGGTTTCATTTCAATCTCGAGGCAAATAATTTAAGTAAGTTTATAACGGGCGGATTTTCTTACGAGGGAGGGAAATATATTATCAGGTTCCAAACACCGTCTTATGTGGGCTTTGGTCATAATTTTGATTTTTGGGCTACCATTAAACCATTTGACAGATTGAGAAACGATATTAATTACAGTTACTCCGAACTTTCCAAATCTTCAGGCGGTGAAAAACTTTATGCGGGTTATGTCTTAAGTAATAAGATATCTTATCAGTTCAACAAAAATTTTTTCCTGAGGATATTATTTCAGTATGACCTGTTCAACAAAAATTTCAGTATTGATCCTCTGCTTAGTTATAAATGGAATCCATACACCATCCTCTTCCTTGGTTCTTCTCATGATCTGAACGAAATTACAAATTCTGCAGGTTTCTCAAAACTTTATGAAACCGACAGACAAATATTTCTAAAATTTCAATATTTGTGGAGCCTGTAATTAAAATCAAAAATTAAAAATTAAAAATTAAAAAAGATTTTTTCATCCTCATCAATACTCCGAAACAACACCCCCTACACTAAGAAATTTTAACGAACTTTAATTTTCGTTACACGGTGCTCTTTTCAAAAATAGAATTTATCGTAAATTCTGTATTAATTAAAATTTGTTAATTAAGAACGAATTGTACTGCAGTGATACTTTTTTTTTAATCAAAATTATTATTTTGCAATTATTAAATAGTATATCTAATTTCAAAAAAATAAATTTAATATTATGAATTTTTTCAATAAAAATAAAAAACTAATCAGGATATTTCACATTCTTTTGACAATACTTCTCGTAACACTTTCTCTTACCGGCAGCGATTGCGAAAAGGCTTTGACCAATAACGGAAATATTCCTGCGGAAATGTTAGGCAACTGGAAACTGGTTGCTCAGTCAGGTTCATTAATAGATATCTGCAGCGATGAAACCATAAATTTTCAAGCCAATGGTGTTGCGGTGCTTACCTGTCCAAACTCAACCTCTATTTCAAGAAATTTCAGCATCGGTAATAATATCCTTACATATACTGAGACTTCAGTTGAATATAACATCCAGACACTGACTAGTGATTCTCTATATCTTGAGGGTCAAAATGTCTCAAGAAATTTAACCTATTTAAAAGTCATAACAAGCAATGTTAGTGGAAACAGCACTGAGGCATCTAACTTTAACAATTCATCGGAGGAAAGAAAATAATGATTTTATTAAAATGTTTTTTAGCTGTAATATTCACGGCAATTTTATTGGGAGCTCCGCTACAGTCAGTTAATTCGGGTGTTGAACTGTTAAACAATAAGAATACATCAACAAATATAAGTATCGCAAAATCTATTGAAGAGAAAAAAAATGTTTTATCGTTCGACAGAGTTGAGCTGTTTTCATATAAGGGCAAAGTGGACAAAAACGACAACTCTTTCTTTATTGAAGGTGACGGTGCGTCGATAATTAAACTGGACCGCAGAGCTTTGAAGAGAATATTAGATCAGCGAAAAGAAAATATCTTATTCAGCATTCCGGTTTCAGAAACTGACGAACTCGAACTGGAGCTTTCTCAGTCTTTCCCGCTTTCAGAGGATTTCAAATTATTCAATATTAATCCTTCCGGAAAGAAAAATGAAATTCATAAATCGGGTTTGCATTATTCCGGTATAATTCGCGGAAAAGAAAATTCTGTAGCATCCATAAGTATTTTTGAAAATTTTGTTATGGGAGTGATCTCGGATGGATCAGGTAATTATATTTTAGGAGAAGTTAATAAGATCGCTGGCACAAATCGGGATGAATACATTTTTTATAATGATGCCGATATATCAGTGAGTGAGAATTTTAAATGCGGAGTTGAAGGCAGGGAAGAAACATTTATTAAAGCTATCAACAGCGCACAGAAATATGCTGTTGAAAATTCTAACACAGATAATTCAGCGCTTCCGGTGAAAATTTATT
>JBDSYA010000137.1:0-19263 GCA_039925865.1 Ignavibacteria bacterium
GGTAAAATGCTTGGTTCATTATGGTTTGCATCGGGGATTTCGATGTTTATGTTCGGATTTATAGGAACAATGTCAAAAGCATACAATCCCGTATTTATATCACCTATAATTGCAACATCTCTTGGCATCTCATATTTTACAAGCGGAGCTATACAGCAGATTAAATGGCTTCAAAACATATCACTGGGATGGTGGGCAGGAGCGATCATTATGTTTATGTTTCCAAGTGTTCATACCCTGCTGATCTTTGCATTAATGATGATCTGCTTTCAGATTATCCCCGGATTAATTCTGAACAGAAAATCAAAAGTAGGTATTACAAGCGAGACCAATAACATTATTGCAGAGAATATTTGATGAATAATTTTGATTATCAGCAAATTGACGATGTAATACATTCAAGGATACGAACCTCTGTAATGGCTGTACTCGTAACTGTTGAAGAAGCTGAATTTAATTTTCTAAAAGAAAAAGTTAATGCAACGGACGGAAATCTCAGTGTTCACATAAAGAAACTTGAAGAAGCAGGTTATGTATCGGTCAAGAAAATTTTTGTTGAAAGAAAGCCACTGACAAAATATAAAATTACAAGCAAAGGTTTTAAAGCGTTTGAGGTTTACATCAAAAAATTAGAAAGTATTGTAAAAAACAATTTTATGCCGTAGGCACCCTTTCCCGAAGTTACCCCTTCGTGGCGGGGAAATTAAATCAGATTTGAAATGAAAAAATTAGAAGGTATTAGTCTTAACAAAGAATTAAAGTCTTTAAAGGGTTGGAAAATTGTTGACAATTCAATTGTTAAAATTTTTAAGACAAAAGGCTTTCCTCAGACGATGGGGCTGGTTACCTCTATCGGGGCCTTTTGCCAGCAGCATGATCATCACCCGGATTACCTTACAATGAAATATTCATCTGTCGAAGTTTCTTTTTCAACTCATACCGAAAAGGGCATTACGAAAAAAGATATTGATATTGCAAAAGATATAGACACATTACCAAATTAAAAACTAATAATAAAAAATGAAAATTTTATACAAAGTATTTTTACTTTTGATTATCGGGTCAGGTTTATTTGCACAGGATTCTGCGTCGGTCAATGTGACGAGAATTTTCGGAGTTGTAAAAGGCTCAAATGACAGCCTTCTAAGAGGAGCCAACCTTGTAATTACAGGGACAATCGACGGTGCGACTACTGACGATAAAGGTTTTTATGAATTTGAAACAGAAAATACCGGACAGCAGAATCTGCTGATAACATTTCCTGAATACGCCAATAAAACTATTCCGGTTGATATTTCCGGAAAAGATCTGGAGATTAACGTTAAACTTTCTAAATCAGAAATTAAAACAGATGAAATAATTGTAACTGCGAGTTCATTTACTTCAGGTGAAAATAATGCCGTAACTTTGACACCTTTGGAAATTGTGAGAATACCGGGCGCTGATGCTGATCTTTACAGGGCTATAACTACATTCCCGGGATCCAACCAGGTAAATGAAGGCAGCAGAATAACTGTAAGAGGCGGTGATCCGGATGAAGTGCTGACGATCATAGATCTTGCTTCATTATATAATCCGTTTTTATTTGATGAAACATTTAATGTTTCATCTTATTCTACTGTGAATCCCTGGGGACTTCGCGGAATCAATTTTACAAGCGGAGGATTTTCTGCAAAATACGGAAACGTATTGTCCGCCGTACTGGATCTGAAATCTTATGACTTGCCTCAGGGTTCAGGAATGTTCGCCTGGCTTGGACTGGCAAATGCATCACTTGACGGCGTTTATCTTTCAAAGAAAAGAAATTTTGGCGCGACATTTTCTGCAGGTAAATTATTCCTTGAACCTTATTTTGCGATCAATGGCAAGCACTCAGAGTTTTCACCCATTCCGCAATCAAACCAATTCGGAGGAACACTTGCTCATAAGATCGGATCAACAGGTAACATTAAATTTTACGGAAATTATAGTGATGATAAAGTAGGAATACAAAATCGCAGCCCTTCGTTTGACGGATATTACAATACAAGTTCTAAAAGTTATTTTTCAAATCTGAAACTTTTAATTGCGCCTTCTTCATCAACATTATTTAACGCAGGCGTTTCTTTTAGTTTATATGACCGGAAAACAAGTTACGGCATTTTAAGGACAAATATTAAAGATGTTTATTCCAAAGGCAGAGTTGATTTTACAAAAAATGTTACCAGCAAGATTGACATTAACAGCGGGCTTGAATATGAATATAACGGATATGAAATAAACGGAACCCTTCCAAAGTATTCATATAATATTGGCCTCAATGCTCCTTCATTTGATCTTGATACAAACTCAAACACAGGCAGAGCCGGAGCTTATATTGAAGCAGAAATAAGGGTCTCGGATAAATTTTTTATTATACCGGGTGTCCGGACTGATTATCATACACTTTCAAAAAAAATTAATTTCGATCCGAGAATTTCTTTTGGATATCAGGCAAACAAATATAACGCGATCCGTGGTGCCTTTGGAGTTTATCATCAATATCCAAAACTGGAAAATTATTTAAGAGCTGAAAACAATGATCTGAAACCGGAAGATGCATTACATTATATATTGGGATACGAATACAATAACGAGAATAAAATAATATTCAGAGTTGAAAGTTATTACAAAAAATATTCTGACCTGGTGTTAGTTAACAGAAATGATTTTTTTTACAGGTCCGAAGGTGAAGGCAGTGTTAAAGGTGTTGATGTTTTCTTTAAAACTAAAATTGACAATAAATTTACAGGATGGATTTCGTATGCATATTGTGATTCTAAAAGGAAGCAGTATGAAGCAGCAAAGTTAGTACCTGCTAATTATGATATCACACACAATCTCAGTATTGTAGGCAGTTATAATTTAACTGATCGGATAGTATTCGGGGCAACTTATAAAGTCTCCACAGGAAAACCTTTTACACCTGTAACAGGAAGCATATTTGAACCATCACAAAATGTTTATAAACCGGTTTATGCAGAAATGAACAGCGGGAGATTTCCTACCTATTCAAGAGTCGATATGAATGCTCAATATATATTTGCTCTATTCGGAAAGTTTGCTGTGGGAGTATTGGCACTGAATAATGTTTTTAATCAAAATAACTTATACGATTATACTTACAATTCCGATTATTCCAAAAGACTGGAAATCCAGACAAATAACAGGAGAACTGTGTACGTCGGACTGGGACTTCAATTATAAAATTATAAATAAAACCAATTAAAAATAAAAAGGAGCTAAAAAATGAAAAGTAAAATTTTATTAATAACCGTAATGATCCTTGCAATATTTTTGCAAATGAACTCTTACGCTGCAAATGATTTTGAAAAAGCAATGTTGAAAGCAAAGAAAAATCTTAAAGAAGGTATGGACCAGGCTGATGTAACTAAAATAGTCAAAGCAAGAGGTCAGTTTGAGAGAATACTTCAGCTCAAACAGGATGTGTGGCTTGTCAATTATTATCTGGCATTGGCAGACTACGGACAATCTCTGAAATCAAGCGCATCAAAGAATAAAGAAGATATTAAAAAGTTCACAGAGTCAGGCATTGACATGATCAATAAATCCATTGATGAAAATCCTGCATTTGCAGATTCATTTATACTACTCGAGTTTCTAAATTTTAACAGGTGGCAGTATGAACAGGAAAAGATGCAAGAAATAATAACTGCTTCACAGAGTGCGGATGCTGATGCAAAAAAGCTAGAGCCGGGAAATCCACGATATCTACTGGTAAATGGTATAGCGCACTTTTATACACCGGAAGCATTTGGCGGAGGTGTTAAGATTGCAATACCCGAACTGGAAAAATCAATGGATCTGTATAAAAACAGAGTTGAGAAAAAAAATTATTATCCTGATTGGGGAAACGATCTTGCAATGGGATACATGGCGCTCAGTCTTATTAAAAGAAATGATGACGGTGACATGGCAAAAGCTAAAACCCTTATTGATGACGCCGGTAAACTGAATCCGGACTCGGAATTCATTTCAAAATATGTCATGAAAGAATATCAGGATACAAATAAAAAATAATATAGAAAAACATAATTCTATTCGGAAGGCGGATCAACTCCGCCTTTTGTGTTTATAATGAACATTCCAACTGGAAATTTCTAATTTGAGCTTTCAAAAATTTGCAATATTTATTTCAGGTAAGAATTTTTATTTTATAAAAAAATTAAATATTAAAATGCCTCGTTCAATAAAAGCTCCAACCGGAAATATACTTACATGTAAAAGTTGGATTACAGAAGCAGCAATGAGAATGCTAATGAACAATCTGGATCCGGATGTAGCCGAAAGGCCTGAAGAACTGATAGTTTACGGGGGAAGCGGAAAAGCTGCACGAAACTGGGAATGCTTTGATAAGATAGTTGAGTCATTGAAAAATTTGAATGAAGATGAAACGCTGCTTGTCCAGTCGGGGAAGCCTGTTGCAATTTTTAAAACACATACAAATGCGCCGCGTGTATTAATTTCCAATTCACAAATTGTCCCTGCGTGGGCTAACTGGGATGAATTCCGGAGACTTGAAGCGTTAGGCCTGACAATGTACGGGCAGATGACAGCAGGAAGCTGGATCTATATAGGGACGCAGGGAATACTTCAGGGCACTTATGAAACATTTGCTTCATGCGCTTTGAAACATTTTGAAGGAACACTTTCAGGAAAATTTGTTATGACCTGCGGGCTTGGTGGAATGGGAGGTGCTCAGCCTCTTGCAGCCACACTTAACGGCGCGGCTTTCCTTGGAGTTGATGTTGATAAAACACGAATTCAAAAAAGAATTGACACAGGATACTGTGATGTGATGACAGATAACTTAGATGAGGCTTTAAAACTTGTTTTAGATGCGAAGCAAAATAAAAAAGCTTTATCAGTTGGTTTGATTGGTAATGCCGGTGAAGTTCTTCCTGAGATTTTTAAAAGAAACATTTTTCCGGATATTGTTACAGATCAAACATCTGCACATGATATGTTGAATGGTTATGTCCCGATGGGAATGAGTTTTGAAAAAGCTCTTGAACTTAGGAAAAATGATCCTGTGAAATATCAGGAGCTCGCACGCAGGACAGTTGTACTGCATTGCAGGACTATGTGGGAGTTTATGCAGCGCGGTTCAATTGTTTTTGATTACGGAAATAATTTAAGAGGTGAAGCATACAATAATTGTTTCAAGTCTGCTTTTGAAATTCCAGGATTTGTACCTGAATATATAAGGCCATTATTTTGTGAAGGGAAAGGACCATTCAGATGGGT
This sequence comes from Ignavibacteria bacterium, assembly GCA_039925865.1. Classification (GTDB taxonomy): domain Bacteria; phylum Bacteroidota; class Ignavibacteria; order Tepidaquicellales; family Tepidaquicellaceae; genus JBDSYA01. Next base: position 5,287 of record JBDSYA010000137.1, read on the forward strand.
AGCGCTTTCCGGAGATCCGGAAGATATCTACCGAACTGATGAAGCAATATTAAAAGCATTTCCTGATAATATACTTTTGCATAAATGGCTTAAGGCAGCTAAAGAGAAAGTACATTTTCAGGGACTTCCTGCCCGTATCTGCTGGCTTGGATACGGTGAAAGAGCAAAAGCAGGAAAAATATTTAATGATCTTGTAAAAGATGGAATTGTTTCTGCTCCGATAGTTATCGGAAGAGATCATTTGGACTGCGGAAGTGTCGCTTCACCAAACCGTGAAACCGAAAAAATGAAAGATGGTTCTGATGCGATTGCTGACTGGCCTGTACTGAATTTCGGACTTCACTGCATTGGAGGAGCAAGCTGGGTTTCACTTCATCATGGCGGCGGTGTTGGAATCGGTAATTCAATTCATTCTGGAATGGTAATAGTTGCTGACGGCACAAAAGAAGCGGAAGAAAAATTGGAAAGATGTCTTACCTATGATCCTGGTATGGGAATAGTCAGGCATGCAGATGCAGGCTATGATCTGGCAATTGAAGAAAAGAATAAGTTTGGAATTAATATGCCGATGATTTAAAGATTTATTTCGACTTAATATTTATTTAAAGTCTTTCAAAATAATTATCTTTGTAAATCTTTCCGGCAAGATTAATAGATAATATATAATTATAAGATCCTGAGAAAACTTCATCATGAATTAATATTTCCTGCAAAAAATACTTCACGTTTAAATTGCATTCCATACTTCAGTGATATTATAACTTATAGTAAAGCCTCTCATTTATTCATCAATCTTTGAACTCCATTTCTGCAAGAGTCAAAATATAATGAGCGTGGAATTTTGATTCAAAAGTTATTGATGTGATTATATTCAGTATGTTCAAATATAAATCCATTATAATTCTTTTCTCGTTATTGAAATCAGCGTAAGATATTTATAATTTTAACGAAAAGGAAAAAGTAATGAACAAAAAAATCTATTTATTCTCCGCATTAGCGATGTTACTGATCGGGGCTGCTTTATTTACAACATCTCAGGTTACAGATGCTTCGAGCCATCGTGAAGCACCAATTATCTCTACAGATCCTGTAGCTGATAATACAGATGTATATGCATTCCGCCCGGCAGATGACCCGGGAATGGTTTGTATCATAGCAAGTTATAATCCGTTTGAAGAACCAGCAGGCGGTCCAAATTTTAATAAGTTTGGAACAGATGTACTTTATGAAATTAAAATTGACAACGTAGGTGACCGTATCGATCACATAAGTTATCAATTTGAATTCACTGATATTGTTTTAAATAGCAATACATTTTTATATAATACCGGTACAGTAACAACATTTGAAGATGTAAATTTAAATGTGAAACAAACTTACAAAGTAAAAAGGATAGTTAACGGTTCATTACAGTGGACTTCAGGAGATTTGCCCGTTCCTCCGGCTTATGTAGGTGGTAACAGCCATTCAGATCCAAACTATATAGGACCTCCTTCAATGTCAAACTATGCTGCTCTAATGGCAAATTCTGTAAAAGATCTTCCAAGCAGCGGTGGTAAAGTATTTTGCGGTCCAACAGATGACGCATTCTTTGTTGACCTTGGTGCTGCATTTGACTTATTAAAAATCAGACCGGGTGCACCTGGTAATTCAGGTGGCGGTAAAGATGCTTTAGCAGGTTACAATGTTCATTCAATTTGTATCAAAGTACCTATTGGTCAGGTGACAAGGAATGGTAGTCCAAGCCCTGCTGCTACTGATTCAAATGCAATAATAGGAGTCTATGCTACAGCCAGCAGAAAAACTACAACAGTCATTAACAGCAACGGTACAAGAACAGGATCAGGTCCATTTGTTTATGTTTCAAGATTGGGGATGCCTCTTGTTAATGAAGTCGTACTTCCATTAAGTCAAAAAGATAAATGGAATGCTTCTGTTCCGCTAAATGATGCTCAGTTCTTAAATTTTGTAACAACTTCTGAAGTTGCAGGATTAATTAATTTCCTATATCCGGTCACAGATGATATCCCAACCACAGGAAGAAATGATCTTGTACAGGTATTTTTAACCGGTGTTCCGACTTTGAATCAACGACCTCAGGATACCAGAACACCTTCAGAACAATTAAGGCTCAATCTTGGTATCGCACCTGTGGCTTTTGCAAGTGAGAACAGGCTTGGAGTCATAGCCGGAGATGCTGCAGGATATCCAAATGGTAGAAGATTAAAAGATGATGTACTTGACATATCATTACGTGTTGTAGCCGGTGTTCTGTTAGGTCCTCCGTTCAGCACAGGTATAAATGCACAGCTTGGTGATGGTGTACAAAGAAATGATAAACCGTTCCAAACTACATTCCCTTATATGGCCCAGCCACATGAAGGATATTTAAATAGTCACGGTATTATTGTTGCAATAAGCAGTTCAAACCAAACAATTGATCCTAATGCTTATGGATTAATTCAAAATTATCCAAATCCATTTAACCCTACTACACAAATAAAATATAATTTGCTGAAAGCAGATAATGTATCGGTTATAGTTTATGATGTACTCGGTAAAGAAGTGAAAACACTTGTTAATGAAAGACTGACAGCAGGTGAAAAAGTAGTTATGTGGGATGGTCTTGATGCCAACGGAAAAGCCGTTTCATCAGGAACATACTTTGTGAAGCTTGTTACATCCTCGGGTGTAGATACTAAGAAAATGATGCTTTTAAAATAAAATCTTTTTAAAGGGGTTGAATTATTTTCAACCCCTTTTTAAATTATAAGAAAATTGAAAAAGAAAAAAATAATAATTATAGTTTTAGCAATCGTAACTGTGCTTTCAATTTCCTGGAAGGTTTATGATTATAAAAAGAACAAGCCTAAATATGCAATAGGTATTTATGACAATGATATTAACTATCTAAGTAATACAAACTCGTCACCTGACAGATTTATTACAACTCTTCAGGAAGAACTTTCGGCGAATCCTGATAATACTAAACTACTAACAAAACTTGGAGCTGCATATATTCAGAAAGCAAGAGATTCTAATGACCCTGAATTTTATGATCTTGCAGAAGATGTTTTAGAAAGAGCTCTTGATAAAGAAGAAGGTAATTTTCTTGCAATGGCAGAGTTAGGATCCGTATATTTATCAAGACATAACTTTAAGGAAGCTCTGCAGTTATCCCAAAAAGCTTTAGAAGTAAATCCTTACAGTGCTTATTCTTACGGTGTATTAGTAGATGCACAGATCGAACTTGGTATGTATGATGAAGCAATAGAAAGTGTACAGAAAATGATAAATCTTCGTCCCGACCTAAGTTCATTTTCCAGAGTTTCATACGTGAGAGAGCTTAAAGGTGATGTTCAGGGAGCTATTGATGCAATGAAATCAGCTATTACAGCCGGCTCACCCATTGCAGAAAATACTGCATGGTGCCGTGTACAGCTTGGAAATCTTTTTTACAATAAAGGAGATGTTGAAACAGCAGAAAAAATTTTTCAGTTCGTTGTAAAAGATTTTCCAAATTACAGTCATGGTTACGGTGGCCTTGCAAAAATACAATTGAACAGAAAAAATTATAAAGAGGCAATTGACTTATATATTAAAGCACTTGAAAAAAATTCCTTTCCGGAATATCTGATCGCTCTTGGTGATGCTTATTATTTAAATGGTGAAAAAGAAAAATCCGAAGAGCAGTATCAAAAAGTTAAGTTTGTTACTACAATGTTCAAGGAAAAAGGTGTTGATACCGACTTAGAGCTGGCACTGTTCAATGCAGATCATAACAGGAAATTGAAAGAATCGCTTGATGACGCGCAGAAGTCTCTTGATAATGGTTCTAATAGCATCAAAAGTTATCATGCACTGGCATGGACAAACTACAAACTTGGAAAAATAGACGAAGCACAAAAAAATATTCAGCAAGCTTTACGACTCGGAACTAAAGATCCTTTGATGTATTATCATGCCGGTAAGATCTACGAGAAAATTGGTGTACAGGACAAAGCAAAAGAACATCTTGATTTTGCTTTAATGATAAATCCATTTTATGATTCTTTATATTCAGAATAAATAATGCAGTTATACTTTAAATTAAATATTGAAAAAATAAAAAAAACTGTAAGCATTTTAGCAGCTTCATTTGTATTTATTATTTCTTTTGTAATATTGTTGAACGTTTATAGATCAACAAGTGGCCATCGGATTTCTACAGAACAAAAATTTTTAAAGCACTTAATTTCTGACCACAATGTTAACAGTGTTAATTTTAAATTTATAAAACTTGAGCCGGTTCCACTGGAATATTTTGATATATCCGGCACTGCTCAAACCGTTTCCATTCCATTTGCTCTATTTATTTTATCATCAATAATAATTATATACTTTCCCAAACAGGAAAAAATTTCCTACGCAGAAATTTTCCTTTTCACCGCTGGTTTTAAATCTTCTCTCTTCAGACCACCAAAGTATTAAGCATAATTCCTTTTCGTTTCCAAACAAATTTATAACTCATTTTAAAGACATTTACTAAATGATCTTTAATTTTAATAATGCTTATTACTTACATATGAAAATTATATTACTTTGTTTAATATTAACAATAAAAATTTTTCTTACCTCAGATTTTTCACTTGCTCAAAATTCGGGAATTGAAGGTATCGTTTATGACTCTGAAACTAAGCTTCCTCTTTCAGGCGCAATTATTTCTATCATGCCCCTAAATCAATCAACTTCTACAAATACTCTAGGAGAATATATTTTTCAAAATATCAGTGCGGGGAGCTATAAAATACAAATCCAATTTATTGGATATAAAAGTGAAAGTATCCAAGTAATTGTAATAGAAGATAGTATCTTAAGGCAAGTTTCATACTTAACTGATAACATTCTTAAGATTTCTGAAATTAATGTTACTTCAACTATTGACTACGGAAAAACTTCCTTTGCTTCGATCGATATGAAACTCAGACCGGTGAACACCGCTCAGGATCTGTTAAGACTTGTGCCCGGACTATTTATAGCTCAGCATGCAGGAGGTGGTAAAGCAGAACAATTATTTCTAAGGGGCTTTGATATTGATCACGGAACGGACATTAATATTTCCGTTGATGGTATGCCAGTCAATATGACCTCTCATGCGCACGGACAAGGCTATGCAGACCTTCATTTTGTTATTCCCGAAACTATAGATGATTTTGATCTTTATAAAGGTCCATATTATTCAAAATTCGGAGACCTTGGAACATCGGGCTCTGTTGTTTTCAATACAAAAAATTCATTGGAAAAAAGTCTGGCGAAAGTTGAATTTGGACGCTTTAATTCATACAGAGGTTTGCTGATGCTCAATTTACTTGGACAAAAAGGACTTCTGAAATCAAACAAATTTCAAAATTTATATATAGCTTCTGAATATATAACAACTGATGGCCATGTAGAGGCTAAACAGAAATTTAACCGGTTGAATATCTTTGGAAAATATTATAATCTGCTTTCAAAAAATACAATTCTTTCCATGCTGGGTTCGACATTCTACAGCCATTGGAATGCATCGGGACAAATTCCCACCCGCGCGGTTGAAAACAATATCATTGGACGATTCGGAAGCATTGACAACGCCGAGGGTGGCAATACATTCAGAACGAATGCAAGTGTTTCAATATCAAACTCTTTCGGACATAATAGTTCGTTGACAAATCAGATTTACTATTCACGATACGGATTCAATTTATATTCAAACTTTACTTTCTTTTTAAATGACTCTCTTAACGGAGATATGATACAACAATATGAGAAGAGAAATATTTACGGATACAAAGGGGTTTTGTCTTTCCAAAACAAAGCGGGGAAAACAAATTTCCTTACCGATATCGGAATCGGAGCAAGGATAGATGACGTTGATACTATATTTCTTGCAAATGCATACAAAAGGGAATTCCTTAATTTTTCTGCAGCAGGTAAGATAATGCAAAAAGATTTTTTTGGATATTTAAATGAGAGTATCGAGATCTCTGATTTTATTATTAACCCCGGAGTTCGTGTTGATTATTTTGACTATGATTTTACCGATCATCTCAACCCACAAAATTCAGGTAATAAAACTGCCGTTAGAGTAGGACCGAAGTTAAATTTGTTTTATAATGTAACTCCTAAAACACAGTTGTATATAAAAAGCGGAATTGGTTTTCATTCAAATGACGCAAGAGTCGTCGTTGTAGAAAAGAATGAAAATACATTACCGTCAGCAATAGGCTATGAAATAGGAACATATTTCTCGGTTGGTAATGCATTGATAAACACGAGTGTCTGGGGATTAAATTTGGAAAGCGAATTTGTATATGTAGGAGATGAAGCTATTGTTGAGCCCAGCGGAAAAACAAGGCGGCTAGGTATTGATTTTTCTGGCAGGTATCAATTTAATAACTGGTTATGGGCCGATGTTGATCTGAATTATACTAATGGGAAATTTATAGATGAACCTAAAGATGCAAATAGAATCCCGCTTGCTCCTGACTTTTCTAGTGTTGGGGGAATTTCATTTAAATTAAAGGATGGACTAAACGGTAGATTAGGTTATCGGTTTCTTGATGACAGACCAGCAAATGAACGCAATACAATTATTGCTAAAGGATATTTCATAATGGACGCAGTATTAAATTTCACTCAAGGCAGATATCAGATTGGACTATCCGTTGAAAATCTTTTGGATAACAAAAAATGGAATGAAGCTCAGTTTGATACAGAATCAAGATTGCAGTTTGAAACAAATCCCGTTTCTGAACTTCATTTTACGCCCGGAACCCCCTTCTATATTAAAGGCAACGTAACCCTGTTTTTTTAAATAATTTTTTAATTGCTTGCTATTCAAGAAAACCCGGAAAATAAATTTTTTTGGGTTTTGTTTTATTTATGACATTCAATCTTGAAATGCATTGGTATTATTGGTAATTTCAAATGTTAATAAAACTATATTTGCAGAATTTATGACCTTTCCAAAATTCAGAGTAATGAATTTGTTCAATATTGTATTGCTAATACTTATTCTTATACAATATTATCTTCTGACTCCACTTAATAATCCATTAAGCGACACTTTTATTTCCATGGGATTGAGTTTTGAAAATTCAATAAAACTCATACCGGGACTTTTGATCCCATATTTTTCAATTTATGTTTTAATCGTGTTTCTTATATTTTCAATTTCAAGAAAGAAGGAAACCGGTGATATGTCCGTTTTCTTAATTTCCATATTGCTTTTATGGAGCATTGTAAATTTTGCGCATGGATTTTTTCCGGTGATGAATACCCTCAGACCTGATATAAAAAGTGAAGGGTTTTTCTTTGATGCGATCAGATCCCTTTATAAATCGGTTAAGCCATATAATACTATGCCAAGCTGGCACGTGGCTACGGCCATTTTATGCGGGATAGTATATTACAAATTAAATTTCAAAAGGCATATTTTAGTCATTGTGTGGATAGTTCTTATTTGTTTATCACCTCTTTTCCTGAAGATGGCTTATCTTGTTGATATTCTTGTTGCTATACCCTTACCGTTTTTATGTTATGCCTTGGCTGAAAAGATCTCAACTACACATGTACGGACAGAGACTGTGAAGGAAATTGTAAAATCATTTACTCTTGAATCTCTCGTCCAATCTGTTGCAATAGGAATTCGTGATGAGACAACAATTTCATCCCTTATAGATAATCTTACTCGCATCGAAAAAAATCTTACTGAAAAAGACAAAGTTGAAATAAAAAAACTTGGATCGGCTCTTGATCCGCCGGTAGCAACTTTAAAAGAAATCCTGAATGATCTTATACTATCTATCGATGTTAGTCAGCATATTAAAAAAGCTAAAGAAATGTTCGGGAAGGAAAACAAGTCATACGATCCTTCAGACAGAGAATTGAAAGAAGCTTCCGATCAGCTTATAAATGCAGCTTGCAGGCCATTAGATAATCCTAAGTTTCGATACCATCTTTTACAGATCAAAAAACAAAACACTGAACTTATTAATACCTCTTCAATTGAAGAAGCATCAATGGAAAGATCCCAGGATATTATTTTCAAATTTACAGGGTTCATTGACTCCCGTAAAAAAGATATTCCGGCTCTGAAAACTATCTGCAACAGTACAAATGGACACCATCAGTTAAGTTTTGACGACATTAAAAGTATATCCAAAGAATTAAGACAACCTCCGTATGAGATTTCACCAGATGAAATCTGGAATGCATATTACAGGACTGACAGTACCAGAGTAAAACCATTAGGAGCTCAGAAAAACCCTACCAATCTTATTTCACTTACACAGTTTGCAATAGGTAAAACAGATACTCTTGAGCCTTACGCTGATAAAGTTGACAAAAAATTCCAGGAGTGGATTGTAACAAATCATAAGGAAGGCAAAGTATTTACTGAAGAAGAATTGGAATGGCTAAAAATGATGAAGAATTATATTGCCTCTTTCCTTGAGATCAATATGTTTAGCTTTAACGAACCACCTTTTGTAAATAAAGGAGGTGCTGCAAAAGCTTACAATATTTTCGGACCCGATCTCAACAGAATAATATATGAACTTAATGAGAAGTTAGGTTGATGAAATCACAAAACATTATTTAAATGTCTCAGACATCTTACATAAATTACGTAGATACTTCCGTAGAACTCCTTTTGTTAAAGAAGATTTCGGAGAAAGACAATAATGCATTGAGTGATCTTTATGACAAACATTCAAAATATTTATATACAATAATATATTATATCCTCCGGGATGAAGCTGAAGCTGAAGATACACTTCAGGAAGTTTTTTTACAGATATGGGAAAAAATAAATTCATACGATGAAAATCTTGGAAATCCTTTAGCCTGGATAACTCGTATTACAAGGAACAAGGCAATTGACAGGCTCAGAAGTAAAGGTTATAAGAACCGCTCAAGTGAGATTGATATTGAACGTGTATTTAATCTGTCTTCGGATTCTTCAACAAATCCGGAAAAAAATACTTCAATGTCTCAGGAGCAAATTGAAATTTCAACTGCTCTGAAAACCCTTAATACAAATCAAAGGGACTTGATAGAGTTTGCATATTTTCACGGATTTTCGCAATCCGAATTAGCGGAGCATTTTAATATACCACTGGGTACAGTTAAAACACGAATGAGAGCTGCTATGATATCTTTAAGAAGTAAATTAAAACATTTAATATAGTGAACAAGGGCAAAATCAAAAATAAAATGCAAGATAGTATAATATTTGATTCACTTGACTTACTCAATCAAGAAGAAAAGAATCAATATAAATCTGAGATCAATAATTCTTCAGAAGAGGATAGAAATTTAATATCGGATTATAATAATATTACATCTCTGTTTTCAAAGTTAATAACTTTGAATGCGAAAAAAATTGCTCCTTCTGAAAGTGTCAAAGAGAAATTGTTTGAAAAAATAAAAGCTTTAGAAAACAGTAAGTCAAATAACTCCCTTCAGGAAAAAGAAAAAACCGATTTCAACTTTGTATTTTCTGACTCCGGTGAATGGTCACCTTATAATATGGAGGGTATTAAATATAAAACCCTGTCAAATAATGCGGATAAAGGTTATATGATGCTCCTTTTCAAAGTTGAACCCGGCGTTTCATATCCGGCTCATCATCATAATGGCTCAGAGGAATGTTATGTTATCGAGGGGGATGTTCTTGCTGAAGGAAAACTTTTAGGTCCCGGTGACTTTCATCATGCAGAAGCCGGCAGTGATCATGGTCAGCTGCACACCAAAAACGGATGTACTTTACTCCTTGTTGTTGATCCTGCAGATTATTCTTAGCTATGCATTTCTGTCAGTAAGGGTAGTTCTATTATTAATATTATTAAAAGTTTTTTGCGCATTAAACCAAATTCAAATGCAATCTGATTTTTAATTCCATGAACCTATACCAATTTAAAATTTTTTTACCTGTCCTGTTTATATGTACTCTTATTTATTTTGCTTACTCTGACAAAGCACTTTCCGATAATCTCAACAACCCGATAAATCCTGTCAACACCGGTAACATTTCCTTTTACAGGGATGCTTCCACTTCAGGTGTCGGTAATATCAAATTCCATCTCGATAATGTTTATGTCGGATCATCAAATAAAACCTTTTTATTTAAACCGAGCTGCTTTGCTTACGGAACTGTTGCCACTACCAGGCTTGCAGGTTCATACAAATTTTACGCAAAGGCTGATAGTGGTGATGCCTGGAATGGGTATGTAACTATTATCGGCGGAGAGTGCACTTCTTATCCATTACGCGGTAAATTATGAATTGATCCATTTGCTGCAAGATCATGTTTGCCGTGCTTGATGACCATAATTCCAATTACATAATGTCCTGTTAATCTTAGATTTTTTTTTAAGTCTATGTTCAGCAAAATTTCATAACATAAATATGTAAATTTATTTTATCTGAATAGAAGTACTTTTTTATTTATTAGATGAAAACAATAATTAAGTCAAGCTGATCTTAGACTTCGTAATTTTATTTATTGTTAAAAAAATTTGCTAAACACAGTCAGAATATCTTGGAAGTGATTTAAATGATTCAAATTATAAATCCAGGCTTAACAATTTTATCTTTTATTTAACATCACTATAACTTAATTTACAACCTGTTTTTTGAAATATGATTTATTGGGGTGCTGGTTAATATTTCCGGCTGAGATTAAACCCATCGAACCTGCTACGGATAATGCCGGCGAAGGAAATTAACAAATTTTAAACGCTTCTGTCTTTTCAAAATGGTTCGGAAAAGATGCAGGCGTTTTTTTATTTGAAAAATAAATAATGTCATACAAAATAATTTATAGAACAGTGTTATTAGTTATATTTTATAATTTCTGTTGTAATAATTTTGCTTTGTCCCAGATTGAAGCATTGAATGATTCAGTGTTGATAAAAACGGAAACTATAGAGGTAGATGCTTTGAAAGGTTTCGCTCGATTCACTCCGATCACATTTGAAAATATATCCAGGGAAGAAGTTGAAAAAAAATACTGGATGCAGGATCTCCCTGTATTCCTAAATGGTAATACGAGTGTTAATTCTTACTCAGAGTCAGGTGCATCTGTTGGATATTCATATCTTTCGCTGAGGGGGTTTGATCAGAAGAGGATTTCCATATCTGTGAACGGTATCCCTCAGAATGATCCCGAAGATCATCAGGTTTACTGGGTTGATATTTCTGACCTGACTGCTTCTGTGGAAGATATTCAATTACAAAGAGGTATTGGTACGGCCTTGTATGGCTCTTCATCAATTGGCGGGGCCGTGAATGTTAAGACGATAAATTTTTTCAATAGAAAATTTTTAACACTTTCGGGAGCAGCGGGTGATTTTAATTCGAAAAGGTATTCTGTTGAATATTCTTCCGGACTTCTGAAGAACGGGTATGGATTCTACGGTAAATTTACAAATTTAAAATCAGATGGTTACAGAGATTTATCATGGTCTGATCATTGGGGATATTTTTTAAGCGCCGGGAAAATCATAGGAAAAAATTCTATGCTGAAGTTCAATCTATATGGTAGTCCTATAAAAAACCATCTTGCATATCTTGGGGTAAATAAAGAATATCTTGATGGTAAAATATCCGGGAATAAATTAGTCGACAGAAAATACAATTACCTTACCTATGCTGATGAAACTGACAATTATTTTCAACCGCATTATGAATTATTATACGATCAGCAAATCTCAAAAAATGTCTTCATATCAAATTCTTTAAGTTATACAAGAGGTGAAGGTTACTTCAATACATTTTTCCCCGTTTATTACGGATATGAATTTGATTACTTCAGATTGAATTCGTTTTTTGTTTCAGATTCCACTACATATGATCCACAGTATTACAGAAGAAATCCTGATGGGACATTTTATTTTGAAAAAGGAAAGGGTTTTGAAATTGTCCGAAGTGATATTGTTACTAAGCTTACTGTAAACAATAATACATATGGCTGGTTTCCAAAAATTAAGATCACACATAATAACGGAAAAGGTATATTAGTAACGGGCGGGGAAATAAGATATCATAAGTCTGAGCATTCAGGTGAAGTTACATTTGGAAGTGCACTCCCTCCCGGGACACAGCCGATTCACCAGTTCTATTTTTATAATGGCGGTAAGAGAACTTATTCTTTTTTTGCAAATGAAATCTATTCAGTCTCAGGTAAACTAAATGCAATGCTTGGTATTCAATACGTTTATCACAGGTATAATTTAACAAATGATAAATTTAAACCATATGACTTCAATGTTGATTATAATTTTCTTACTCCCAGGGCAGGTCTGAATTATAATTTCAATGACAGGATAAACATGTACGCTAACTTCTCAATTGCTAAAAGAGAGCCACGGCTTAAGGACATTTATAACGGTGAAGATCCCAATTCCAAACCTAACTTTCGCATTCTGGATCCATCAAAAGGAATTTATGAAGATCCTTTGCTACAGCCCGAAGTAATGCATGACTATGAAGCAGGTGTTGGTTACAATAAAAACAATTTTAATGCGGAATTGAATTTTTACTACATGAATTTTAATAATGAGATTGTTAATAACGGACAGCTTGATAACGTCGGGCAGTCTATTGTTGGAAACGCTGCAAAGTCTGTTCACCGCGGGCTCGAGCTTGAGATTAAATTCAAACCTGCAAACAATAATTATTTAAAGGACTTTTCAATCTCGGGTAATCTTAATCTTTCAGAGAATTATTTTGAAGATTATAAGGAAATTTCAGGGCTGGATTCATCTGGAAACATTATTTACGGCAACGATTATTCCGGAAATAAGATTATTCTCAATCCTGAGTTAATTGGAAATTTTTCTCTGAATTATTTTCCTGACTATGGACTGAATGCCTATGTTGCAATCCAATATATAGGGAAACAATATCTCGATAATTCACAAAATGAGAGAAAAAATCCTAATCGGAAAAATGAGCCCGGCTATATTGATAAAATTATAAATCCTTACACCGTTGTTAATGCCGGACTTTCTTTAAACCTTGTCTCAATACTGAATAAAAAAAAACCGGTTGGAATTTTTCAGTCTGCAGAAATTAATTTCAAAGCAAATAATATTTTTAATATTTTATATGAGACAACAGGCAATATCAGTGATGGAATACCATACTGGATCCCGGCGGCAACACGAAATTTTTATGGGGAGTTGAAAATTGGATTTTAATAATACAGGTTATTAGAATGAGAATCTGTAAACCGGGTTTTTACGTTAATATAATATCAATACTAATTTAAAATTTAATCATGACTTATTTAATTGCTCTGATATTTCTATTTTCAAGCTTCTCCATTTCAAACGGTAAAAGTGAAAACCAAAATTCTAAAGACCAAAATATTCTGACAAAACAAAATTCAAACAAAACAATGGCAACTAATTTAGATACGGCAGTTTTCGGAGCCGGCTGTTTTTGGTGCGTGGAAGCTGTCTTCCAAAGATTAAAAGGTGTAGAATCAATACAGTCCGGATATACCGGCGGATCTGTGGACAATCCCACTTATAATCAGGTAAGTTCCGGAAAAACCGGTCATGCTGAAGTTGCAAGAATAATTTATGATCCTTCGGTGATTTCTTTTGCAGAACTTCTTGAAGTTTTTTGGACTACTCATAATCCGACAACTCTCAATAAACAAGGAGCGGATGAAGGCACTCAGTATCGCTCTGCAATATTTTACCTTAACGAAGATCAAAAAGCAGTTTCAGAAAAATCAAAGTCCGATGTTGCTCCTCAAATATGGGACGGCAACATCGTAACCGAGATAACTCAGCTTGAAAAATTCTATGTAGCTGAAGATTATCATCAGAATTACTATAATGATAATTCAAATCAAAGTTACTGCAAGTTTGTTATCAATCCTAAACTTGATAAGTTCAGGAAGAAATTCAAAGACAAACTGAAAGACGAATAAATTCATTT
>JBDSYA010000138.1:0-16584 GCA_039925865.1 Ignavibacteria bacterium
ACAGCGCCGGTTCCTCCCGCGCACTTATCATTCATTGAAGGAATTTTTTTCTTCTTGCCGGTTTCAGGATCGGGTTTAAAAATAATTATCTTTGCATCCTGTCCGCCAAGCTCTATTACAGAGTGAGTTGCCGGATAAAGTTTTTCAACAGCAAGTGAAACTGCATTTACTTCCTGAACAAATTTTCCCCCGATGTGCTTGCCTATGTTAGATCCTCCTGATCCTGTAATAAAACATCGGACTTCTTCAGGGTTTGTAATCTCACATTCTATTTCGATCTTCTTAAGAAGCTCGAGAGACTTTTCCGGCTGCTTTGTATCGTGTCTGTGATATTCAGACCAAATGATCTCATCTTTATCGGTGTCGATAACAACAGCTTTTACTGTTGTAGATCCGACGTCAAAGCCAATGGAGAGATTTCGTTTTGTAGGCATGAGTTATTATGATTTTAGATTTTTGATTTACGATTTTAGATTATTAATTTTCATTTTTCATTTTCTTTTGCTTCATTGGTAGTGCTACCTGACATGGGTCATTATTCCCGCTTCGCGTATCGTGACATTATCATGTTTAACTAACATCTATGTTATTCCAACCGTGGAGTCAGAAATTTCTTCCTGACTGCCGTATCACTCTCTCTGTCAGGACGGAAGTCCTGACAGCACATTAAAAATTTCTATACAAACTATATAAACTCAACAAACTCTACACCCTCTAAATTTTCTACATCCTCTATCCACTCTATCCACTCTACACACTCTACACACTCTCTACTTCCGACTCTTTCCTCACACTCTTAATTCCTTCCTTCTTCATCATCTCAGCTACATCCAAAATAAAGTTAGCTCCGATCCCTGAAATTCCTTTTCTGTGTGAAACATGAAGGAAAGGTCTTTGAAGTTTATCATGTGTTTCGACATAAGCTTTGATTTCTTCCAAAGAATAACCAGTCTTTTCAAGGCATTCATTGTATTCGATCTTTGCCTTTGCTTTCGCTTCTCCTAAAGCCATCTGAACACGTGAATGCGCGTTGACATCACCTTCACCTGAAGTTTCAATTGGAAGGAATATCATGTCCTTATAATGATTTGATACTGCGGACTGAACTCCGTCAGATTGAGTTGACGGCATACATCCGAATGGTTTTAATGAAAGTATCATATGACATAAATTATTTACTGTATAATAAATACTTTTGCCGACTTCAAGATGTCCTTCTCCCCCTTCAACACGAGAATTATAAAATGGATGTGCAAGATCTTTTAAAACTTTCTGATCTACCAACTCATGTGGAAGTTCACCGAATGCTTTTCTGTAACGGTTGTATTCCCTGTCAAATATTTTTTCGGCAAGTGTTAAAATTGTCTTAGACGATTTATAATCTTTTGCCATTTTCAGCTTGTCCTTAAATGTTAATTTGGTATCAAGATCCTTATAAACATTTATTCCCTTCTGATCTTCATTTACTGACTGCGCCTGGTGTATCATATACATTATCCATGTTGCGATCGGCTCCACCACTACCTGCGCTCCTTCTCTTTCAAGGAACGGGAACATATTGAAATTACCGTCTCCTTCAGTTGTCTGAGCCCAGAATTCACCTGTAACTTTAACAATTGGTTTAAGTCTCGTCCTGTCAACTTTTATATTGTTAAATTTCTCTTTTGCACTTTCAACTGCTTCAAGATAATAATCACCTAATATCTGGTCTATAAATTTTGTCAGATAATCTGATGCAGGAAGTTTTTGTATGATCTTTCCGATCCTTGAATTAAAATCAAAATATCTTTTGCTCTTTAGTTTATCATAAAATATATCGATGACTTCTTCCATTACCCTGTTTGTTTCACCTTCATTCACTTCATAAGGCCTTACATGATATCCGATCTCATTGATAATATCACCGAGCATCATCGCATTGATAATTCCTAAGAAGAAATCCAGGTTCATTTCTAAACCCGCTTCAGCTTCTGCCTGAGACAAACCTCCGGTCTGCTGAAATAATAAAACTCTGAATCCGTCGAAGCCAGAATTTCGCAGCGCTAATCTGTACTCTGCTTCATACATTCCAAATCTGCACGGACCGCATGCCCCCGCTGTGAAGAAAACATGTTTGTCTATAATATCTTCTTTTGACATTCCGCCTTCTTCAAGTGCCTGAAGATGCTGAACAAGATTACCTACAGTAAAATATGTCGGATTGCACTGACCGTTATTACCATATTCTTTACCAAGCTGAAATGCTTTCTTATCGGCAGTAGCAACAATATCCATTTTGTAGCCGATGCCTTCAAGAGCGCCTTTAATTAGTTTCTCATGCTTCCATGTAAGACCTCCAAACAAAATTGTCGTGTCTTTTCTCTGATCTTTTGTAAAGGCTTTTTCAAAAGGTCTTTTGAAATGATCGATCTTTTTGTTTTCAACTCCATATTCCGCTTCAAGTCGCTTTTTTTCTTCAAGCAGCATCTGCTGTATCAATTGCTCTTTGTTGACTTGCTCCTTTTGCGCCTCGTCCGGAATTTGTATTGCAACCGGATTTACTGTCTTTGAGTCCATGGTTTTTATTTAATTTAGTTTAAGATTCTATTTTAAATTTAATTGTAAACTTTTTTAATTCTTCTGATTCTTTTTTAAATCGTCTTATTTTAATTTACGTTTGATCCGGTCAATAAACTCTGAATATGCTTTGAACTGGTAACTGCTCCCTCAATTGTTGACGGAAATCCCGTATCAGTCCAGTCTCCTGCAATGAAAAAATTATTAATGTTTGTACTTTGCGGAGGCCTGAATTCATTGCTCTCATCATCCGGAATAAATGTTGCCCGTTTTTCTTTTATCACTTTATAATCTGAAATTTCCAGCCTCTCAAATCCATCGAGAGTCTGCATTAATTCGTTGATACATAATTTAAAAATTTCTTCATTACTCATACCAGTTATATTAATTTCATCTGCTCCGCTTATTACAAGACTCAGATGCTGATCGCTTCTTTTAAAGATCCACTGAACTTTCGTTCCGATCAAACCGGTCATCCCAAAGGAGTTATGCGGTATCAATTCTTCAGGTATTTTTCCGTTAAAAAATAAATGAACTGAAACTATACTTGAAGTTTTTAACCTGTCAGAATTGTAATGATCATCTGTCAGCCCTTCCGAACCAAACAATTCTTTGTAATCATAAAAACCCACGGCTGAAATGTAAATTTCTGATTTCAAATTCGTATTGTCTTCTAACATTATATTTTCAATTTTCAGATCAGATTTATTATCAGATTCCGAACCGGCTTTTAAGTTGATCCTTTTAACTCTTTGATTCAAAAAAATGTCTGCATCGTTCATTTTTAAATAATCAACTGCATCATTAATAAAAAGCTCATTTAAATTTACACTTGGGATCACAAGCATTGAATTATTCTTAGATTTAAAACCTTCCTTCATAACATTTAAAAATATTTTCACACTGACATTCTCCGGGCGGGTGTTAAAAACCGAAAATATAAACGGCTCCCAGAAATATTTAATGATATTTTCTGTTTGATTGATTCCTTCCAGAAGGTCCCGGACATTTCCATATTTGCTTTCAAAATCATTAAGTTTAAAAAGCTTTTTAATATTCTTTAATGCAAATTTATCTTTCAAACCAAAAGCTTTAAATTTCAACAAGCCAATTAATAGATTCAATGGCGGCTTTGTGTCAGGGCATTTAAACTGAAAAACTTCCCTGTTCAGATTAATAAAATTTACTTCAAGACCGTTTTGAAAATTCAGCTTATCATAATTTCCGATGATCTTCAGATATTCAAAAGTATTTTTATACCATCCGGCTAAAATATGCTGCCCGTTGTCAAAGAACTGATTTTTTTTCCGGTCAAAAAAACTGTAAGCTCTTCCTCCAAGCTTTGGCGAAGATTCAATTAATGTAACCTTGAAACCTGACTCTGTGAGAAAGACTGCTGAAGATAATCCCGCGATCCCTCCGCCAATTATAATAACTGATCTTTTCAAACTCATTTACCAGTTCTGGCTATGCCATGGAGCGCTAATTTATTCTCATCAAAGCTGTACAGTATTTTATACTTCAGATAAACACCCACTGTAATAAAGATCTTTTTAAAATTTGAAACTCTTAATTTCTTTTCGAATACGTTATAATTATTTTTTTCGATCTTTTTTAATACACGAAAATAAATATGCTCCATTATTCTTGCGGCAAACATCAGCCCCTTGTCTTCCCTCGAAAGAGAATTATTGGCTTCATCATAAAAAAATCTCGCTCGGTCACATTCATATTTCATAAGCTTTATAAAGTCATCATTGTATTTACTGTTAAAAAGATCATCTTCGTGATAATTAAACCTCCGGAGATCTTCAAGCGGTATGTATATTCTTCCGTGTTCTGCATCAGTTTTAATGTCTCTTAAAATATTTGTAAGCTGTAAAGCTATGCCGAGATTGATTGCAAAATCCTTTGTCTTTGGATTATTATATCCGAATATTTCAATACACATTAAACCTACGGTAGAAGCAACATTGAAACAATAATCCACTAATTCTCCAAAAGTATTATACCTGTTTTTTTTCAAGTCTGCTTCCATTCCTTTTATCAAACCGAAAAAAGGCTCTGCCGGAATATTAAATTTTTTTATTACAACATTAACTTTATTGAGCAAAGAAAATTTTGAATTCCCGCTTGTAAGAGCTTTCTCAAATTCCTTCCTCCACTCTATTATTTTAGAATATTTTTTCTCGGTGCTATCATTGACATCATCAACTATATCGTCAGTTTTCCTGCAGAATGCATACACGGTATTAATGGCATCATTCTTTTCTTTTGGCAATAATGAGAATGAATAAAGAAAATTTGACCTGCTTTTTTTAGTTATGCTTTTGTGATCAATGTCATTAATTGTTTCCATAATCTGTGTCTAAAAAAAAGCTTTTCCCAGTAGTTTAACTTTTTCACAATTATTTATCTGAACTCTGCTGCTTAAAACATTGTAATTTATTGATTCTATTTTGTTTAAAATCATTTCACCACCGGCAATTGTTGCTTTTATTTCTAACTTCAATCTTCCGCTAAGCATCTTTATAATATCACGACCTTCATCAAATATCTCGTATGTCCTGGAGACTAAATGTTTTAACATCTCTCTAAAGTTATCATTTTCCGTTTCATTTAATAGCAACTTTTCGCTGTACTCATAATCCTTCATAATCTCTGAAGGAATATATATTCTTTTCATTTTCAAATCTCTTGAAACATCCTGCCAGAAATTTGTAAGTTGTAAAGCCGTACAGATCTTATCCGATTTTTCGAAAATTATTTTGTCTCTTTCAATATCATATCCGAAGACACTTAATACCAGCCTTCCTACAGGATTCGCTGAATAATATGAATATTCAAGTATCTTATCGAAAGTTTCATAAGACAATTCTTCGGCATCCTGCTTAAAAGCGATTAACAAATCCCTAAAATTTTCTGTTGAGATCCCGAGTTCAATCATCGTATTGTAAAGAGCAATGAAAATATTTTTTGTTTCAGGTATCAAATTAGTTAACTGATCATGTTCGATCTTTGTCAGCTCATCCTCAAAATCATTTAGCTTTTTCAGTTTTTCGTATTGGCTGAAATTTACTGAATCTGCAATGTCATCCGCAGTTCTTGCAAAAGCATAAACGCTGTAAATATATTTTCTTTTATTTTTCGGTATTAGTAAAGAACCAACTGGAAAATTTTCATAGTGACCAAGAGCAACTTCTTTACAGTATCTGTATGCAATATCAAAATCTGCCTGCATATTTATTATCTGAGTAAACGCAATTTTTTATTAAATGCAAAAATAAAGCGGCATCTTAAATCCGAAGAGAAGGATTAAGAATTATTGCGGGAGAGTTAAAACTTATTTTTTTTAGATTTATTAATGATAAGGATAATTCAATTATAATATTTGAGATCATAACGAATCTATTTTGAAGTCTTGATTTGAAACCAGTAATATAAATTTTTGCTCTGAAGAAATAAGAAGACTTATTAATATTAGCGGGATCGGTGGGCAAATAAAAGAATGAAAAAAACATCAATGAAAGAAAGGAAATGGAAAGTATTAAAAACTTGACAACAATACTGTGCCTGGAATTATAAATATTACTCCAATAACATTTATTACATATCTTCCTGTAAAACTCCATAGTGAGAAAATGCTGGAGACACCATGAAACTTTATTTATAAATTCGTTATGGAACAATATTGTAAATATGAATGCCATTGAATTTTATTTGTGAAAACTAAACCTATTAATTTTAAATGTCAAGATTTATTGTTATGTATGAAACTCCCTTTTTAAAAATGCACATTATTACAAAACAGCTTACAGTCCCGTTAATTAAAATCAGTTCATATAAAAAAAAGCCCACCTTAAATTTTATAATAAGATGGGCAGCAATTATTATATGATAAAAATTATTTAACCAGCATTAATTTTTTTGTGTCGGTAAAATCACCGGTTGTAATTGTATAGAAATAAATTCCTGAATTTAAACCTGAAGCTGCTGTAAAGTCTGCTGAATAATTTCCTGCATTTTTAAACTCATTAACAAGAGTCGCAACTTCTTTTCCAAGCGCATCATAAACTTTCAATGAAACGTTTGAAGATTTAGGAATTGAAAAATTTATTGTTGTTGTTGGATTGAACGGGTTTGGATAATTTTGATCCAGTCTGAAATTTTCTGGTATAGAACTATTAACTGTGTTAACTTCTGTTACTACATCGATAAGCTTCAGTATTGCTCCGCTTGCTGTCGCTGCAAATCCGTACACAGTTGTTCCTACTCTTCTGAATTCCATATGTGTGATTCCGGTTAAACCGGAAGTTGACATAGTGGTCCATGTTAAACCATTATCAGTGCTTTTCTTAACTACCCCGGCTGCACCGGCATTAGCAGAAAGATAACATGTATTTGTTCCTTCAATCCATTTCATTGTGCAATACCCGGTTACTCCTGTACCGACATTAACAGTTGCCCAGGTTAATCCTCCGTCTGTTGTTCTCGCGATACTCGGTAATGAAGCACTTGCTGCTGCTATTCCCATTAATTTATTTTCTTTAAATGCCAGTCCTGAAACAAATCCACCTGCTAAGCCGGTTAATGTTCCTGTAAACCATGACGTTCCACCATTGCTGGTCATATAAGCTCTGGCCGGAGCATTATTACCTAGACCGAAGCCGTAGAATAGATTGTCAATAACAAATATTGAATTTTGAGCAGATGCCTGACCTGAAACTCCCGGAGGCGCAGGTGTTAAAGGTGACCAGCTTGTTCCGCCATTTGAAGTAGTTGAAATGTAATACGGGTTTCCAAGGCCTGTCGGAGGATCACTTTGCGCTATTCCAAAACTCGGCATTGTTTTAGAAAAAACTATACCGTTGAAAAATCCAGCAGATCCGCCGGTTGATGCAACTGTTGTCCACGTAGCACCGGCATCTGTAGTTTTAAAGAAACTTGCATTTCCTCCTGCTCCTCCTGCTGCTCCTCCGTTTCCAACATATGCTGTATTAGCATCCGTTGCCCAAACACAAAATTGATCCAGCAAAACTCCCGTGGTGCCAACTGTGATCCAGTTTGCTCCTGCGTTAGTTGTTCTGAATATTGCCGGTGTGTTGGATCCTCCAGCTATCCAGACATTATTCTGATCTACTACTGAAATACTCGGAAATGTTCCCGCACCGGAAACAGCTCCTGCTATCGTCCATTGCGAAAAAGAATTGCCGAATGATACTAATAATAAAACGATTGTCAGAATGGAAATAAATTGTAAATGTTTTACTCTCATTATGGTCTCCTAAGGGTTTAATTAATAAAAATTTTTTCTAAACTTAATTGACATATATAAAAGAATCAAGATTAAATGATTAAGAAGAAGTAAGAAAATAATAAATTTCTATGCAATGAAAAAAAAATTATAATAAATCAAAAATACAACATATTATCAAAATGAATACTTTAAATAGATCTGAATTTAAAAATTCCAATCAATTCAAATGTTACTTTGTCAGCATCATCATTTTTGACTCACTTAAACCATCAACCTTCAGAGTATAATAGTAAACACCGCTTGAAAGCCCTTTCGCATCAAAATTATATTTGTATGAGCCCGGGTTTAAATCTTCATTAACTAATGTTGCAACTTTCTTTCCAAGCATATCAAAAACGTTTAATGAAACAAATCCCAATTTCGATATTCCAAATTCTATGTTCGTGAACGGATTATAGGGATTAGGATAATTCTGAAGAAGCTCAAAGTTTTCAGGTGACTTGGTCGAAAGAATTTTTATATTATCTATAAAATGATATTTTGCTTTTATCTCTGTTCCGGCTCCGGCCATTAGTATATGAGGGTTATAAATTCCACCACCGGGTGTGGGTCCGCAGTAATAATTAAAGCTGAATGGGATTTCCTGCAAGCTTTGAAGGCTTGAATTGAAAACAAAATATTTACCTTGAGAGGGTTCAGAAGCTCCATTTCCGACAAAAACATTTCCAAATTTTCCGATTGTAAATCTCGGATTGATTGTGCCCGATGAAGCCAGTTCAATCGATGAATCCATGGCTTGCCCTGTTTGATGATTTAATCTGTAAATTTTCCTTCCGTAAGGAATGTAAACGGAACTGTCTTTTCCTATTGCTATCTGTGAATAAGTGCCTACAGGATGTGGAACGCTTCTCGCCCACAACTGTGTGAAACCTGTGCCGTTATCTTTCAGAGCATGAAGAAGCCCGCCATCTCTTATTATATAAACAACTCCGTTCCTTGAAACTGTAAAGGGAATTTCCTGATCTCCGTCTCCGGCTAATGCTTCCGAAGAATATTTTGTAATTCCTGTTCCTATATCTATTGCAATAATTTTTTTGGGAGTGGTAATACTTCCCTCTAAGGCATAAAGAGTATTACCAACAATACACATGCATTCTGCACCCGTGTTTGGAATAATTCTTCTGTTAGTCCATACCGTGTCTCCGTTTTGGTGATTAATTCTCATTATCCTTTTAGTTCCTGAGCCGGGAATTATCAGATCGCCGTTATCTGTAAAAGCTGCCGTCCAGATAATGCCTCTCTCCACCGTAAACCTTGATTTCCATACCAGCGCACCGTTATCAGCATTCAAAGCAAAAATTGTATCATTTCCATTTTGCTGAAAGTCCCTGACATAGACTTTATCATTATTCACGCCCATGATAATATTCACTCCGGAATTTTCTCCGAATGTCCAAACAGGATTTGTACTAAGGAAACTGAATGCTACTATAGAAGCTCTTATGGGTGATAAAGAAATATAGCGTGTTGTTGCAAATCTGTTCCCTTCTGTAAAAATTGGCATTCCCCATATTGAATAGGGAGCATTAAAAGTTCTGTCAAATCCATTGGGAGTATCAAAAAAATCATTATTGTATCCGTCCCGGTTGCTGTTGCCACCAACTGTTTTCCAGCTTAGGAAACCCTGAGGATATAAAACTGATGTGATTGAAAAAAGAAAAATAATTATTATTATTTTTTTCATGGGAATAAAAAATTTAATATAACTTTTATAAATACGTTCAACTTCTAGTTATAAGAAGTTATGTTTAAGAAATAAAAAAAGCGAGCCGAATAAACGACCCGCCTTCGCAAGTAATGAGGTTGTTTGAAAAAATTATTTTGTTAAAATCATTCGTTTTGTTAAATTGAATTCGTTTGTGCTCAGTGTGTAAAAATAAATTCCGCTTGATAAATTGGATCCGTCAAACTCTACACTATAAACACCTGCTTTTAAAAATCCGTTTACATAATTATCAACTTCATTTCCTAGAACATCATAAAACTTCAAACTGACATTACCATCTTTAGGAATTGAAAAACTGAAATTTGTCGTTGGATTAAACGGATTCGGATAATTTTGAGTAAGGCCGTAATCCTGAATAATTGAACTTTGATTTTGTATTCCAACAGTAGTTGTCAAAGGTGTTCGCATTGCCTGCTGAACGTTGCTGTTAGTAGAGATGCTTGTACCCTGTTTGTACACAAAAATATTTATGTCACAATTGTTTGGCTCAATCACCTGCGGAGATATCGGAACAACATATGATAAATTCCTTGTAACCTCTTGTCCTGTTGTCCATGTTCCTGTATGGATGACTTCTCCAAGATCACCGTTCATCATATTTTTTGCAACGTGATCATGGACGTAGTCATTTACATATCCGGGAGTTCCACAGGCTGAATAATAATTTTGCGGATAAATTAAATTGTTTTCCGTAAGAACATAGTTAATATTAAAATCGCCGGTCAAATCCGTTAAAGCTGTAATTACTACTGTGACAGTTAACGTTCGTGAAGTTGCATCATAAGCCTTATTTGAAATTACAATACTGACACCCGGCTGGATCAGTGCAGACTGCAACACAACTTCATTATTCCAGGCGTTTCGGTCAATGATTCCTGTCTTTCTTCCGACACTTCCCGAAGGATAACCGGTATAACCAAATAAAGACCTAATTCCTGCGCTATAAGACAGCCATGGATCGCCTGTTCCGCCATGATATGATAACACAACAGTATTAGGGTAATTTGTTAATATTTGATCAATAAATTCATGACCGCAAGGGCAATATCCGCACCAAGTTCCGGTGCAGTATTCTAACAATGCATTATTTTGTGAATAAGATTTATTTGGGCTAAAGCTTACCAGCATTACAAATAATGAAAAAATTGTAATTAATTTTTTCATAGAAATAAATTCCCCCTAAGGTTTAATTTTAGATTGTAAAATTTTACTCTACATTAAAGTTTTCGATTTAAAAAATCAATGAATAAAATATACAAAGAACGGTTCACAGAAAATTATTGCTTCACCTCCATTAACAAACTTCATTTATTTTTGAAGGTGTTCATTGACATTACATATAACAATTAGCAACAAAATTATACAGTAAAATGAAGTAAATGGTATCTCATAAATATCATAATGATAAATTTTAAAATTCTAAATTGTTAATTGCTTTTAATACAGCTAATTTGATTCCACTTTATTTAAAATAATAATGATTGAGATACAAAACTTAAAAAAGAATTTTGGTGACAAAGAGATACTCAAAGGTATTGATCTGACAATAGAAAAAGGTATTACTTTAGTTATCATTGGACGCAGCGGTGAAGGTAAATCTGTTTTGCTGAAACATATTATCGGACTTTTGAAACCTGACAGCGGACATATAGAAATAGAAGGTAAAGATATAACCGTCATGCAGGAAAAAGAATTGTATGAAATGAGAAAGAAATTTGGATTCCTATTTCAGGGAGCTGCTTTATTTGACTCTATGAATGTAGAAGAAAATATAGGGCTAGCCCTGAAAGAAAATACTAATTTATCAAAAAAAGAAATAGCAGACATTGTAGCTGAAAAACTGGAAATGGTAGGACTGCCTGATATCCAGCTTATGAAGCCTTCTGATCTCTCGGGTGGTATGAAAAAAAGAGTTTCTCTGGCGCGCTCACTGGCTACAAATCCCGAATATATATTTTATGATGAACCTACGACAGGACTAGATCCCGTTATGAGCGATCAGATAGATGATCTTATTAAAGAGCTTTCCGGAAAGTTAAAAGTTACATCCATTGTTGTGACCCATGACATATTCAGCGTTTATGATGTAGCCGATACGGTGGCAATGATGCATGAGGGTAAAATTTATTTTAAAGGAACACCTAAGGAGCTTACTGAAACTGATGATCCGCTTATACGGGATTTTCTTAACAGGACTAATAAAAGAATCTGAGGATTTATTGACTTATGATTTATAATTTTGATTTATGATTTATATGAAGTTAAATAGTAAATCTAAAATCAAAGATCAAAGATCTAAAATCTAAATTAAAGATCTATTCTACTTCGCCGCCTTCATCTTTCCATCCTTTCCATCCGCCTGCCATTGAAATGACATTATTATATCCGAGCTTCATCAAAGATTCGGCCGCCAGAACTGATCTGAATCCCCCGCCACAGTAAAGAACGATCTTTTTATCGTGATCAGGAGTATGCAGATGAATATCTCTTTCAATTATTCCTTTACCAATGTGAACTGCACCTTTAATTCTTCCCTCCTTAAATTCATTATCCTCTCTTACATCTACCAGCATAAAATCCTCTTTGTTTTCAAACATTTTTCTAACTTCACCAATACTGCATTCTGTAACATTATCTTTTGCGTCGGAGCATAACTCATGAAATGTTTTTGCCATGATTTGTTTTTTAAATTTTAACTTTATAAATTTGATATTACCTTGGTCATATTTATTATATCTTCAGCTTTACATCCGCGTGACAGATCCATAACAGGTTTTGAGAGTCCCTGTAAAATTGGACCCGTTGCTGTTGCACCGCCTATTCGTTCTGTAATTTTGTAAGCGATGTTACCTGAATTCAGATCCGGAAATATAAATACATTTGCATCACCTTTAATTTTTCCAAGAGGATTTTTTCTTGCAGCTACTTCTTTAACAAAAGCCGCATCAAACTGGAGTTCAGCATCACATACAAGTGAAGGTGTATTTATTTTAGTCAGCTCATATGCTTTTAAAATTTTGTTGATTGATTCATCCTTTGCACTTCCTTTTGTCGAGAAGGAAAGAAAAGCAACTCTTGGCCTGATGCCCGTAAGTTTTTTAAAACTGTTTGCGGTTTGAATCGCAATATCTGAAAGCTGTTCAGCATCAGGAAATGGAATAACGCCGCAATCGGCATATGCAAAAACTTTATCGTGATGAAAGTTCTTTTCAGGGAATGTAAATAGAAAAAAAGAAGAAACCGTTTTGTTGTTCTTAGAAACTCCGATAATTGAAATAGCATTTCTTATGACTTCAGTGCTTGAATAAACACTTCCCGCAATTATACCATCTGCATAATTATTTTTAAGCAAAATGCATGAAAATGTCAAAGGATCTCTAATATCCGATTCAGACTTTGATAACTCATAATCCTTTTTCTTTGAAGTTTTAATTGCATGATACGATCTGAGAAATTGCGAACTGAAAGCTTCATCAATGATCGTAAGATTTTTATCAGGCGCAATTGAATGTTCAATGTTTCTCTCTGATATTAATATAATCTTTGCTAATTTTTCCTTTAAAATTATTTTAACTGCAGTATTTACACGTTCATCATATGACTCGGGAAAAATAATGGTTTTATTTTTTTTCTTTGATAGTTTACCCAGACGAGTGTAAAGATCCATAAATAGTTATCCGGTAATTTTATCAATTATACCGCCTCCAATAATATCTTCACCTATATAAAAAACCGCCGACTGTCCGGGAGTAATCGCCTTCTGAGATTCCTGAAACTTTACTTTGACACATTCCTTTTCAGTTTGAATTATTTCAGCTTCATGTCCTACATCGTTATATCTAATTTTTACTTTTGCCAGCATTGGCATATCAATTTCACTAAGCTTCATCATGTTGATATCTCTTGTCATAAATTCATAATTATAAAGTTTATCCTCATCATCGACGTAAACCACATTTTTTTCGGGGTCCAGCTTTGATACATAAATGCGTTTTCCTAAAGCAATATTTAATCCTCTTCTTTGGCCGATAGTGTAGTATGGATACCCTTTATGAGTGCCTACTTTAATGTCTTTATATAAAACCTCACCGCCGGAAAGATTTTCGTTAATTCCGGGCATCCTGATTTCTATCAAGTCTCTGTAATTATCATTAGGAACGAAACATATTTCCTGTGAATCAGGAGTTTCCGCCGGTTTCAATCCCAATTTCTTTGCAAGCTCCCGGATATAGGGCTTTGTATATTTTCCAAGTGGGAAAAGAGTTTTGCTTAAAGCATATTGAGAAACTCTCCATAAAGCATATGACTGATCTTTTTTCTTATCTGCCGCAGCTGAAACATAATACCTTTGCAGATCTGTATCGAAATTAACATTTGCATAATGACCGGTAGCTATATAATCTGCTCCTAAAGATTCAGCTTTTTCAAGTAAAGCTCCCCATTTAATTGACTTATTGCACAAAACACATGGGTTAGGAGTATTACCCTTTAAATATTCAGAAATAAAATCTTTGATAACAATATCATTGAATTTTTCGGTAAAATCGAGAGTGTAATGATTAAAACCCAGACTATGAGCGACATTTTTAGCGCTATAGATCGTTTCCAGTGAGCAGCAGCCGGAATCTTTTTCCGGAATATCGTCGTATCCCCATGTTTTCATTGTGATACCGATCAGATTGTACCCCTGTTCCATCAGCATTGCAGCCGCAACAGAAGAATCAACTCCCCCGCTCATGGCCATCACAACAGTTTTATTAGTGTTACTCATTTATTTTTTTATATGTGTTTGAATGCATCAGTCTTTCTTAATTATCATTTGTTGAATTTTGATAAAGTATAATATTATGAATGACAGGAAGTTAGATTCAAATATTTCATTTCAAAATAGAAATATGGTTATTATAATAAAAGATAAAAAAGCATTGTAATTTCATTATAAATGTTTTACTTTAATTTATTCAATTAAATAAAAAAGGAGAAAAGCATGTCAAAAAGAACATTATTAGTAATGGCTTTTTTATTTGTTTTTACTTTTGGCGGTGCGATTAGTGATTTACAAGTATTAACTGCGAAAACTGAGAGCAATACTGAGTTAACCGATAAAAGGAAAAAGAATAAAAAGAGAACAATAAAGAAATCTAAAAAAAAGAAAAATAACAAAAGATCTTCAGGAAAAAAAGTTTCTAAAAGAAAATCTTCCGGCAAGAAAAAAGTTACAGGAAAAAAGAAATATTCGGGTAAGAAAAAATCCAAAGGTAATAACAAGAGCAAACGTAAAAATATTAAAAAGAAATCTTCAAGAAGAAATTCTAACTCCTATAGAAGTACCAATACAGGTACATATAACCCTCCAAAGACTTACGACAATAATAATAGTGATGATAATTCAGGCTCAAGAGAATATAAACGAAATGAAACGTCTGAGCCAAAAGAAACTTTCAGGAAAGAACCAAAAAAAGAAGGTGAAAACTGATCTTTATTTCAAATATATTTTCAGTAACCCGGATAACATTTAGTAATCCGGGTTTTTTATGAAATTAGCAATATCTGGACTAATGGTCCAATAACCAAATGTAAAAAATAAATTTTTCAAATTAATTATTACCGGTGTTGTTATCAGAATCCCGGTAAACATTCCTTTTTCTAGGTGAAGGCGATTGTGTATTGGTTGGGTAACCAAATTTTTTCTGAGGAGTTTTATCGATTGCTCTTTCTAGTTCGTTTAGTTTGTTTTTAATTTCCTTTATTAACTTCTTTACATTGGAAATATCAGCAGTAGTCATATACTATTTTATTTGTAAAATTTATTTTTAAAATAACCTGTATTTTTATTAAATATAATATAATAATTAATTAGTTTGATTTAAACTGTGCATTACAAGATTAAAGGATTAAATTTACTTTTATAATTTACAAAGCAATTATTATAGAGTTTTAAATTATTTTAAGGAACATTAAACTAAACTAAAAAAAAATGGAAATAAAATTGAAAGAGCTTCTGAGTTCTATAGATTCAAGATTTTCAGGACCTGCTTCATGCAGACTTAATGATATGATTTCAGGAAGATTGGAGTTTGACGATGAAGAAGTAGAAAAATATCTTACAAGATTAAAAGATTTTGGTGACATTCACGGAAGCAACAATAAGAATAACCGCAAAGATGCAGAAACATATCTGAAATTATTTACCCAATATATTGACGAAAGCAATAAGCGAAATGAAAGTTCAATGAATTAACTGAACTTACTTAACCCTTGTCCTTTTTGTAGAATTATATAATGTTGAATACTTTAATTTTTATTTAGAAACTGACACAGCAAAATATTAAACTTTTTATGTTGTGTCAGTATACTTTTAAAAATAAGGTAATCATTTCTACAGTTGAACTGCATAACAAAATTTAACGCATTTTCCCCTATTAAATGAAAGATCTTTCCTTCAACTTTTGAATTTCCATTCACGTCATTTGCAGCATAACCCGAAACAAATTTTGCGTCATCGAAATCAATACTGATAAATCTGTTCCATCATTAACTATTCCTGATTATATTAAAAAGATTTATTGAAGCATTTTAATTTAAAATCTTCATTTTTAAATTAACTTACAAAACTTTATGAAGCACGGCTTCTAACTATCAAAAAATCTATCAATGACATTTAATTCAATTGAACCATTTATACCTTCAGGAGAGGATTTTGATGAATCTAAAAAATTATTTCTGGAGATGGGTTTTAAAATTACCTGGGAAACAGCTGACTACATTGGATTTCAGAAGGATACCTGCAAATTTATCATGCAAAGATTCAATGATAAAAATTTTTCAGAAAATCTGATGATGCGCGTTGTAGTTGAGAGCCTGGATGAGTATTGGAAAGAATTAAATCAAATCCAGCTTGCAAGAAAGTTTCAGATCATATTGCGAGAGCCAACTGAATTTCATTATGGAAGAGAAATTCATTTGATCGACCTTGCCGGTGTAT